>CAMYKY010000043.1 GCA_947259165.1 uncultured Acidobacteriota bacterium | reverse complement strand
AGGCGGCAAATACCCAGGTATGCCATCGCATTCACGCCTCGCCAGCGCACAAAATGACCTCGAGCTTTATGCACAGAACTTCTGAGACGAGACACTAGTCGCGGGTCCTGTCCCCGATGATTGGGAGCTGGATACTGGGACTCAGCCTGCTGCTGCAGGGATCGGCGGTCCCTGCTCTGACCGGCCGGGTTGTCGACCTCGGCGATGTTCTTTCGCCTGATGAGGAGCGCCGGCTGACAAGCCGGCTCGAGACTCTCGAGCGGGAAACGTCCACGCAGATCGTGATTGGGATCGTGCCCAGCTTGGAGGGCGAGTCCATCGAGGACTATACCTTCCGCGTCGCGGAGTCCTGGCAGATCGGTCAGGCCGGGCGAGACAACGGTATCGTCCTACTCGTCGCCGTCGAAGACCGACGGGTGCGTATCGAGGTGGGCTACGGGCTCGAGGCCGTCATTCCGGACGGCCTTGCCGGACGCATCATTCGCGAGCGGATCACGCCCGCGTTCCGGCGAGGCGACTACTACGGGGGCTTGAATGCGGCTATCGAGGGTCTCGAGCTGGCTGCGCGCCAGGAATATCCACCGGAGTCCGCCCAGCCAAGGGGGCGCATGCGACCCGGAATCAGTTTGGGCGGTCTCTTCCTCGTGTTCTTCTTGAGCGGGATTATAGGCAACGCGATGGGAGCGTTTGCCGCGGCGATACTCGGGGCTTTCTTCGGCCTGGTGTTCACCGGTTTCGCGTGGTGGGGCGTGCCGCTCGGGGCTGTGTTGGGGCTCGTGGCGATGAGCTTGTTCCGTGCGGGTCCAGGCGGTGGCGCCGGGGGCTGGACTTATCACCCGACATCAGGGGGTGGCTGGAGTGGCGGTGGCGGTGGGTTCGGCGGCGGCGGGTTCAGCGGTGGAGGAGGGGGCTTCGGCGGCGGCGGCGCGAGCGGGAGTTGGTAGCATGAAGGTTCCGAAGAGTCTGAAGCACGACCTCAGCGAGGAGATACTCGATTCGCTCGCCGCGGCGGTCGACGAAGCCGAGTCCCGCACCTCGGGCGAGGTGCATGTGCATCTCGTTCACAACCTGCTCCCGCTCGAAAAGCCACGCGAAAGAGCGCTACGAATGTTCCGCCGCCTCCGAATGGACGCGACCGACAACCGCAATGGCGTGCTGGTGTTCGTCGCGATGAAGAAACGCTGTTTCGAGATCGTGGCCGATGAAGGCATCGACAAGAAGGTTGCGCCGGAGCTTTGGAGCGACATCGCGGAGCTCATCTCCGAGAGAATCGACCACGACGGCTTCGCCGAGGGACTCTCCGCTGGAATCCAGAGAATCGGAGACGTTCTAGCGGAACATTTCCCCCGCGGCAAGGACGACAAAAACGAGGTCTCCAACCGCCCAACCGTTGGATAAGCTCACCACCCAGACACAGCGCAGCTCCGTTGTGGAAGAATCAGCTTTCGCGGAGGTTGTGACTGTGGCTGGCGTCGAGGTCGAGCTCGTACACCTTCTTCAGATCGGCGATCTTTCGAAGGCTTTCTTCCTCGAAGGCACATTGGCCATCGAAGGCGTGAAGGACGATTCCCTCGATGAGGTCGCCGAGGCTGATGTCGTGGTACTCGGCGAGTGCTTTGAGGACTTTGAGGATTCGCTTTTCGACGCGGACCCCGGTTTGCACGCGCTCGACGAGCACTTCGGGGTTGTTTCTTTTGGCCATGAATGCACTCCTGGTACGATGGTACCAGTGTACACTGCCCGGTAGTGTCGAGGCAGACTTATTCTGCTAGTTGGGTCTTGCACCCGCTAAGTCCAGGGGGGCTGGACGTTTGGGCCGGATCCGGTCAGCTTCTCGAATAGTCCAGCTTCGGCAGATCTTTTGTGAAAGGCTCGAGATCTTCGTCGTACGGAACGCCGTCAGCTTGCGCTTCGTGGTACAGGCCTTCGGCAAAGTCCGATGCTTCGATCTCGATGTCCCCTCTCTCCCAGTTGTCAGTCATTGCCCGTTTCCTTACGCCAGTCCTAAAGTTGGGAACAATACTACAGTTTGCTCCCTTACAACCGGCTATTATGCAAATAACAGGCCAACAAAAGCAAAAAAATCTCATGTAGCTGAACCCGCGCTGGGCGCGGCTATTTGGACCGCATCCTCGTGTCCGCGTTCGCGCGAGCGGGGAAAAAGCTACACGGTATGGAAATACTCTATGCACTTTTTGTCAGCGCGACGGCTCGAACGATCCAAACAAAGCGACCCGCGATCCAGAAAGATGAACGAACGCGCTGACCTGCGAACAGAGCAAAAGACCGGGGCAGCTCGTGCCCCGGCCCATTGGGTTCTTCTCTGTAGACGAAACGAAACGGCAGATTCGTGCCTCAAGGGACGTCGAGGGAGGTAAACGTGGAGTCGGTCCTCGGAACGCAGGTGCGGCGGCGGATTTTGGGGTGGTTAGTGAGATGGTGCCCTAGGGCGGGCACGGGCACGCGCGCGGGTACCGGCACGAAAAGCGAGCAGTGCGGGTAGATTCATTTGTCGACCCACGCGAAGACCTCGAGAGAGTAGCCCTCGGGGTCTTTGAAGCCGAATGCCCTCACCGCGCCGTCACCTTCGGCACCGGGGCTATCGCCGACATCGACCCCCTTGGCTTTCAGGTACTTCCACCAGGTATCGACTTCACTCTTTTCGACGACCATGCTGACCATGACAGGCTTGTCCGCCGAGGGCTTGTGAGCGCCGCCGGTGGCGTTGACGAGCCCTACGGACGAGGTCGGCGAGAGCTTGTAGATTTTGACCCATTCGAGGTCAAATTCCTTCTCGAGCCCGAGCGTCTCTCCATAGAACGCGTCGGCCTTGGCCAAGTCGCTGAAATACAAGAACGTCACTTGACCCGTCGCGGCCGGGGGGCGCTGTTGTGAGACCTGTGCGAGGGTGCTCCAAGCAGAAAGGGTTACGGCGACAACGCAGATCGATCGAAACATGGTCCTACCTCCAGAGTGCATTCTAGCCCTACCCACGGGAGCGTCTCGAGCTCCGCGCTCAACTCTTCTTTGGCTCAAAGGAGTTTGGCGAGCGCGCTGAAAAACGTTTGGTTCTCCTCCTCGAGCCCGTACGAAATACGCAAGTGGTTCGGCAGGTCCCATTCACCGCCGTGGCGGACGAAGATTTTCTGCTCCACCAGTGCGTCGCGGATTTGCTTCGCGCGGTCTCCGATTTCAACGAGGATGAACGGCGGTGCTCCGACAATCGTCGCAAGGCCCATCTTTTGGAGCTCTCTCTCGTAGAGCGCTCGGGTCTTGCGGATGTAGTCGCGTGATTTGCGGACGTGGGCGTCGTCTTCCAGGGACGCGACCGCGGCGCCAAAGCCCGCCATGTTGGTGCTCGTCGGGCCACAGCCGAAGCGCGCGATCTGGTGCATGATGTCTGGATGGCCCAGGCCGTAGCCGATGCGGAGTCCCGCCAGCGCGTACGCCTTAGAGAAGGTGCGCGTGACCAGAACGTTCGTTCGGCCTTCCTCGAGAAGCTCGATGCCGCTCGCTCCGTTTTCCATAAAATGGATGTACGCTTCGTCGACTACGAACAAAACGTCTTTCGGAAGTGCGTCCGCAATCTTGCGCAGGTCGTCGCTGCTGAGGCTAGTCCCGGTGGGATTGTTGGGTTGCACGATGTAGAAGATCTTCGTCTCGTCGTCCACGGCCGCTAGCAGCGCGTCGAGATCGTAGCTCGCGTCCGGACGTAATTTCTTCCAACGAACCTCGGCTCCGAGTTTCTCGGCGAAGCTCGGGGTGGTCCGGAACGTTTCGAGCGGCGAGACGATGTTGCCGCCGTCTCTTGCTACCACCAGCGGCGCCAGCTTGAGGAGCTCCCCCGAGCCGGTTCCCACCAAGATCCATTCTTCATCGATACCGTGGTGGCGCGCGAGCAAAGACCGCAGGAGGATGGAGTCCGCGTATCGGTTCGATTTCGGTACGCCTTCGATCGCGGCCTCGATGGCGCGCTTCGACGGGCCGAGCGGATTCTCGTTCCGATTGAGGCGGATCGCGTCATCGGGGAAGCCCATGCCGAAGTCGATCGGCGACGTCGCAGCGCCACAGGTGTCGGCACTCAGCTGTTGCAGGAAGGAAACGGTGGCGGCGGCCGTCGCCGATCGTTTGATGAAGCCCCGACGAGTGAAGCTCATAGCGTCCTCCTCGGGGTAGTATCTAGCAGAACGAGGGCTTGGTGACAAGGAGCTGATGAAATGACTCGAATGACCCGACGATCTCTTTTAGCTGCGAGTGCAGCGTTCGCGAGTACACCGAGGCTTACGCTGGCGCAAGCTTCGGGACTCGAAGATGCGACGGCGAGCTTGACCGCGGACGCCCTGAGGACTGCCGGCCGTGATCCCCGGGCGTTGACGATGTCGCGCGACATCCGACCGGTGACGACTCCTGGAAAAACCATCGTCGGCCCCGCGGTTACGACGAAATGGGAGCTCGCCCGCGAAGGCAGCGCGGCGGGGTCGATTCGCAAGTTCGTTTTCGAGCCGGTGGACCGGGCTGCAGCGGGCTCGATTTGGGTTGTCGAGAGCGGCACCGATCAGCTACTGAGTATGTTCGGGGATCTGATCGGACTCGCGTGCAAGCGTCAGGGGCTGGCGGGCGCGGTAACCGACAGCGGGTGCCGCGATGTCGGTGCGATGGATGCCATCGGATTTCCGGTGTTCGCCAAAGGCACGGTGTTGTACGGCCCCGGGGATGTCATTCGCCCCGTGGGGGCAGACGTTCCGGTCGTTTGCGGCGGCGTGTCGGTTCGACCCGGTGACGTCGTGGTCGCCGACGTGGACGGCGTCATCGTCGTTCCGAAAGAGGCCGTCGCCGAGGTCGCGGGCGCGATGAACGGGCTTTTGGCCAAGGAAGAAGGCGTGCGTCGCAAGATCGAAAATGGAGAGACGCTCGCGCGCGCCTATTCGCTCTAGTGCACGAACCCGCTGATCCTGCCGTAAATTCGCCCTTTTCGGCGCTGACTTCGCTGCGAGCATCGTTGCAGTTCGGCCTACGGCCTATCCCTCCGCGCTCGACAAGCTCGCTGCGGAAGGCGGCAAATACCCAGATATGAATTCGTCGGAGCGCCTTGTCCGCACCCAAAATGACGTCGGAATTACCGACAGGATCAGCGGGTCCATGCACTAGTCTTTTCGTGGGAAGGATGCACTCGTGCTCGGTATTGCATTGCTCGTAGTGGCTGTGCTCGATTTCAATGCTGCGGCTAGCGAGATGGAACGAGCCGTCATCGAGGGAGATGAAGCTACTCTCCTGAGACTCTCGGACCAGTTCCGCAACGCACTCGATAGCGATCCCGCGGACCGGGAGGTCCGTTTGCCCTACGCGGTCGCCTATGTGAGCTGGCGACTGGCGTTTTTTCATGAACGAGGCTCCAAGCCGTACGAGAACCTCCTGAAGAGCGCCGAGAGGGAGCTGAAGCGAATCCTCGACGCGAACCCGAACGACGCGGAGGCCCAGGCGCTTTACGGAACCGTAAACGGTTGGTTGATTACCGGCGCGTGGAGTGCGATCCGTCGCGGACCTCGGGCGGATAAGGCCTACCGGAGGGCACGCGAAATCGCTCCGGAAAACCCGCGAGCGGTAATGCATCAGGGTCTAAGCCGGCTGTTTCGCCCGACGGCATTCGGCGGTGGCGTCGACAAAGCGGAAGCCGAATTGAGTCTTGCACTAAAGCTCTTCGACGAAGAGGCCCGCGACAAGCCGTGGCCCAACGGCGGGCATGCGGAGATCCAGGCCTGGATGGGTCAGCTCATGGAGAAGAAAGGCGAGTTCGACCGAGCACGGGCGTACTACGACAAAGCGCTCGAGCAGGAGCCAAATTACCGCTGGGTCCGCGAGGAGTTGCTACCAGCTCTCGAAGCCGAGGAAGCCAAACGCTCGACTCCTTGACCGAAGCGGAAAATGCGGAATGTTGATAACAGGCATTGACAAAACGCTCAACCTGAGAGATCTTGAAGTTATGGAATGACTCCCTGTGCGGTAGTTGAACTACCGTGCGGCAGCTCCTAGCTGGGTTGTGGGCGGCCCCGTGAGCTGGACGGGTTTGGGTCCGTCGTTCGTTGGAACGCCCGGAAGGGAGGTGGTCTAGTGAGTAGTTCTACAGTTTCCGCGGAGGTGGCGTCCCCTTAGTTGGGATAGCGCTCTTCGCGAGGGTGAAGGTGCTTCCCCCGGCGAATGTTGCAGGGGGACCCAACGCCACCGACGCGAAGCTACCGGAGCCCCGGTCTCGTGGAATGCGAGCCGGGGCTCTTTGCTTTTGGAGATGTGATGTCGTTTCTCGATAGTTTTTCTCAAGTCACCAGAACCGAAAAATTTGTCAACTCCGGAGTCGGTCTCGCACGCGAGCTCGATCCGTCCAAGCTCGACTTCGATGCGATCACCGACGGTTTTGAGAATTTCTTCCATCAGGGGCCGCGCATCATGCCGACGATGCTCGCCATGCCGTCGAACTGCCTCGACCAAGGGCCGCACTGCCATCCCGGCGGCGAGTTCAGCTATGTCGTCGACGGCGAGTACTTCGATGCTGATATGGAAGGGGGCGTCATCGAGACCTACCCGGCCGGACGCGTCGTCTTTTACAGTAAGGGCTCAACGCACCGCCCCCTCTCGAGCGAAGGCGCGAAGATTCTCTATATCCCTTTTGACGGGATCGTTTTTGGCAAGGATCCCGAGGACCTCGCGCGCAAGATGGTCAAGGTCGGCACGACGTTTGAAGCGTTAGAGTACGCGCTCCAGTGGATGGTATCCGACGCCACCCGGCGTCGCGAGCTCCTCGACTCCGTTTTGCGAACGTCCGCGTGAGCTAGTGGCCCTCTCTCTGGCGCTGTAGTTGTCGGCGGTAGGCAGACAACCCGAACAATCCCGAGGCTCTTGAATAAATACGTACGATGCTATATAATACGTACGTACGAGAGGAGGAACGGGTGATTACTGCTTCGAAGCTGCGCGAGAATGTCTATCGGATCTTGGATGAAATTCTCGAAACCGGGGTCCCGGTGGAAATCAACCGTCGCGGGAAGAAGCTCAAGATCGTACGGGCGGAGGAAGTCACCTCGAGTCGATTGGACAATTTGATCGAAAGGCCAGAGGCCATCGCGGGTGATCCGGAAGATCTAGTGCATATCGATTGGTCGAAACAATGGCGTCCAGGACCTATCTAGATACGCATGTAACGGTTTGGCTCTATGGCGGTCGGAAGCACGCGCTCGGGAGTGCAGCACTGCGTGCCGCTGAGCGGGACCCTCTGTACGTGTCCCCTATGGTGATCTTCGAGATCGACCTTCTGCGTGAGATCGGTCGTGTCTACGATTCCGGTGAGAGCATGTTTCGAGACCTTGCGAAACGACTCGGGCTTGCTCTCTCAGACACGCCGTTCAAAGACGTCATCGCGGAGGCGAGCAGCCACTTGTGGACCCATGATCCGTTCGATCGGATCATCGTCGCCGAGGCTGCGGTTTATGGATCTCCTCTCGTGACCAAGGACCCGAACATCCACGACCACTACTCGTACGCACTCTGGGAGTGACTCGCTCCGCTAGCTCCCAATACAGATCAGCTCGTTTTGCGTACGAAAATACCATCGTCCATCCACGAGAGCCGGTGACGCCAGCGTCCGCGAGCCGAGATGATTCACGTGAAGCAGCTCGAACTCGGGACCCGCTTTCAGCACGAATGTCTCGCCTTCGTCGTTGGTGAAAAAAACTTTGCCGTCGACTGTCACGGGTGATGCGGAGAATCCTTCCTTGGGCGCGTTGCCGAGACGTCCCTGGAACAAGACTTTGCCGGTCGTGGCTTCGAAGCTCGTGACGATGGCTTGCATGTCGTTGATCGTATAGAGCTGCTCGTCGACGATGATGCCGGACGGCACGAACGGTGCGCCCTTCGGGCTCTGCCACTCGACGTGGGTGTCGGTGACATCGCCATGCCCGCCGGGTCGGATGGCGAGTGTCGGCCCCGCGCGGCCCGACGAGGCGAACACGAGATCGTGACCCACTACAGGCGTCGGGATGACTTCGAACTTGTTCCCGGTGACGAACCATTGCTCCGCTCCCGTCGCCGGATCGTACGCTGTGACTTTGTGCTGGCTCGAGACGATGAGCTCGTCGCGCCGACCCGCACGGATGAGCACGGGCGTGCCCCATCCGGTGCGGGTATCGCGTTGCGTCCTCCAGATCATTTTGCCGGCCTGCTTGTGAAACGCGGCCACGAACGATTCTTGCTGGTGGTCTTGATACAAGATAACGGTGTTCTGATAGAGGATAGGCGAGCCCGCGGAGCCGTGGTAGTTGTCGAGCTTCGGCATCTTCTCGTGCCAGACGATGTTTCCGTCGTAGTCGATAGCTACGAGTCCGTGCGTGCCGAACGACGCATAGACGAGTCTCCCGTCGGTAACGGGCGTAGCCGAGGCGTGGCCGTTTTTATCGTGCCCGCGCTCGACGCCGTTTTGCGGAATCACCGTCTCCCACAGCATTTTTCCGTTCGTCCGATCGAAGCTCAGCAGCGAAAGCTTGCGCCCCCCGGCGCGCGACGTCGTGAGAAAAATCCGGTCACGCCATACGATCGGCGAAGAATTGCCTGAGCCCGGAACCGATACCTTCCACAAGACGTTGTCTGTGCTCGACCACGTGTCCGGGTATCCCGAACCCTTGACGTAACCCTGCGCCGACGGGCCGCGCCACCCCGGCCAATAGTCCGCGCCCTCGCCTTCGACGGTGATCATGTGCACGTTGTCCTCGGAGAGGACGGGGGCAGCCAGCAGGCAAACGAGAACGAACAGGACTTGGGTCGGCATCGACGAATCTCCTATTGGGCGCATGTTAGAGCGGTGAGGATCCCACCGCAAATGTGGGCTTTTACGCTCCTTTTACGGGCGTGCGAGCGGTTTTCATGCACTGTGGGTTCATGAAGATCGTCGCGCGCGCACTTTGGGCGGTTCTCCTGGGTGGCTCGGCGCTGGTCGTCGCGAGCAGTTGGCCGTACCTCCTGCCCGGGCTACGCCATCCCTTCTTGCTCGAGCGCCTGGTTCAGAGTCTTGATGCGGTTTGGCTAGTCACGCTGAAGGTTCATGTCGCGTGCGAGCTCGCTTGCTTGCCCACGGGGCTCCTGCTTCTATCGCGACGGGGGCGAGAGCGTTGGCCGAGATTTCATCGAATCGTTGGAAGAGGTTACGCATCCGTCGTCTTGTTCGTGATGGTTCCGACCGGCGTCTACCTGGCGCCGTACTCGAAGCTCGGTTGGGCGTCGGGCTCCGGGTTCGCGCTCTCCGCGGTGGTCTTGTTCGCCACGACCCTCGACTCCATCCAGGCCGCACGCCGGGGCGATGCGCAACATCATCGCGTTGCGGCTTTGCATTCCTTTGCTCAAGTCGCGAGCGCAATCTCGTTTCGCATCTATCACCTCGCGTTTCAACTTCTCGACTTGCCCTACGAGACCAACTACATCGCATCTGTCTGGCTCAGCGTGATCGGCAATGCCGTGCTCGCCGAGCTGTGGATTCGTCACACCTACGAAAGGAGTCACCATGAAACATCGACTCGAAACGAGCGTTCTGTTTTTGGCGTTCTCGCTGAGCGCTAGCGCAGCAATAGCGGACCTCAACGTCGAAGCCCGAGAGCGAATCGAAGAGCTGGTCGTCGAGCCCCTCCAGGAGAGATCGATGTTCTGGCGCCCGTCGGTGTTCAGTCGCGCGCTCATCGCGATCGAGACTCCGGATATGAGGCTGTGGACCTCGGCGCCGCTCAGCGATGTCGAGGGTCGCCCGTTCGTTCCGTTCCGACTCGAAGAGGCTGACGCAGAAGAGTCGACGTCTTCGGTCAGTTTCACGGGTTGTTACTACCCCGGTACTGACGCGGCGTTCATCGCAATCGAGGGCGTGGATGGACACGTTCCCATGAACCAACATCCGCTGCTCACGATGGAAACTCCAAAAATATCTAGAAAAGGGCAGGAGTTTGTGTCGGGCGTCGGACTAGAAACGGAATAGTTTCGTGAGCTTGATTGCGAAGGTCCGATTCAGTAACAGTGGAAACCCGCCAAGCTCGGTTTGGCGTCCATCGCTATAGACGACGAACAGGTCGCTTCCGGGCTCGTACTCCCAACGCAAGCGAAGGCTCGCGCTCAGCGAGCTAGAGCTCGAGTTGTACTGGATGAGGCTCGACACCACCGTGCGCGGCGAGAGGGTCAAGTTGAAACGGCCGCCGATGAGCCGAGCGGTGAAATCGCCTTCGGGAAGCTCGACGAAACTCAGCGATAGCCTGGGCTCGATCGAAAACTTCGGTGTCACTTCGACACGCCCACTGTAGGTAACTTCGGTGCGGTCTCCGCTGAAAAAGCTCCCGGTGCGGACCGTCGCGATCCCTGGTACGGCGCGCTGGCCGCCGAATCGATAGGCGAGACGAAGGTCCTGGTAGTCGTAGCCGCCGATCGGCAAGACGACGCCGTCGGCGATCTCGAAATCTTCGGGGAGAAACTCGTACTGCCGGTTGTACTCGACCGAGAGCTCGTCGCCCGATTCGAGCTCGACTTGAAATAGACCGAGAAGGCGTCGCGTTTCGACGATACCTGACGGCTCGCCTTCGATGTAGTCGAGCTCTGCCTGAAACACCAGTCGGCGGATCGCTTCGGCAGCCAACCGTGGGCTGTAGCGGGCTCGTGCGAAGCTGCGACGGAAAGCCTGCCGACGGAGGAATCCGAGCTCCGGTTTGAAACCCTCACCGACCTTCAGATGCTCGGCCACGAGACCGTAGCGGTCACCGCCGTAGTCGAGGCGCCCGAGATAGCTCGACTCGTCGCTCAACTGCCGTTCGTCATCTCGAAATTGGGTGCGCGTCACCGTGTAGTACGTATTGAGCCGAAGGTTTGTGAGCAAAGAGAAATTGCCGTCGAGTCCGAAGAGACTGTTGGATTGCGCCCCTTCGGTCAGCGATGTCGTGCGGTGCGTCGCGATCATGCCGATGTCGCTGCGTTGCAGGACATCCCTTCGTATCCGGAAAACGGAGAAGTTCGTGCTGTCGGTTGCCGTCCCTTCGATACCGTCGGTCTGAATATTGAGGGCGCCCACACGGTACGCTCCGGTGCGTCCTGTCACGCGAGCTCCGGCGACGATCGGATCCTCGCCGTCGCTCGTCAGCCCGATGCGTCGGCTGAAGAACATGATGGGCGTCAGCTCCTCGCTCGAGCCCCCGGGCCGGTTGCTCAAACTCCCCCGTAGCGCGACGCCCCCGAAAGTAAAGATACTCTGACCCTCCAGGAAAAACTCACGCTTCTCGGGGAAAAAAAGACTGAAGCGCGTAAGGTTGACCTGCTGTTCGTCCTCCTCGACCTGAGCGAAGTCCGTGTTGTACGTGAGATCGGCGATGAGGCTCCTGGTGAGCCCGTACTTGAGGTCGACACCGAAGTCCCCGCGGAAGTCGTCGGTCGTAGGAGGGTCGGTCGCGTTATTCGTCACCACCGAAGAGATCCCATAGGGCTTGAGCTCGAGATTGCGCGACGAGAGAGGAGCTTCGATGCCGACCAGTGTGGCCGCTTCGGAAAAACGATAGATGCCGCGAAGACGGTGCGCCGGGTCCACCCGCGTGAGAAACGACAGCTCGTTCTTCCACCGCACCGACCGCAGCACTTGGAAGCTCCAAACTTGATCCCTCTCGGCGTTGAAGCGTAGCGACTTGAACGGAATCACCATTTCGACCAACCAGCCCTCGTCGGTGATGGACGCCTTGACGTTCCATACGGTGTTCCAATCGCGGTTGTTGGCCTCGCCTTCGTCGCCGACCGCTTGGTCGCGAAGGGCACCGAGGGGGTTGGTCTGAAAAAAGAACCCGTTGCGTTGGTCGTATAACGTATCGAATACGATGGTGAACGTATCGTTTTGAAAGATGCCGCCGTTATCGCGGCGCATTTCGTTCGCGATGATTCTCTCCGGATGAGAATCCCAGCATTTCGCGGAGACGTAGACGTTGTCGTCGTCGAAAAAGACCCAGACGTCGGTGGGCTCGGTGGCAGGCTCCCCCGCGCGTGGCTCTTGTTGGATAAAGCCGTCCATGGGGGAGACTCGGTCGTAGACGGCTTCGTTGAGTTGGCCGTCCAACACGATGGGCTCGGCGATTCGCGTCGCTCGGACGGTCGCCCTTCCGTTGTCGTCTCGCGCGATCACGGCGGGTGCGATCGGCGGAGGCGGTCCTTGGATGATGACGTCCCTGCCCGTCTGCGCTGAAACAGTCGTGGCGAGGAGCAACGTGGCGAGCAGAGACAGTTTCACCTGTGGGCGGGGCTAAGGAGTAGGAACGTGGCGCTTCAACTCTTCGAACCAGTTGAGCGTGATCACGATCGGCGCGGGGTCGGGATGGACGTCTTGGATGACCATTTGGAGAGCCACGACGTGATGGTATCGCCTAGGACGCGCCGAGATCCAACAAATGCGAGTCTTGGCAGCGTGGGCTCACGAGAACGGAAGTTTCAGCTGGTAGAGAATCGCTTCGTCTTTTCCCCGAGGAAGAGAGCTCAATCCGTATCGAATCGACCTCACGTCGTCATAGATGAGCTCCGCCCGTACCCGAAGGTTCACCAGATGGAGCAATCCGACACGGTTGTCGGATATCCATTCGAAGCCCCCGATGCTCGAGCGGTGAACGCGGCGTTGATCGTGAGCGCCGTCGCGAGTAGCGCGAAGTTGGCGCGCGCGTGGGACCATTTGCCGTAGCCGAAGCGGAACAAGGGCCGCGCGCCTTCGAGAGTCCACCCGGCCGACAAGCACACGAACACCCACGCCGCCTTTTGCCACGCCGGCATCTTTTCAAAGAAATCGAGAAACTCGGCCATCGGTCGTGAGCGGGATGTGCCCGAAGCGCATTGCGCCGCCGATGGTATCAGCGTCCATCAGGAAAAAGTGAATGGCTCAGGGAGGATTGGAGTGCTTTTTCTCGTCTTCTTTTGATGGAGAAAGGAGAAGACATGGGCCACGATCAGCGCTTCAAGGAATTCCTCCAGGCGTTTCTGCAGGATTTCCTAAAGCTCTTTTACCCTAATGTCGAGAAGCGGCTCGATTTCGGGAAGATAGAGTTTCTGGACAAGGAAGTGTTCACCAACGTCGCCGACGGGAGCCGGCGTGAGGCCGACGTTGTCGCCAAGCTCAGGTCTCGCAAAGGACTTCCGGAGGTCGTCTTGGTTCATGTCGAGGTTCAGGCACGGGGCGCGCGGGACGTCCCGGCGCGGATGTTCGAGTACTGCGCCCTGTTATGGTCTCGATACAGGCTTCCCATTTTCCCGATCGTGGTCTACCTGCGTGGCGGTAGTAAAGGCCCCGCGAACGAGGAATTCCGCATGGAGCTCTTCGGACACGAGATTCTTCGATTTCGATGCCAAAGCGTCCGGCTGGCGGGGCTGGACGTGGAGGAGTATCGTAAAGGGAGCGGTCCGGTGGGAGCCGCCCTCGGCGCGCTGATGAACCGGGAGCATAGTCGTGACCTCGCAAAGCTGCGGGCATCGCTGCTGCTGCGGGTGGCGGAAAGCGGTCTCGACGAGGCAAGAGAATTCCTTTTGGTGAACCTCATCGAGACATATTTTCAGCTCGGCGCTGACGATCTCGAAAGCTACCAGGAGCTGATTTCAAGAAAGGAGTATCGCAAAGTGCAGGACGTGGAGCTTAGCTGGGCCGACAAACTCCTACGCGAAGGCGAGGAGAAGGGACTAGAAAAGGGACTCGAAGCTGGCCGGCTCAAAGGCAAGCGGGAATCGGTTTTGCGAGTCTTGGAAGCGAAGTTTGGCGTTGCTTCAACGAACACGACGGCGCAGGTCGAGGCGATGGGGTCGGAGGAAGAGCTCGACGTTTGCCTCGAACGCGTCTTGAAGGCGACGTCACTAGAGGAGGCTGGACTCGACTCTGGGCTCTGAACGAGGCTACTTCTCGATCGGGACCAGACGCTCGAGCTCGCTGAACCAGTTGAACACGACGTTGATCTGCGTCCGCTCGTCTTCGCTGTCTTGGATCATCAAGAAGCGCTGCCCATCGGTCGAGATATCGTAAGCGGGGTGGCCGGACGTATCCGTGTAGTACAGAGCTTCGAATAGCAGACTTGGGCGTCCTGCATGAAAGTCCGATCCGAGCTCGACAGGGACGGCCATCATCTTATATTCCTTGCGGTAGAAGAGCTCGCGTCCGTCGGGTGACCACACGGGCTCCTGCCCGCCGTCGGTGGAGACGGACCACTTTTGGTCGCCTTCGGGGTAGGGCCGCACGTAGACTTCGGAGCGTCCGGATTCATCGGACACGTACGCGAGGAAGTGGCCGTCTGGTGAGAACATCGGCGAGCGCTCATCGAACAGCGTCGCCAAGAGCGTCCGCGGCTGCTCACCAGGAGAAAGCAAGTAGATGTTGCGACCTCCTTCCGGTTGCGCTTGCTCGTAAGCGAGTGTGGTGCCGTCGGGTGACCAGGAGATTCCGTTGAGCGCGGACTGGCTAATCCCGTGCAGGGTCTCGGCGTCCGAGCTCGCGTCTGCGGGCCGCCAATCAAGCCGCGACTGTGGGCCCTCCACTTGTGAATAGAAACTGACACGGCTGCCGTCTGGCGTCCAGGCTGGAACGGCGCTGAGCACACTGGACAAACGGATGCGTGTGCCTCGTGCTAGATCGTAGACCCATATCGCCGCGGAGGAAATTGTCGACTGCGACACGGGTTCCATCCGGAGAAAGCCGGGGGTGTCCGTAGGCGCTGCGTTCCATATCCAACGCCTCGACCACATTCCCGCGTCGATCGACCCAAACGAGAGCGTTGCCGCCCGCCCCTCCGGGTACGTAGACGAGCGTGCCGGTGTCGGAGACCGCAAAATGGGCGAGGCCGGACCGCGGTGAGACGTAGACATCGTGAACGACTGGAACCGGAGCTCCCTTGATCTCGAGCTTGTCTAGATCGAAGGGAGCCGCAAGCAACGTCTTTGCATCGAAATCGCCGACGATGAGATGGCCCGACGGTACGAATCGCGCGCCACCGTAACCGTCGAGCAAGGTCCGCACCTCTCCCCCTTCCATGGATACGATCGCGACCCGCTCGGGGTCGAGGAGGGTGACGAGGACGTGTTTGCCTCCGGGGAGGATCTGCGGCCAAACGAGTCGGCCTCGTATCTCGTCCCCGAATGCGACGGTCCCGGTGTCACCGTCAGAGATACGAGACAGTTGCTGAGGGCGTCCGACGACAACGGTGTCATCGAGCCAGCTCGCCCCGTAATATGGCGGCGAAGGTCCTTTCACGATGTCGATCGTGGTGCCGCTTTGAACCGCGGTTTTCCGAACATCTCCGCGCCCGCCGCCGAAGCCTACCCACTGACCGTCGGACGAGAAAAAGGGGGCAGTGGCGAGCTCGGTGCCGGTCACTGGAGTCGCTTCGAGCGCGTCCAAACGTCGGAGATAGAGCTGTGGGTCCCCGCCGCTTTCTGCCACATACGCGAGCATGCGCCCGTCAGCAGAAATATCCACGCTCGAGACGAAGCCGAGGATAGAGCTTCCGCCAATGAGCTGGTCGCCTGCGGGCAGGGGGATGACCGCCCGCGTCGTTTCCGCCCGAGGTGGATTCGTGCTGTTGCTCCACACACCTGCAATCAAAGCGATGCCAACCAACAATGCGGCCCATGCAAGGCGTTGTGCAGTTCTCGACGTTGCCGGTGCACTCGCCGCATCCTCCGCGTCGCCAATGGATTCGAGCTGCATCACGACATCGCGTGCGGATTGCCACCGGTCGTCCGGATCTTTCGCTAGGCATCCACGGACGAGGCGCTCGAGGCTCTTTGGCACCACCGGGAGAAGCTCCGAGATCGGCTGCGGCTCGGACGACATGATGGCGCTGATCAGGCTCGCCTGACTCTTGCCGGTGAACGCTTTTTGCCCCGTCACCATTTCGTACAGCAACGCGCCGAAAGCGAAGATGTCGGTGCGCGTGTCGATCTCTCCGCCTTCGAGCTGTTCGGGTGCCAATGTACTGGAGCGTTCCCAGGATCGCCCCCTCTTCCGTCAGCGGTTTCTGCTCGGTCGGAAGCGACGATTCATCGCCTCTTGCCTCGCCGAAGCCTTGGCGACGGCGGGTCGCCAGCCCGAAGTCGAGAAGCTTGGGTCCCGACTTCGTCAACATGATGTTGCCGGGCTTCAGATCGCGATGGACGATGCCCTGTCGGTGCGCTTTGTCGAGTGCGTCCCCGGTGGCGATGGCGGTACGAAGCGCCTCGTCGAGAGGAAGCGGGCCACGCTGAAGCCGATCCGCGAGCGTCTCGCCTTCGATGCACTCCATCACCATGAAATCGACGTCCACGTCGTAGCCGACCTGTCCGCCGGAGCCTTGGCGAAGGTGGATGTCGTGCAGGGTGCAGATGTTCGGGTGGTTCAAACTCGAGACCGCCCTCGCTTCTTGCTCGAAGCGCTGACGCAGTCTCTCGTTTTTGGATAGGTGTTCTGGTAGAACTTTGATCGCAACCGTGCGATCGAGTCGCGTGTCGCGTGCGCGGTAAACCTCACCCTGCCCCCAGCACCGAGAGGCCCGACGATCTCGTAGTGTCCGAGCTTCGTCCCCGGCTCGATGGGCATGGGTTGTAGACCTAGTGACTAGTCGCTCGAACCGCCGCCTTGGTAATTTTCGATCGGCGTTTCGAGTATGCCAACGCCCTCTAGCTCGATCGTCACGACGTCGCCTGCTTTCAAAAACTCTTGACGCTCGGCACCCGTACCTGACGGGGTGCCGGTGGCGATGACGTCGCCGGGATACAGCATCAGGATCGAAGTCGTGTAGCGGATCAAGTTCGGCACGTCCCAGATGAGATCGGCGGTCGTTTGGTCTTGCATGACCGTACCGTTGACTTTGGTGACGAGTCGGAGGTTGTCGTAGTTCGGCATGAACTCCTTGGGCACGATGTAGGGGCCAAACGGCGCGCCGCGGTTGGTGCTCTTGCCGTCGAACCAGTTGGGTCCGGGAAACATCGCCACTTCACGGACGCGGCCACCGCGGTCGCTCAGGTCGTACATGATGCTGTAGCCGAACACGTGGTCGATCGCGTCTTCCTTCGAGACGAGGTAGGCGGGTTTACCCATAATGACGGCCATCTCGCCTTCCCAGTCGATACGCTCGCGTCCGGGCGGGATGTAGTAGGGCTCGCCCGGGCCGATGATGCAAGAGCGGGGCGACTTCGCGAACATGACCGGCGCGTCGCGCTCGGGAACGATGTCGGCGATGCGTGACGGATCGAATCCCCCGCGACGTCCGCCGCCAGCCGGTTCTTCTTCGGGCTCGTCGTCGGAAGCCATACCTTCGGCGTGGGCTTTGTAGTTCGCCGCAGCAGCGAGGATGTTCCACGGATACTGAATCGGCGCCTGAATCGAGATACTCCCGACGTCGTACGCGAACGCGTGACCGTCGGTCCCGTTCGCTCCGAAGTAGTTCGCGATTTGGTAGAGACGCGATTTGACCGTCTCGTACTCCTCGATGAGGGCTCGCATCTCGTTGGGAATCGCCATCGAGCTGACTTGGGCTTCGCTGACGAGGTGCTCGCTCGCACCGTCGATTTCCAGGATGCGCTCGCCGAGCACAACTCCGACGCGGACATTGCCGCCCTGTTCGAACGTCGCGAGCTTGAACGGCGTATCAGGCGCGTCCGATACCGACTGCGCCGCCGTCTGGCAGCCTGCCCCCCACACCATTGCGGCGAGAATTGCGATTCCGAGTAACCACCGTATCGTTTTCATGATTTCGTCTCCTAGCCTGGTTCTTGGGCGGGGAGATTAGCACGATTCCGAGGCTTCAGGGCGCGGAGACGTTCCCGCGGAAACGTTTCCTGGCTGAATCTGTGGAAAACCTGCCGAAAAGGCTGTGCAAATCCAGTGGAAACTAGGACTCAAGTGGGTCCTGTTTGACTGTGGAGTAGACTGTGGAGTATTATCAACGCTATCAGAATGGCTACGATACAAGTTGTACTCGACGATGCTCTTCTCGAGCGCACCGATGAGCTTGCCGAGAAGCGCAGCGTCAACCGTTCCGCGCTCATCAGGGAAGCGCTGCGGTCGTATTTGAAGAAAGTACGCTTCCAGGAACTGGAACGCCAAGAAAGCCTGGCCTATGAGCAACAGCCGGATGATCTTGCCGAGGCGCATCGCTGGGAGAGGGTGGCCGATTGGCCCGACGACTAGAGCGCGGCGAGATCCGGCTCTACCAGTTTGCTCGTCCCGACAAGGCGAGACCGGTGCTGCTGCTGACACGAGAGGGATCGATTCAGTATCTGACGCGGGTCACCGTCGCTCCCATCACGTCCACGATTCGTGGCGTTGCGTCCGAGGTACGGCTCGACCTCGAGGATGGGATGAAGGGACCCTGCGTCGTCAATCTCCACAACACCGTCACCGTGGCGCAGGATGCGATTGGAAAACGCATTACCAAGCTCAGCGAAGCAAAGATGCGCCTCGTGTGCCGTGCGATCGGCTTTAGTCTCGGCTGCGAGGGCTCATGAAGGCGGTGGCTCTCCCTCTTCGACTTCAAACGGGCGAGCACTTTCACGGTCCCGTCTTCTTTGAGCTTCACGTTCGCCGGTTTCAAATCGCGATGGATCACGCCCGCCTCGTGTCCCGCTTCGAGCGCCTCCGCGATCTGCTTGGCGATCGCGATCGCCTCGTCGACCGGAATCGGCCCTTGTTGGATACGCTCAGCAAGCGTCGGGTCTTCGACGAGCTCGAGAACGAGCGCGCCGTCTTCGAACCCGTAGATGCTCACGATGTTCGGATGGTTCAGCGACGCGAGAAGCTTGGCTTCCCGTTCGAATCGGGCAACGCGTTCTTCGTCGGCAGCGAGCTCATCGGGAAGATCCCGGTGAGACCACGGACGCGTCCGAGCAACACCCCGAGCTCAAAAAAGAGCTCATCGCCGACTTCGACGCGCACGCCGCGGGACTCTAGACCCCGTTACGCGATGGACAGGGTAACGGCGGCCCCACCGTGCGGCCGTCTCCACTGAGCGGAACACATTCTCCGACACTATTTCTCCCTCCGACTCCTGCATTGAAGACGACTCCTAGCGTGACTTACAATGCGTCGTGTTGTTCGCTTCGGGTGACAGGCTTCAGTTTTACGAGATCTCTGGGCCGCTCGGTGCGGGTGGCATGGGTGAGGTTTATCAGGCGCGGGACACCAAGCTCGCTCGTGACGTTGCCATCAAAGTTCTTCCCGAAGATTTTGCGCAAGACTCCGAGCGTCTAGCTCGTTTCCAGCGGGAGGCAAAAGTCCTCGCGTCTCTCAATCATCCGAACATCGCGGCGATCTACGGACTCGAGGAATCGGACGGCGTTCACTTCTTGGTGCTGGAATTGGTGCCGGGGGAAACGCTGTCGGAGCGGATTGCACGCGTAGGACTTTCGATCGAGGAAGCTCTCGAGATCGCGTCGCAGATCGCCGAAGCCCTCGACGAGGCACACGAAAATGGCATCGTTCATCGCGACTTGAAACCGGCGAACGTGAAAATCACGCCGGAGGGGAGAGTTAATTAATCCTGACGATCAGGAGTTCACGGTGTCGGCCCGTAACGTGGTCGCGGTGTCACCAGACGGCACACGGGTCGCGTACGTTGCCAACGACCAGATCTACCTGCGATCGATGGACGAGCTCACGCGGTTCCGTTGCGTGGCACCGAAAACGACGGAGTCGTGCCTTTCTTTTCTCCGGACGGCGAGTGGATCGGGTTCCATGATGGAGCGAGCAGCCTCCAGAAAGTGTCCGTCGAGGGAGGCGTCCCGATCACGCTGTGCGAATCGGGACCACCGAGTGGCGCGCGGTGGGAGTCTGACGGCACCATCGTGTACGCGCAGCTCTCGTCGGGTATCTGGCGCGTCCCCGACAGCGGCGGCGAGCCCGAGGTTTTGGTGGAGCCTGATTTCGAGGACCCAAGGTCCTATGACACTCCATCGCTCTTGCCAGGGGGGCGTACGCTTCTGTTCACCGCCGGCTCTCCGGGACAGGTTGTCTTAAAAGACCTCGACAGCGGAGACCAGCGGGTCGTCGTCGAGCGTGGCCTCGGCGCTCGGTACTTGCCCACGGGACACCTGGTGTATTTTGATGACGGGAGTCTGTTCGCGATCGCATTCGATGTGGACCGTCTCGAAACGCGCGGCGGCCCGATACCGGTCGTGGAAGACGTCGCGGTGACCTCGTCTCAAGGCATCGCGACACCGCATTTCGATGCGTCGCTGGCGGGAACGCTTGCATACCTGCCGCGCTCGGTCATGACGCCGCAACGACGACTCGGGTGGCGTGACCGCAGCGGCGCTTTGTTGGCGAGGGATTCCTCGTTGGATAACTTCAACAGCCGATCACGAGTTTCATCCGACGGGGCGTTTATCGCTACGGCGCGGAGTGCGGATAACGGCCAAGACGTCTGGCTGTACGGCGTGGAACGGAGCACGTGGACTCGGCTCACGTTTGGCGGCACTTCCTATCGTCCCATCTGGACGCCGGACGGAGCCCGCCTCATCTACACGAGCACCGGCGGACTGTTCGGGGTCCCGTCGGACGGAAGTGATGCGCCCGAGCGGCTTACCCGCGCCAGTGTCACGCAGCACGCGGATGCGGTTTCACCCGATGGCCGGTGGCTCATCTACCACGAGCATGGCCCGTCCGCGTCGGACGACGTGTGGCTGTTGGACCTCGAAGGCATCGAACAACCCCGAGCGGCCGTTGGGTCCGAGTTTAGGGAGGCGGGGCTCGAGTTCTCTCCCGATGGCAAATGGCTAGCCTATCAATCGATTGAGTCGGGGCAGTGGGAGATCTACGTGCGGCCGTTTTCGGGTTCGGGAAAATTTCAGATTTCCCAAGGTGGGGGAAGGGGCCCGCATTGGGTACGGCAAGAAGAGCTCTTCTACAGTAACGGCGGGGTGATCACCGCGGTGTCCGTGGAGACGTCTCCATCGTTCATTGCCGGTAAACCGCAAGTACTCTTCGAGTCGGCGGTGGTGGATTTCATGGTGGCTCGGGATGGGCAACAGTTCATGATGATGGAGCCTGACGAAGAAGCGCGCACCGCGCAACAGATTAATGTGGTCCTCAATTGGCATAGAGAGTTGAAGCGGCTCGCTCCGGTGGAGTGAGCTCTCTACTGCGTCATCTTTTCCCAGCCGAGGCGGTGGACGAGTTGGTACGTCGCGACCGCACACCCGAGTGCTCCCGCGAGGGCGAGTAGACCCCGCCCGTATTGACCGAAGAGCACCATGCCCACTCCCGGGATCGTCAAGTAGACGACGCCGGTCGCGAGCAGTGCCGCGAGGATGGACCATGAAAGATGTTGGTCGACCTCGACTCCGGGTCGTCGCGCGGCGACCGGTTTCCACCCACCGCCACCGGGGCGGATTTTTTCGTAGAAGCCGTCCAGAGTCGCATCCTTCTCAGGCTTCGTTAGAAACGTCACCAGCAGCCACGTCGGGATCGTCAGCGCCGCCACAACAGCGAGGCGGTGCTCGTTCGACTCGACGTAGCGGCTCACGACGATGAAGTACACGAGTGACGCGATCATGGCGCTGATCTCGGACCACGCGTTGATACGCCACCAAAACCACCGGAGCATGAACACCGCACCGGTGCCCGCGCCGAGAGCGGCGAGGAACTTCCACGCTTCGTCGACGGCGATGCCACGCATGAGCCACGCGGAGCCCATGCACACGCACATAACGAAAAGCGTCGTGAGCCTCGATACGCGGGTCAGGTGGCGGTCATCCGCATCGGGCTTTACGAATCGACGGTAGAAGTCGCCGACAAGATACGACGCCGCCCAGTTGATCTGAGTGCTGAGCGTTGACATGAACGCGGCAAAGAAGACGACGAGCATGGTGCCGCGAAGTCCCGCGGGCGCGACGTCGCGGATGAGCATGGGGTAGCCGACGCCAGGGTCGTCGAGCTGACGAAGGTCGGGGTAGACGGCAAGCGCCGTCAACGCAACGAGGAGCCAAGGCCACGGGCGCACGCAATAGTGCACGAGCTGGAACCACAACGTTGCTAACAAGGAGTCGCGTTCACTTCGGCACGACGCCATCCGCTGGACGGTAGAGCCGCCGCCGCCGGGCTCGGAGCCTGGGTACCACGAGGCCCACCACTGGACGAACAACATTATTAGAAAGACGTTCAGGGGCATCCATGGCTCGGCGGCGGTGAAGTTGGGCAGAAAACTCAGAATCTGGTCGCCGCCCTCATAGCCCGTGGTCAGGCGCTCGCGCATCGCGTCTAGCCCGCCGACGTGGCGCACACAGTAAACCGCGAACACGATCGAGCCGACCATGGCGACACCGAACTGGATGAAGTCGGTAACGACCACCCCCCAAAGTCCGGAAAGCGTGCTGTAGAGGCCGACGATGGCGAAAAGCACCAGGATAATCAGCCAGTCGCTCGCTCCCGAGGCTGCTTCGGTGCCCGAGAAAACAGTGAACTTGAGAACTTTGATCATCGCCGCTGTCACCCAGCCAACAATGATCGAGTTCACGAGGAGCGCGATGTAGATCCCGCGGAACCCGCGTAAGAAAGCCGCGGGTTTGCCGCCGTAGCGCAGCTCAACGAGCTCGACATCCGTCATGACTCCGGCGCGTCGCCACAGGCGTGCGTAGACGAAAACGATCACCATCCCGCCGAGTGCGAACGACCACCAAAACCAGTTGCCGGCGACCCCGTGCCGAGCAACCAGTCCCGTCACCGCGAGCGGAGTGTCGGCGGCGAACGACGTCGCGATCATCGACGTCCCCGCGAGCCACCAGGGAAGGGATCGTCCCGACAGGAAGAACTCGTCGAGACTCGACCCGGCGCGCTTGCGGAAGTAGAGACCTACCGCGAGCGCCACGGCGAAGTAGGTGATGATGATGAACCAGTCGATGGGCGCGAGCGGCATGGCGTCGGCGAGGATGCTACCATACGCGCCGTTATGGACTTCGACCTAGTCATACGCGATGGAAACGTCGTGACCGCAACCGAGGAAGTGTTTTGCGACATCGGCATCAAGCGTGGTCGGATCGCTGCGATTGGGGACAAACTTCCCAAGGGAGAGCGTGAGATCGACGCGGACGGGAACTACGTTTTCCCCGGCGGCATCGACAGCCACACGCACATCGAGCAGCTATCGTCATCCGGCATTATGTGTGCGGACGATTTTTACACCGGGACGGTGTCGGCGGCTCACGGAGGGACGACGACGGTCATCTCGTTCGCCGCGCAGCACAAAGGCGACTCGCTTCCCAAAGTTCTGACCGACTACCACTCGCTCGCCAAAGAAAAAGCGGTCATCGACTACTCGTTCCATCTGATCATTTCGGACCCGACCGAGGCGGTGTTGAAGGATGAACTCCCCGAGCTCATCCGCAACGGCTATACCTCGTTCAAGGTCTACATGACCTATGACGCACTGCGGCTCGACGACTACCAGATGCTCGACGTGTTCTCGGTGGCCCGGCGCGAAGGTGCGCTGACGATGGTGCATGCCGAGAACCACGATTTGATCCGATGGCTGACCGATCGTCTTCTCGAGCATGGAGCCACGAAGCCCAAATTCCACGCGGTGAGTCACCCGCGACTTGCTGAAAGTGAAGCGACGTCCCGCGCTATCTCGCTCGCCGAGTTTCTCGATGCACCGTGTCTCATTGTTCACGTCTCTGCGGAAGAAGGGATGGAAGCGATCCAGCGCGCTCAACGTCGCGGGCTCAAGGTTTACGCTGAGACCTGCCCGCAGTACTTGTTCTTGACGGCCGAGGATCTCGACCAGGAAGATATGGCCGGGGCGATGTGCTGTTGCTCTCCGCCGCCTCGCGACAAAGCCGCACAAGAAGCGATGTGGCGAGGCCTCGCGGACGGGACATTTCAAGTGTTCTCCTCGGACCACGCGCCCTACCGTTTCGACGAGTCCGGCAAGCTCGCGCAAGGCGAGGACACGCCGTTCAACAAGATCGCAAACGGCGTGCCGGGGCTCGAGGTGCGCATGCCGCTTTTGTTCTCCGAGGGCGTGCTGAAAGACCGCATCGACCTGCACCGCTTCGTCGAGCTCACGTCGACGCGCGCGGCGAAGCTCTACGGCATGTTCCCACGCAAGGGCAGCATCTCCATCGGTGCCGACGCCGATCTCGTGATTTGGGACGCGAACAAGGAAGTCACGATCGCGTGGGAGAACCTGCACGACAACGTGGGCTACACGCCTTACGAAGGTAAGAAGATTCGAGGCTGGCCGCTTCAGGTTTTCAGCCGAGGGCGGCTCGTCGTGGACAACGGCGAGCTACAGGTTGAAAAGGGTAGTGGCGAATTCATCCCCCGCGAGAAACCATCGTCCGCGGAGCCGTTGGGCCGAACTTCTCCCGAAGCCGAACTGATCCGACGATCCGGTTTCGACGATCTATGGTGATTGCGAACCTGCTCAGGGGGCGAGTGTCTGGAGAGCGCGGTCGATGTCGTCGGTCGTGTTATAGACGTGAGGCGAGAACCTCAGGTTGCCGCGACGATAAGCGATCTCGACGTCCTGCTCGCGTAGCGCTCGATGGACGGCCTCGTTGCGCGATCGATCTTTGTGGGAGGCGAGCACGAGCGTCGATCGCTTCGACCCACTCCTCGGACTCAGTACGTGATAACCGCGCGTGTCTAATCCTTCAATGAGGCGATCGACGAGTACGGCGTCGTGTGCGGCGATGTTGTCGATGCCTTTGTCGAGCAAGTACTCGGCCGACGCCGTCCACGGCATGAAGTTGAAGAAGTTCGCCGTGCCGAAGATGTCGTAGGCACTGGCGCCGAGGTCGTGCCGAAGCGTTGGTAAGGCTTCTTCTGTGCCGAGATCGTCTGCGGTTTGCATCGTGAGCCAATACACTTGATTCAACTCGAGTCTGTCTTGCAACGCGGGTCGCATCCAGCAAAATCCCGTGCCGTAGGGTCCACACAACCACTTGAACCCGACACTCACGAGCGCGTCGATCGGTGTCGACGTCACGTCGATCGGTCGAGCTCCCACCGCCTGCGCACCGTTGACGATGAACCACACCCCGCGCTCGCGGCAGAGGGCGCCGATGGCGTCGAGGTCCAATGCGACTCCCGTGAACGAGTGAACCCACGTCGTGCACAAGACGCGCGTTCTCGACGAAATGGTGTTCGCGAGCTCGTCGGCGCCCAACGGGGAGTCGAGATGCCTCACGGTAATGCCGCGACGCTCGAGGCCGAGCCACGGCAACACGACGGAAGGGAAGTCGCCTCGAACGAGAAGAACTTCGTCACCTTCGCGAAGAGGGATTCCGTTGGCTAACAGATGAAGGCCGTAGGAGGCACTGTTGGCGAGCGCGATCTCCTCCGACGGTGCGCCGAGAAGCTTCGACAGAGCCGATCTGAGCCGAGCGGGAACGTCGGTAAATCGCTTCGAGGTGAGGTTGTAGGGCGACTGCTTCCACGAGACCGCTTCCAAGGCGGCTTCGGCCGCGACCCGCGGCAATGCGCCTTGGTGGGAGCAGTTGATCCAGGTTTTACCGTGGAAGGGACCGAAATCCTCCGAGCAATTCAAGCCCGGAGAATACCACGGGGGTTAGGCCGGGAAGGGCTCGGGGCCGTCGTGTGTCATGAACGCTCGCTGTGCGTAGGCGAGGGCCTCTCGCAGCGACGGGAAGACCGTGAGCTCTTCGTGGATCGAGTCACCGTTCCACACGAGCTGGCGTACCACCGACTTCGGATTCCAGCCGTCCTGGCACGCCTCCACGAAGACAGCGCGCTCGATACTCGTACTTGCCAAGGTAGCTCCTTTGCGGATTTCGTCGAGTCGCCCCGAGAGACCCATCCCCTTACCCATCAAGCATTTATGCAAATGACGCGCCAAACGGGTGAGTCGGGTGTAGGAACGCGTAAACCGCTGTGCAGGAGCCGTTTACGCGCGATTTGCCGGAACAGACACAGACAGGACTACATTTAGTTTTGAAACGACCCTGCAGGGACAGAGTGACTTTTGAGATGTCGCGCAAACGCGCGCCGCGCTGGCTAGACGACCGTAATGCTGTCGTCGTCTGTTTCGCAGAGGCTATGGGCGAATTGTAGCGCCTCCGCGAGCGTCGCGAAGCTTTTGCGCTCCACGCGCGACTCGTCCCACGTGATCTTGACGATCGTCTGCGGGTTGAGACGGCTCTCGCTGGTCTCGACATACACCGTTGGCATCATGGGTCCGTGCTTCAACATGATTCACCTCCTGGTGTTCTAACAATGGATAATGCAAGTTGTAGGCCAAACGGCCAAAAACAAACTAAGTATTTCTAAACAATGGAGTTGACGGAATCAGCCTCCGAGCCACGGCTGCTACTCTCTGTAACAATCTGGGGAAGTGAAGCGCCCAGGGGGTACAGATCGCGTTCCCGGGCCTGGACCGCGTTGTCAGCGGAGTTGCACCGCGCCGATTGCGAGGGTCGCGGCCGCTTGCGTGGGCTCGATCACCGGCAGCTCGAGCGCGTCTTCGCACGGCTTCCGATAGTCCGCCATCCCAGCGCAGCCAAGAAGGATCACGTCGGCACGATGGTCGTGTTTCAGCCTCTGGCCGGTGTCAACGAGTCGTCCGAGCACGCTGTTCTCCGCGGCCAGGTCGGTCACGCCGACACCAATCGCGATATCGCCCGCGAAGCGCTCGGAGAGCCCGGCAGCCCGGATAGCTCGCGCGTGGCGCGCGATAGAGCCCTGCAGGATGGAGATGATGCCGAAGCGCTCTCCGCGCGTCATTGCGACCACCATCGCCGATTCGGCGATGCCGAAGACAGGCTTCGAGGTCGTCTCTCTGGCGGCGTGGAGACCCGGATCGCTGAAGCACGCGATGATGAACGCGCTCGCGTCGGCTTCTCGTTGTCGAATCAGCGAGCACAGCGGCGCGATGACGGCGTCCGACTGTGCCTGCGATTCGATCCCGGGTGGCCCCTCTTTCAAGGTAACGCACTCAATCGAAGGGCCGCCGGCGATCCGGAGCGGTTCCATGGCGCGGTCGATCCCCGAGGTGACTTCCTCCGTCGAGTTCGGGTTGATGACGAAGATCGGTTGTGGCATGGGCGAGGCTAACGATAGCAGCCCAACCGATCACAATCCAGCCGCGAGCCTCAGTTCGTGTCGTTGCGCGGCACGCCGTCTTCGTCGGACATAGACTGTTTCCCAGGGGCCGGTTGCCTGCACTTGGATCTCGGCGCGTATCGTCGTCCATTCGTAGTGCGACACCTTGCCCGGGTTCGCGGAGAACGTCCCCGGCGTGAGGCGGATGGCGGCCGAATCGTCGACTTGGTTGCCGTAGCCGCGAAAGGTCATGTGTCGCGACCGATGGATTTGGAGAAACGTCTCTTGGAGCAGATCTTCTGCCTGCTCGCGGCTCCATGTCAGAGAGGATAGGTAGCCACGGAGTTTGCCGGCCAAACGATCGTAGAGCTTCTCGAATGCAGAGAACTCGCCGGCCTGGTACGCGGCCATCAAGGTGGACAAGTCTCCAGATTCTTCCACGCTGCGCCCCGCTCTTCGCCGAGGGTCAACTCACCTGCGAACACCGTATCCCAGGATCTGGATGAGACTCTCGTGGGCCGGGGCATCGACACGGTTTCGCGCTACGAGAGTGGCGAGGCGCTAACGGGCGCCGACGCGTGTCTGAACCATGATGCACGCGTTCGCGAGGTAGTTGAACCCGTGCTCCTGGAGAAAGGCCAGGCTTTCGGGGCTCTCGGCGCCGGGTTGTAGCCAGACGTTGTTGAGCCCGAGCTCGAGGCACTTCTTCAAGATACCGACCGTGACGGAAGGCGGCACGACGATGTTCACGATGGTCGGTGTTTTGGGGAGCTGATCGAGGCTCGGGTAGGCCTTGTCGCCGTCTACATCGGAGCGATTTGGGTTGACGGGGAAAACGGCGTAGCCCTTTCGTTTGAGGTCCCGGTAGATCACGGAGCCGTACTTCGTGGGGTCGTCGGTGGCGCCCACGACGGCAACGCTCGTCTCGGGCTCGTCTAATAGTGTAGCGATATCAGTCATTTTCTCGATTCTAGCTCAGACCGGCGCGTTTGCGTCCGTCGCCTACCGGAGCTTACGATTCGCGGTCGGGATACGGCAGACAGCATACGGCATACGGTGGGAGGCTCGAGATGTGGCGCAATGTTCTAGTTTTACTTTTGGTGTTGTTCGTTCGGGTCGCTGTGGCGCAGGAGGCGACGATCGAGGTCGAAACGCTCGCGGAAAACGTCTATTTGTTCACCCACAACGCGCATCGGTCGCTGTTTGTGGTCACGGACAACGGCATTTTGGCGACGGATCCGCAGTCAGTCGAAGCCGCACCGCGATACGTCGAGGAGATACGGAAGATTAGCCAGGCTCCGATCAAGTATCTCGTCTACAGCCATC
>CAMYKY010000042.1:13199-47343 GCA_947259165.1 uncultured Acidobacteriota bacterium | reverse complement strand
GCGATGTCCGATTTTCTTGAACATACGGTTTCCCCCCTTTGGCCAGTGGTGTTCGTTTATCCATGCTGTTGAGGGTGGCGCCATTGTCTACAGGTAAGGTGTTTGTGTCAACTGGAAACATGACAAGCGGAAATGAGGAGATCGTCGGGCTCACCGTAGGAGATTCACCACGGCGGACGGGATACGGTTAGGAAAGGAAGTTGAAAGCGCCTCCCAACCCGTCGTCCCGAGCCGCGTGCGGGCACGGACACGGCGGACGACAGACTTACAACGGCGTGCGAAGCGGCAAGGGCGCACACGAAGAGGGCGCGCGCACTCATCACGAATCAAAAAAGTGGTCGAGTAGATCGGAAAACCGCTTCAAGATCTTTAGGCGGGCGCCTTCGACGGGTCGGACCTCCTCGTGTTCCAGGCTCCACGTTTGTGGGTGCGGGATGTAGACGGCGCCGAGCCCAATGTCCAGAGCGGGGTTCACGTCCGAGCGCGGGCTGTTGCCGACCATCCAACTGATTTCGCGGCGGATATCATGCGTTTCCACTAAACGACGATAGTCGTCCGGTCGCTTTTCGCCAGTGACCTCCACTTCGTGGAAGAACGACACCGCGCCACTTCGATCTACTTTGTCGCGCTGCTCGGAATGGTCACCCTTCGTGAACAGAATCAGCCGGTACGTCCGCTTGAGCAAGGGCAGTGTCTCTTTGACGCCGGGCAGAAACTGAATCGGCATCCTTCGAACCCTTTGAGCGAGCGCGAGAATCCTAGCGCGGTCTGACGACGAAGCGCGTGTGCCGGTGACCTCCTCCAGCGTGTCCATCAACGAACGAGTGAAGCCGCCCGTTCCGTAGCCGTGGATAGGAATGTTCCTCCGCTCGATCTCAACGAGTCTCGCGTGAGTCGATTCCCGATCTCCCCCGTGGGTTTCCGCGAGATCGAGAAAACGCTGGGTTGCCTCCTCAAAGTGGATGTTATTCTCCCACAGCGTATCGTCGGCATCGATGATGAGCGTGGGGGTCGCGTCGGTCATGGACTCCATCATGTCACGGATGAACGATCGTTCTCATCCCACGTTCGTGCCCGTGAACGAGTTCGCACCCCTGGAATCGATGTGACGACGCGGGAGGTCGCCATCTTCGAGCTCGGTGTCGCACTCGGCTTCGGTCGGCGCCCCCTCACCCGGCCGCCTACGGCGGCCGACCTCTCCCCCACAGGGGGAGAGGTCGACGTCGCGCTAGCGACGTCAGGTGAGGGGGATTTTTTGACAGCAGAACCAGAAACGAGTTGAATCACAGTTCCTCACCCTCGGGGGAGAAGGAATTCCATCAGCCGCCAACGTACCGGGCGTAGAGACTGCGGGCCTCGGACAGGTCTTCGGTGCCATGGACGATGGCGCGACCATCTTTAAACAGGACGAGCTCACGCTCGTCGAGCTGGACGCGGAGCAAATACGGATTGACACGGACCGCGGTGAGCTTGCGTAGACGTTTCGCAACTTCCTCGAGATCCAAAGCGTGCGGCTTCGCCGGTCGCACCTGGACCGCGTTTCTCCCGCACAGCGTGACGGCCTGACTGCCTTCGTCACCGTCGAGATACTGGAGCTCGCGGCGGCCGCACGCGGGACAATCCTCGCGGGGTCCCGATGGCGTAAAACGATCCTCACGAGCCTCCCACACGTCGAGTGATAGGACATGTCCCGAGAGCGTGTCGTTCCGACCTGCGAGGATCTTCAGCGCCTCGACGACTTGAAACGCCGCCACGGCATGCACGATCGGCGCGATCACCCCGGCGGTGTCACACGTCGGAGACATCCCAGGAGCAGGCTCATCTTCAAACAAGCAGCGCATGCACGGCGTGCTCCCGGGAATCACGACGTAGCTCATTCCGTGGCTTCCCACACAGGCGCCATATACCCACGGAACGCCTGTCTCGATCGAGGCGTCGTTGAGCAGGTAGCGCGACTCGAAGTTGTCGGTGCCGTCGATCACGAGATCGATGCCGCTGAAAAACGATCGCACGTTTCCCGGGTGGACATCGCTGACGTGAGCCTCGACACGCACGTCGCGATTGATCCGCGAGAGCTTTCGCTCGGCGGCAATCGCCTTAGGAAGCCCCGCGAGCCAATCGTCCTCGTCGAACAAGCTTTGTCGTTGCAGGTTCGATTCGTCGACATAATCTCGGTCCACGATCCGAACCTTCGACACGCCCGCGCGAACGAGCATCTCGGCCGACACCGACCCGAGCGCCCCGATCCCGACCACAAGAGCGCGCGCCCCGCCGATGCGGCGTTGTCCTTCCGGGCCAATCGGCGTGAACAGAACTTGTCGCGAATAGCGCGACGGTGCCCGCCCGCGAGCGCTCTCGGCGAGCTCCTCCACCGGCGGACGCTGGCCGGTCCAAAGCTCCGCCTGATGCACCGCCTGCGCCGCCAGCATCTCGATTCCCGTGATCGTCCGCGCACCCGCATCGCGCGAGCGTCGGATTAATGGCGTGAGCTCTGGGGCGGTGACCATGTCGAACACGCATTGGTCACTGCGAATGGTTTCGCTCGGCAACTTCTCACCCGCGTCGTCACTGCCAGCGCTCCCCACGGGAGTCGCATTGATGAGTAAATCCCAGCTAGCATCGGCGAGTTCGGAGAGCGGCCCCGACGCACCCCCAACCTCCGCCGCCAACGATTTGGCTTTCGCCTCCCGACGAGCCAACACCCGCACGGATGCCCCTAGCCGATCGAGCGCGAACACCGCAGCGCGGGCAGCGCCGCCACTGCCGAGCACAACCGCGTGGCGATCTTTCCACTCACCGGAAAGCTTGAGAGGCTCGACGATCCCGTCGATATCGGTGTTGTAGCCCTTCCAGCGACCTTGACGCACGACGACCGTATTGACGGCGCCGATTCGGACAGCGGTTTCGTCAACTTCGTCCAGAAACGGCACGATCGCCTCCTTGAACGGAAGCGTGACCGAAAGCCCGGCGATACCGAGGCGCTTGGCGCCACGAATAAACGCCTCCAAGTCGTTTTCTTGGAACGGCACATAGACGGCATCGCGACCGGTACGCTCGAAAAACGGGTTGTGCATCCGAGGCGAGCGACTCATCAGCGCATGCGAGCCGAGGATCCCGTACACGTCGGTGTCACTGCCGATCGACGCAAACCGGTAGAGCGAGACCATATCTTCGAGCGCGATCTGTCCTGGGCCCGTTGGCGGACCACCGCCCGCAGCCGCGTACGTGAAATCCGCACCGAGCCGCACCGAAAGTATCCGGGCGGCAACGCCTGCAGGTCCCATGGCGACCGGGATGAACCCCTTCCCAGAGGAGCGTGCGGCTTCGCCGAGGGCAACGAGAGGCCAGACCTCCTCGAGCGAGCTCACGCGGGCCGCGATCTTCACGATGTCGGCCCCGAGGTCGATTGCGCGACTGACTAGATTCGAAGGCTCCGCGGGCAAGCCGGTGAAATCGTGGTGCGAGAGTATGAGCTGAGCGTCCCCCTTGGGAAACGGTTTGTCGACAGCCGCGAGCTCCACATCGACGTATTCAAATCCCAGCGTTGCAGCGCGTTCCAGAAGCTCGAGCCGCTCCGATTCGGACCCCGCGAAGTCTCCTCCTTCATCCCGACAGCGGCACGTCAAGATCAACGGCGCGTCGGTTCCCGCCCGGATCGCGACGAGGTCGGCCTCGTTGACGCTCGGGAGGCCGTCGATTCGGATCTCGATCAAGTCCGATCGTCCGCTGCCGCGCGCCGCCATACGAACGAGCGACTCCACGGACTCTGCCGCTACCGAACCGATCAGGCGTGTAGTGCTCATATGTCCGAAAGTCTCGAGTGATCCTATCGCGGTGACAGTCGCGTTGACCGTTGTTTCTCCGTGAACTATTATAAATCGTTGGGTTTACAACCTGTTCCCCGCCATCTACACGTACGTAACCGAGTGATGGGAAACAACATGAGACGAATCTCGATCGCGACGTTCGCCGTAGTCGCGCTGTTTGTGTCGGTGGGCGCTCGCGCCGTCACACCCCCTTTCGAGTTCATTCCCATCGACGAGATCCGCCCGGGTATGGTCGGGGAAGGTCGAACGGTTTTCTCCGGGGACACGATCGAGTCCTTCAAAGTCACGATCATGGGCGTGCTCAGAAACATCGGCCCGAACTCGAGCATGATTCTCGCAACGCTCGAAGGCGGCCCTCTCGCTCATACTGGTGTCATCGCAGGCATGAGCGGCAGCCCGGTGTACATCGACGGCAAGCTCATCGGGGCTGTGGCGTTCGCGTTTCCTTTCGCAAAGGATCCCATCGCCGGCATTACCCCCATTCAGGAAATGCTCGATGCGACGGCAACACCGACGACGCGTCGCGCGGCAACGCCGCTCGAATTTCCTTTGACGTCGGGAAAGCTTGCCGCTGTCGCTCCGCAGCAGCTTCGACCGGTTCCGTTGCAAGGCGTCTCGATGACGGGCACTCACCTGTTGGCGCCGTACCTGGGCAGAAACCTGGCACCCATCGCAACGCCAGCATCGCTGCTGGGTTTCCCCGCGGAGTCGTTCGAAGTCGTGGCTCCCCTGCTGCGCCAGCTAGGCATGGAGCCCCTCATGGGCGGCGCCGTAGCGCCGATGGGACAAGCCGCCACGGGGGCATCTCTGGCAGACGACCCGCTCGAGCCGGGCGACGCGGTGGGCGTCGGTCTCGTGACCGGCGACCTTCAGATCGCGGCTTCGGGAACAGTCACCCACGTCGACCCCGACAACGGAAGCGTTTACGCGTTTGGCCACCCGTTGTTCAATCTCGGCCCGATCGAATACCCGATGACACGCTCCAACGTCCATCTGGTCCTGCCATCGCTGATGAACTCCTTCAAGATGGCGAGCAGTGGCGACACGATCGGTACCTGGGTGCAGGATCGCTCGACCGCCATCAAAGGCGTTCTCGGTATCCGGCCGCGCATGATCCCGATCGAAGTCTCGGTGGCGACCAGCCGGGGTGAGGAAAAAAACTACGCTCTCGAGGTGGTTGACGACCAGCTGTTTTCACCCGTGCTCACCTACGCTTCGTTGATCGCGATTCTTCAGACCACCGAACGGCAGTTCGGGAGTCAAACCGTTAAGGTCTCGGCTTGGGTCGAAACGTCGAACAACGGCGTCGTCAACGTGGAGGACGTGTTCACCGATCAGCAGGCGGCCGTGTCCGCGGCGGCGATGGTCGCCGCGCCTCTGGCGTTTCTCATGAACAACGATTTTGAGGACGTCGAGCTCGAGAAAGTTCGCGTGGACGTCCGCGCCACCGAGACCTCGCTCACCGCGCGCGTCTTGCGGGCGTGGCTCGATACCGACCAGGTTGCTCCCGGCGGCACCGTGCAGCTAAAGATTCTTCTGAAATCCTACCGCGGCGATGAAATGCTCGAGACCGTCGAGGTTACGATCCCTCCCAACGCCCCTCCGGGACCCTTGAAGCTCATGGTGGCCGATGCGACGACGATTTCAGCGGTCGAGCGTCGGGAAGCCCGCAACGCCTTCGTACCGAAGGATATGAGCCAGTTGGTGCGAGCGATCAACGCTCTGCGTAAGAACAATCGCCTCTACGTACGTTTGACCCGTGCCGACGCCGGGGGCGCGATCGTCGACGGTGAGTATATGAGCTCCTTGCCGCCTAGCGTGTTGAATGTGCTGGAGAGCGATGAATCCGGCAGCGGCTACACCCCGTTGCGAAACTCGACGCTTTGGGAGCACGAGCTCGTCACCGAATACAACGTTTCCGGTGTTCGAGTTTTAAATCTCGAAGTGAAAAAGCGCTGACGCTCTCCCCGACTCCATCGAAAGGAAACTGACGTTGTTGAAGCATTTCCTCGCTCGGTCTCTACCGGCGCTGTTTTTCTTTGCGATCGGCGCCTCCGCGCTTGCCGCCGTACCGACCTTTTGGCGGCTCGAGAGCCAAGAGGACTTTCTCGCGGGCGACACCGACGGCGTTTCGATTGGCTCCGATGGAAACATCAGCCTCTCCCCGGCGGCCCAAGTGCTCAGCGAGGCGACCGACCCGCACTTCTGGTCTCTCGCGCTCGACGGCGCGGGCAACATCTACGCGGGCAGCGGCAACGACGGGAAAATCCACAAGATCGACGCGTCCGGCGAGTCTCGTGTCGTCGTCGATACCGAGGAGCTCCAAGTTCACGCGCTCGCCGTCGACCGTCGCGGCACACTCTACGCCGGCACTTCGCCACGCGGTGTGGTGTACAGAATCGCACCCGAGGTGGGAACCCGCGAAGTTCTGTTCGACCCCGACGATCGCTATATCTGGGCGCTCACGGTCGACTCCTTGAACAACGTCATTGTTGCGACCGGGGACGAAGCGAAGATCTATCGCGTCTCTCCCTCAGGAGAGAGCGAGCTGTTGTTCACCAGCGAAGAGAGTCACATCGTCTCATTAGCCGTCGATAGCTCCGACACGATCTATGCTGGCACGGAGCCGAACGGGCTCGTACTCAAGATCGACTCCGATGGATCGACGTCCGTACTCTTCGACACGCCTTTTCAGGAAGTCCCGGCGATTGTGACCGATACGCAAGGGAACGTTTTCGTCGCCACCATCCAAAGTGGCACGCGAGCCACGCGGACATCGTCTTCGCCGACGAGTGCGACGTCAACGTCCGCGACAACGGCGTCGGGTGGCGCATCCGTCACCGTGACCACGTCTTCGGACCCCATCGTGTCGCAGCCATCTCCGTCGACGAGCTCGAGCTCCTCCGCCCGCGGCGCCGTTTTTCGAATCGCCCCGGACGGCGCCGCCGAGCAGTTGTGGACGTCGAGTGAAGACACGCCTTCGTCGCTGACTCTGGCACGAGACGACCGCGTCATGGTCGGTACTGGCAACGACGGTCGTGTCTTTCTCGTCGGGCCGAACAAGAACAGCTCGTTGTTGTTGAGCGCAGAGGCCGATCAAGTCACCGCGATCCAAACGGCGCCCAACGGACAGACGTTTCTTGCCACTTCCAATCCCGCCAAGCTCTATCGACTCAACCAAGGGCGCCGCACGGAGGGAATCTACCAATCGCCGACGAAAGACACTGGAACCGTCTCGTCGTGGGGCCGGATTCGCTGGGAAGTACGGGCGCCGAGCGGCACGACCGTTCAACTCCAGACGCGCACCGGCAACTCGGCCGAGCCCGACAACACGTGGAGTGATTGGTCGTCTCAGTACACGGATGCGAGTGGCGAGCAAATTCAGAGTCCTCGCGGCAGGTTCTTCCAGTGGCGCGCGGTGTTGAACTCGACCGGAGAGACGACGCCGGAGGTGATGAACGTCACCGCAGTCTACCTGCAGCAAAACCTCCCGCCAGAGGTCTCCGATATCACCATCCACCCGCCGGGGCGGTCGTTCCAAAAACCGATTGTCACGACCGGCCAGATCGAGTTGCTCGGAATGGCCGACGCCCTCTCGGACGGAACCGATGCCGGGGGAAACAATGGAAGCCAGGCCACTTCGGGACCGCCCCCGATGAACTTGATGGCGATGAGTCGTCCGATGTACAACAAAGGCATCCGGACGACGACGTGGACCGCCAAGGATCCCAACAATGACGAGCTCTCGTTCGATGTGCATTATCGCGCCGAGGGCGAAAGCCTTTGGCGCGTGCTGCGTGAAGCGCTGACGAGCCCCGTCATCGCTTGGGACACCGTTGCCATGCCCGACGGACGCTACACCCTCAAAATTATCGCGAGCGACTCTCCTGGCAATCCCGCGGGGCTCGCGCGCACCGGCGAGCGCACCAGCAAAAGCTTTGAGGTCGACAACACACCACCCCGCGTCGACGGTCTCACGACAACGCCGGGCAGCGACGGACATCGCGTACGCTTTGTCGCCCGAGACGATATCAGCCCCGTGCGAAGCGTCGAGTACGCTGTCAACTCCGGGCCATGGAGTATCGTCTTCCCGACCGACGGCATCGCCGATTCGAGCGAGGAGAGCTTCGATTTGGAGCTCGATGGCTACCGCGACGGCGGCGTCTACACGCTCGTCATCAAGTTGACGGATGGTCTGGAGAATACCGCAACCGCCCGCGCGGAATTGCGTTGAGCGGGCGGTTCGAAGAGCAGCTATCGGCATCCGGCATTCGGTTACCGGCTCGGTCGGAAACCCTGCCGGCCTCTGACCGTGGCGCCTCGGTGACGGGCGGCGCCTCCGTTAGGCTAGGACCTTGCTTCGAGGCGCGGAAGTTCGAGTGTGAGAGGTCGTCCACCCGAGGCGGTAACCGAATGCCGATAGCCGCTCTTAAGCGCGCGTGCGCATCGCGTGTGCGCGCTTCCACGGAGGCAGCGTCGACAGGCGGGGGCCGGTCGGGCGCACTTCCGTGGTCGTGAAGAAGTAGAGAAAGTTCACCGAGATGTTCTGGTCGCCGAGTCGCGCCGGCTCGAATCCCGACTCTCGTACCGCCGCCAGCGCCCGGGTCAGCATTTCCTCATCGCCACTTCGATAAATCACTTCGAGTCCACGCAGGTGGCCGTGCTGGTCGACGGAGGCCATCGTCAGGAGCGTCCCCTCCTGACCGTTGCCCATTTCGGCAAACGCGGTACCGCCAAAGGAGCCGTCGAGAAATCTCGGCGAGCTCATGGTCTCGTGCAACAAGACCGGCTCCGGCAAAGACGAACGTATCCACGCCGAGGTAATGTGACGCGCCGCCTCCTCACCGTAGCGATAGTCGAGGGTGACAACGAGTCCGATGAGGAGCACCGTCGCCAGCGTACCGAGCCCAAACGTCGCAAAAAAACCCGTCTGCACTCGAGGCCGCTGAATCTGGCCTCGGAGGACCGGAACCATTCCCCGCTCTACGGCATCGATTTGCTCGCGTACTTTGGACGCGAGGTACGAAGGTGCGCGCACCGTCCGAAGATGACGCACGGAGTTGGCCGTTGTCGAGAGTTTTTCATATTGCGCGAAGCAGCTTCCACACAGCTTCAGGTGATCTTCCACCTGCGCCGCAGCCGCTGACGAGAGCTCGCCATCGTGGTGCGCTGACAATGCGGCAATCCGCGGGTGCAGCAACATGTCACACTCCCTCAGTATGTCCGAAAAGCTCAGGTTCGAGTTTGTCCCGGAGCGACTGCCGCGCACGGGCAAGCCGGGACTTCACGGTTCCCAGCGGAAGGTCCAACGTCGTGGAAATCTCGTCATAGGACAGCCCTTCGACTTCCTTGAGCAACAATATCGTTCGATGACTAAAGGGCAGCTTTTCGATAGCGTCGACAAGCAGCTGCGAGACTTCTTTTCTCTCGAGCACTTTATCGGGCGCCGCCAGATCGCCGTTGTTGCCGACGGCACGCGTTGCCAACGTCACGGCGCCCAAACTCGGATTGGCCTCTAGGTCGTCGAGGCTCACCGCGGTCATCTCGCCAAGCCGCCGTTTCCACCACCGCTGACGATTCTTTGCGCGGTTGAAGACGATACGGTAGATCCACGTCCGAAGCGACGCATCGCGTCGGAAGGTTCCCAGTTTTCGATAAATCTGGAGAAAAACCTCCTGCGACAAATCAACCGATTCTTCGTACCCACCTAAAAGCCGGTAGGCGAGGTTGAACACCATATCCTGGTATCGGAGGACGAGCTCGTCGAAAGCGGTATCTTCGCCAGTCAGGCAACGCTCGATGAGGGCGACTTCGTCGCCCGAAGCTCGCGTGATCGGGCGCGCCTCGCGGTCGAGCGGAAGCAGCTCATCGACAGGTAACGCCGAACTCGAATGCGTCATGAGTCGTTCGAAGGGCCGCCGCGTCACAAATTCTAACCTTTCGTGTATCCTACCACACGGTGGTTTGTGGACTCTTCGCGGCCAACCCGTACCTGTCCTTAGACACCGGTGCGGGCTGTAAGGTTCCACGTTCTTTTGACGCGAAGGTCTGGAATTTGCTAACCTTTTGATGGGAAGGGATTTATAGATTGCGAACGTCACTGGTAGCATTCTTCTCGTTCGCCCTTCTCGTCGCGGTTTCCCTGGTCGGCTACCGAGTGCTCACACTGGACTACCGTTACTTTCAGTTGGTTCAGCTGGGTGACGAGCTGATGCAAGAGGATCTCCCTTTCCAAGCGAGCCGCACCTACTCCTCAGCGCTCGCAATCAAGCCCGATGACCCCATTGCCTACGTGAAACGAGCCGAGGCGCAACGCCGGCAGGGAAATCTCGCCGCGGCGGTCGGAGACCTCGAGGTCTCGGCGAGCCTATCATCGGATGTATTGCTGGTGTCGCTGCGCCTTGCGGACCTCTACTACGAAGTCGAGCGTTTCGACGAGGCAGCGTTGCACTATCAAAAAGTGCTGAAGGTCGATCCGGAAGCTTCGAATGTTCTCTACAAACTGGGCCTGGTTTACTTTCGCGGCGGTCGGGAAGCTGAAGCCATAGACGCCTTGACACGCGCTGCGGCGATTCGAGAGGGGTTCTGGGAAACGTACTATCTGCGCGGTGCCATTCTGCGCTCCCTCGGCGGTGTCGACGAAGCCGAATCCGACTTCCGGAAAGCAATCGCTCTCCGTCCGAAGGCGACGCTCGCGCGCACGGCGCTCATCGAGCTCTATATCGACAATGGAGAGCCCGAGCGAGCGCTGGAGCTCGTTCAGTCGGAGATTGACGCGAACCCAGGCAAGCCCGCCCCCTACCTCCACCTCGCCCAGGTCCACCATTTGGCAGGCCGACGCGGAGAGGCCATCGAATCCGTCAACCTGGCGATCGAGCAGGACCCTAACCTTCCAGCCGCGTACCGGTTACTCGGCGAGTTTTGGCTCGACGAAGCCATACAAACCGGGGATCCCGTTGCTGTCGAAAAAGCCGCCGCGGCGTTGCAGTCGGCTGCAAAAATGGATCCTGCCGACGGTCGTGCGTCCTTAGCGCTCGGGCGGACCTATCTTGCCATGAACGACGAATCGCGCGGGTTCGACGAGTTGCTGCGCGCCACCCAAGCGACTCCCGTCCCCGCGGAGGCGCACCGGCTACTCGGCGACCTCTACCGCGCTCGCAGCAGCGACGCCGAGGCGATCACCGCCTATCTCGTCTTCTTGCGCTTGCGTGGAGACGACCCCGCGGTCCTGGAGAGGCTCGGCGACGCCTATATCGATCTCGACAACCCCGAGATGGCTGCGGAGACCTATCTCAAGCTCGCGGTGCTCGAGCCACGGCGGATCGCGCCCTTAGTGCGCGCAGCGCGAGCGCTCATCGACGCTGGCGACAAAGAGGCGGCTGCGAGAATCTGCCGGCAAGGGCTCGCCGCAAATCCAAAGAATCGCGCTCTTCTTGGTCTTCTCAGTGTGGCCCGCGGCTCATGACGCGAGTGCACCCACCTCCGACGTGGCTCCGATCATGACGGAATTGCTCGCCGTTTTCGCGCGCGCGCCTGAGCTCGGCAAGGTCAAAACCCGCCTGTCTCCACCGCTGACAGCCGAACAGGCTCTCGCGCTTCACCGCGCGCTCGTAGAGGACACACTCGATCACTTCGATCGTATCGAACGCCCTGGCTTGGAGAAGCTGTTGTTACTGAGCGAACCGATGCAAAATCCCGACGACCTCCACGTTCCCGCCACTTGGACCCAAGGCGTCCAAGCCAACGGGGAGTTGGGCGAGAAGCTCGCAAGCCTCTTCTATACCGGTTTTCGGCGTGGAGTGACCCGCCTCGTCGTGCTGGGAAGCGATTCGCCGACTGTACCGCCCGAAGTCATCCATGAAGCGTTCGACGATCTCGAGAGCGGAAAAGTCGTGATCGGCCCCGCTGAAGACGGCGGGTACTACCTTCTCGGGTGCAACCAGTGGATTCCGGAGTTATTCCAGAACATCGAATGGGGTAGCCCCGCAGTTTTGGAGCAAACGCTGAAGGTAGCAAACGCCAAAAAGCTCCCGGTCTCGACTCTCATCCCTTGGTATGACATCGACCGCGTCGAGGATCTGGACAAGCTTCGACAGGAAATCTCGTACCTCAAACGCTCCGCGCCCGAGCTCGTCCCCATTCGCGTCGCCGCCGCCCTCCCCAACTTCGATGACTCCGAGTACACGCTGGACTCCGATTTCTAAAAAGCACACCCCGGCAAAAAAAGCGATGTCTCGAGATGACAAACCCCACAAATTCCCCTTGACCTCGCACAGAGTTTTGGACTAAATTTCTTCCCACAGCTAACAGGCGATAATATTTGGCCACGGCTGATTTGGTGCCCGCTTGAGTGAGTGGCGGGGACGGAAAATTGGGGGGGAGCCGTGCGCCAGGATCCTTCTCTTGTGTTGGGTATACCCGTCCCCGCCGCACCACAGTGACCGCCGGCATCGTACGGATCGCCCCGCGTCACAGTCCGAGTCGTTTCAGCTTCCGATAGAGTCCCTGACGGGACAACCCGAGCGAACGGGCAGCCCGGCTCCGATTGCCTCCATTGCGCTCGAGCGTCGTGCTCAGAAACCGTCTCTCGAAATCGCGTGAGGCTCCGCGAAGTCCCTCCGGCACCCTTCCCCGTAATTGGGCAGACAAATGCGACGCCCCGACCACATCGGCGACTCGGGCTCGCACCAATGCCTGGACCATTTCGTTTTCGAGCTCCCGCACGTTGCCCGGCCAGCTGTGGGTCAACAGCGCCTTCTCCGCATCGGGCGCAAGCTCGCGCGCCGGAAGTCCCAAGATCCGAGCCTGCTCCCGCAACGCGTGGCGCGCTAGCGGAAGAATGTCGGTGGGACGCTCGCGAAGCGGAGGAAGCGTCACTTGGACAACGCGCAGCCGAAACAGCAAGTCGTGGCGAAAACGTCCCGCGACCACTTCAGCATCGAGGTCCTTGTGGCTCGCCGACACGAGCCGAAAGTTCGAACGATGCAGTGACGAATCGCCAAGGCGACGGTACTCTTTCTCTTGAAGAGTGCGCAGCAGCGCAGTCTGGGCACGCGGCGGGAGGTCCGCAACTTCGTCGAGAAACAGCGTGCCTCCGTCAGCCATCTGAAGCAGCCCTTCCCGCGCGTGTTGAGCGCCGGTGAACGCTCCCCGTGTGTGACCGAACAGCTCTGACTCCAGGAGCGAGTCCGGCAGCGCGGCACAGTTGATGGCAGCGAAGGCGCGTCGCGCTCGACGACTCCCTTCGTGAAGCCGCCGCGCGGCGAGCTCCTTGCCCGTGCCGCTTTCGCCACTAACAAAAACAGACACCTCCAAGGGTGCCACCGAGTCAAGCTGCTCCAGTGCACCCCGCATCTCCCTGCTGATTGCGATAATTCTCGATTGCATCATGGCTCCCCTTACCCGTCCCAAACACACTCCTAATAGGACGCATTTCGGCGGAGAAACCTCCCTCGAGACCGCTAGAGCGCGAGAATTTCTTCGGGTTTTTCGAGGAGGAAGGTCGGAGCGGAGGCGGAGAGGTCGTCAGCGGCAAACGGACCCCAAAGAACTCCGGCAGTCGCAACGCCCGCTGCGCGACCGGCGGCCATGTCATGCGGAGAGTCACCTATAAAAATGGTGGAGTCCCGGCTCGACCCGGCTCGCTCGAGGGCCGTCTCCACTGGCTCTGGGTCGGGCTTGGGGCGGGTCACCTCATCGGCGGTCACGACGACGGGAAAATGGTCGAGCAGACCCATCAACTTCAGTCCGCGCTCGGCCCCCGGCCGAAGTTTGCTGGTGACGATACCGAGTGTCGCTCCGCGCTGGGCGAGCGCGTCCACGACGCGGGCGACATCAGGATAGAGCCGCACGCTGGAGTCGTGATGCTGGTGGTGGTACTCCCGATAGGTGACCACCATGGTCTCGATCAGCTCCGCATCCGACGTGACCGCACGGAACTGTTGCCGAAGCGGCGTCCCCAGACCGTCGCGCCAAACACTGTCCGGCGGAAGCTCCCCCAGATGCGTACTGGCTGCGTGCCGGTAACACCGGAAAATGAGCTCAATCGAGTCGAGCAACGTGCCGTCGAGGTCAAAGAGAAACGTATCGAACGCGCTCTCGTGCACCGCCACTACGGTCCACCCTCAGGGGCACGCAGAGTCGACACCTAGGACCTCAGCTCCGCACCGCAGCGAGCTCCCAGCCGGGCTACAATTTTGTCTCGCGCCTTCGCGACATCGGCGTCGGTCAACGTTCGATCCGGCGCTTGATACGACACGGCAATCGCAAGAGATTTTTTTCCTTCGGGGACTTGCTCGCCGGTGTACTCGTCGAAGACGCGAGCGCTCGCGACCAACGGATGCACCTGGATCTCCGAGAGTACTGACGACGCTGTCTGTTCCCGATCGACCACGATTGCGAGGTCTTCCACGACGGCGGGGTACTTCGAAAACGATTGATAGTGCGTCACCGGCGGAACGTGTGGCAGCAGCGCGTCGAGGCGAATCTCGAACAAGTAAACGTCCTGCACGATCCCGAACGCCGCGGCCGTTTCCGGATGCACTTGGCCGACGAGGCCGATGTCCACGTCAGAGGTGCGGATCGTCGCGGTGCGGCCGGAGAGCAAGCCGTACTCCTCCGAGGCTTCGAGCGTCAATGAGACGCTCAAACGCTCTGCCAAACGCTCGACGTAGGCCTTCGCGTCATAGAAATCCACCGACGCCGCACTAGCGTTGCCGAAACGATCGAGACGAGCGCCAATCACCGCGCCGACGACGTGTTCAGATTCTCGCGGGAGCGGCTCCGAAGTGGGGGTGTACACGCGCGCACACTCGAACAGCGCCAACTGGCCCTTCGTGGTACGGAGGTTGCGCGCGACACACTGCAACATCGACGCACGAAGACTCGTCCGCAGACGCTCCTCACCCACATTCAGTGGATTCACGATCGCCAAGGGCGGAACGCGTTCGAGCACGTCGGCCGCAACAACGTGACCCAGTGTCTCGAGGCTGGTAAGCGGATAGGTGATCGCCTCTTGCATCCCCGCTCCAACGAGAATGTCGCGAATGGTCTCGCGAAGCTCGCGTATCGGCTGCGGCACGCCGGGCGGCACGCGACCAGCGAGAGGCGCCGCTGGAATGGTCTCGTACCCGACCATGCGCGCGACCTCTTCCACGACATCGTCCGGGCATTGGACGTCCCGGCGCCAGTACGGAACGTCAACGTCGAAGGTGTCTTTCTTCGTAGCGACGCCGAAGCCAAGCGCTTCGAGCGACGAGATGACGGTGTCCTCGGACGGATCGATCCCGAGCACCTGCGGGATGCGTTTTTTGGCGAGCGTCACCGATACCGGCGGCATCGGCTCAGGGTACGCATCGACGAGCCCCTTCGCAGCCTTGCCGGAGGCGAGCTCGACGAGAAACTTGGTCGCCCGTCGAGACGTCATCGGCGCAAGCTCGGGGGCGATGCCCCAAGCGAACCGCTTCGACGCCTCGCTCGGCAGCTTGAGCGACATCGCGGTGCGGCGAATACTCACTGGATTGAAGTTGGCGACCTCGAGGAGGATCGTCTTCGTGGCGTCCGTGACCTCAGTTTGGAGACCACCCATCACGCCGGCGACCGCGATCGGCCCGGACGGGTCGGTGATGAGCAGTTGCTCGCTCGTAAACGAGCGCTTCTTGCCGTCGAGCGTGGTCAACGTCTCGCCCGGTTGCGCGCGACGGACGATGATTTTGTGGTCCACGATCTTGTCATAGTCGAAGGCGTGGATGGGTTGACCAAGCTCGAGCATCACGTAGTTGGTGATATCGACGACATTACTAATGGGTCGCATACCCGCGCCGAGCAACGCTTCTTGCATCCAAGGTGGAGAGGGTCCGATCTCGATGTTCTCGATGATCGCGAGCGTGAAGCGCGGGCAGAGATCGGGGGCCTGAATGTCGACGCTCGCGCGAGCTTCGACGCTCTCCCCAAGAGCCTCGAACGCGAAGTCCGGCTCGCACAGCGTCTGTCCGGTGAGCGCCGCCACATCCCGAGCCACGCCCAGTACGGATAAACCGTCGGCGCGATTGGGTTTCATGTCGATATCCAGCACCGTATCGCCGATCACTTCGCCGAGCGGCTTGCCCTTCTCCGCGGATTCTGAGAGCACGAGGATGCCGTCGTGCTCATCGGAGAGACCCAGCTCGCGCTCGGAGCACACCATGCCGATTGAAACGACGCCGCGGATCTTGGCTTTCTTGAGCTTTTTCTTCTCTCCGGTGTGGGCGTCACGAAGGCGAGCGCCGAGCCGCGCATAGGCGATGTTTTGCCCCGCCGCGACATTGGGGGCGCCACACACCACTTCGAACGTTTCGCTGCCGGTATCGACTTTCACCAGCGAAAGACGATCGGCGTCCGGGTGTTTGCTCACCTCGACCACGTGGGCAACAACCACGCCTTCCCACTCTTCTCCAGTGCGCTCGATCCCGGTCACCTCGAGGCCAGCCATCGTCAATCGTTGAGCGATCTCTTCGACCGGCAAACTAAGAGCGACGTAATCGCTCAGCCACTTGATCGGTACACGCATGTCTCAGAATTGCCTCAAGAATCGAACGTCGTTCTCATAAAAGTGTCGGATGTCATCCACGCCGTAGCGCAGCATCGCGATGCGCTCCACCCCGAGGCCCGCGGCGAATCCGGTGTAGATATCGGGGTCGAAGCCCATGTTCTCTAGAATCTCCGGGTGCACCATCCCTGCGCCCAAGATCTCAATCCAGCCTTCGTTCTTGCAGGTGCGGCAGCCTTTGCCGCCACAAAGAAAGCAGTCGATCGCCATGTCGACGCCCGGCTCGACGAAGCGAAAAAAGTCGCATCGAAATCGAATCTTACGCTCTCGCCCGAAGAGGCGTTTTGCGAACTCGAACAGGGTTCCTTTCAGGTGCGCGAGCGTGAGCCCCTCGTCCACCGCGAGTACCTCTGTCTGGGTAATCATCCACTCATGCGTAGGGTCGGTGGCTTCGTTGCGATAGGTGCGCCCCGGGCAAATGATGCGAATCGGGGGATCGCTTTTTTCCATGAAACGAATCTGGTTCGGAGAGGTATGCGTTCGCAGCAACAACTTGCTGTCATCATCGCCTTGGCCCAACGCGGAGCGATCCACATAGAACGTGTCCATGAGCTCACGCGCGGGGTGATCCTTCGGGATGCGCAGCGCTTCGAAGTTGTAGTAGTCGAGCTCGACTTCGGGGCCTTCGATGACGGAGAACCCCTGGGCAGTAAACGCGTGAATGATGTCTCGCTGCGTCTGGGTGATGGGGTGCAGACGCCCTTCCGCTAGGGGTCGTCCCGGCAGCGTCACGTCGATGCGCCCCGCGGTCTCTGCTCGTCGAATCTGAGCTCGCCGCAGCTCGTCCCGCTTCGACTCCAAGGCCCCGTCGAGCTCATTCTTGAGCTCATTGGCCGCACGCCCAGCGTCGCGTCGCTCATCCGCGTCGAGCTCGCCCAAAGACCGCAGCACCGATTGCAACGGACTCTTGCGCCCCATGAAGGCAACCCGCCACGCCTCGAGCGCTTTTTCGTCGCGGACGCTCGCCAACTCTTCGCGAGCCTTCGCAGCAATCTCCCCGATCGAGCTCAAAACTGTCATCGCCGTAGCATCCTCACAAGTAAACCCCGGAGTGTAACCGTTCCTGATCCGCCACACTAGAGCAGTACCCCAAAAAACGTATCCAACGCCGCCCGCTCGAAGCGCCGCCGCCGTCGTTCCCGTTCCCGTTCCCGTTCCGCCCTGGAACACGCCTCCCCCTCTTGCTATCAATGCCCCAACTGACATAAAACATCCCGCATTCCGAAAGGCACCCCAATGAAAATACATACTGCAAGCTTTCTAGCGCTGCTTTTTCTCTCCGCCGCCCATCATGCGAAGGCCCAAAAAATCTACATCTCCGCCGACATGGAAGGCGTGGTGGGCGTGGTCACCGACGCCCAACTCGGCCCCTCCGGCTTCGAATACCAACAAACGCGTGAGCACATGACCGAAGAAGTGCTCGCCGCGATCCGCGGCGCCCGAGCCGCCGGCGCCACCGAGTTCCTGATCGCCGACTCCCACGGAAATGGCCAGAACCTACTTCTCGACAAGCTTCCCAAAGATGTGCAGCTCGTTCGTTCCTGGCCCCGAGCGCTGGGAATGATGGGAGGGCTCGACGAGAGCTTCGACGCTGCTATCTATATCGGGTACCACACGTCGACGTCCAACCCGCGGGGCGTCCGCGCTCACACGATGAGCAGTGCGACGCTGACCGACATTCGGCTCAACGGAAAATCCGTTTCCGAAGCCGTGTTTTGTGCAGCGACGGCAGGCCACCTGGGGGTACCCGTGGTGATGATCTCGGGGGACGACGCGATTGTCGAAGAGGCGACGCGCGACATCGGCGACATAGAAGGCGCGGTCGTGAAATGGGCGAACAGCTTCCACTCGGCACGAACACTCACGCCCGAGGCCGCGTATGACGTCATCGAAGCCGCCGCGCAGCGAGCCATCAAGAGGTTGGACGAGTTCGAGCCCTACCGTCTGAGTGGTGACATCGAAGTCGAGATCAGCTTCAAAAACTACCGACAGGCCGAGATTCTCGCCTACCTATCGGTGGTAGAGCGGGTCGATTCCCACAGCGTCAGATACGTGGCCAGCGACATGATCGACGCCTCCATGTTCGTTCAGTTCGTCAACAACTACGAACCGGGGCTCTCACCTTGATCGGCGGGCTTGTTCGCGGCGTTTTTTGTCCATCGTGACCGCCGCCCAAAAACGCGTTAAGATACTCCGTAAATCTATGAGACGAATGACATGCTTCGCTTTTTCGCTGTTGCTTGCTGGTTCTGTCCAAGCCCAGTTCAAGACCCGAGCCGAAGCCATCGAGGCGCAGCGTCGGGATCAACGGGCTCGGCTGTGGCCCGAGCAGGAATCCCCTCTCGTCGACCAGGTCAACGCGCTCGTGGAGCGCGGTCTCTACGAGGGCGCGCGCTCCGGCAAAGGCGTCAACGGCGGTCAAATCGTTCTAGGTGGGATGCGCTCCGGACAAGGTGCTGCGGTCGGTATCGGCTATCTGCGGACCGATCTTTGGCGAGAGCGCATCGGCTTTCGCGGCACCGCTCGCATCACGCCGCAACTCGCGTATTTGTTCGACGCTGACATCGACTTCCAAAGCATCGAAACCGAAAAGTTCTTCGCGGACCTCTACGTCAAATACGAAAGCTCGCCGCAGATGGACTTCTACGGCGAGGGCGCGGACTCGAGTCTCGACAACCGCACGAGCTACACGTACGACGACTTCGCGGCGGATTTTCGCGCCGGCTACGACATCTTGCCGTATCTACGAGTGGGCGGCACGGTGGGCGCCCTGTCCGTCTTTACCGGCCCTGGCAAGCGCGGCGGCGTCCACTCTCTATAGGTGGTCTTTCCCGAAGAGGAAGCGCCGGGGTTTGGTCTCGACACGTGGTACTCCAGATGGGGCGGCTTCATCACGGTCGACTACCGCGATCTCGCCACCGGTCCACGCTCCGGCGGTTTTTATTCGACGACGATCCGGCAGTACACCGATGAAGACCTAGGGCTTTTCGACTTCACCCAGATGGCGTTCGAATTCCAGCAATATATCCCCTACTTCAACAAGAACCGTGTGATCGCGATCCGCGTTCTCGCCGAGATCACTTCAGAAGACGGCGTCGACGACAGCATCATCCCCTTTTACCTTCAGCCGACGCTCGGAGGTAACGACGACCTGCGGGGATTCGAGCGCTACCGCTTCTACGACAACCAGGCCATCGTCGTGAACGTCGAGCATCGCTGGCACGCCTCTTCCGTCCTGGACATGGCAATCTTCGCCGACGCGGGCAAGGTCGCCCCGAGACTCCGGGACGTCGATTTCAGCGAGCTGGAGTGGAGCGCCGGCATCGGATTTCGATTCAAAGTACAAGACGCCTACATCATGCGCATCGATTTCGCAGCAGGACGTGAGGGGTTCCGTTGGATGTGGACGTTTAGCGATATTTTCAACACGCGTTGGGGAATCTATTGATGCACCGCAAATCTTGCCTGTTGCTCGTTGGCTCTCTACTCGTCGCGCACTCGGTAGCGGCTCAAAAGTACTACCCCGACGATCCGCTCGAGGCCGTGCCTCCGCTTTGGCCGACAACGGACCCGCAGGCGCGCGCACTCAGCAACATTCTCGAGACTTTGAGCCACACGCTCGGCGCTCCCCCCGGCGAGCGTCACCCCGAAAGGGGCGTCATTCCGGCAGGCGGCGTCAACACCCTGGGCGAGGTGATGGATGGCCCATGGTTCGAGAACCGCCATGCAAAGCACCACTTCAGCGAAGCTGCTTTGCGGCGCGGCCCCGGCGACGACCGCCCGCCCGCCGACAGCCCATGGCAGGTCCTGACCGTCAAGAAGTTCGGTTTTCGTCCTGGCATTCTGATCGCCGACGCCACGGAACAGCTCTACCTGCTGCGCTTCGATCCGCCTGGTTGGCTCGAGATGGCGACCGGCGCCGAGATGGTGTCCTCGAAATTGTTCCATGCCCTCGGGTACTTCGTGCCCGAAACCTACATCGTGTACTTCGATCGGGACCGCTTGGTGCTCGCCGACGGCGGCGAGACAGTCACGAGCTACGGAGACACCGAGGATCTCGTGGAGCAAAATGTCGACTTCTTCCTCGAGGATGTCGCGCGCGACCCCGAGAGGGGCTATCGGGCAACGGCAGTACGCGTTCCGGGATCGTGGGAAGGGCTTCTCGGTCCTTATCAGGTGTTCGGCACCCGGACCGACGACCCCAACGACATCGTGCCCCATGAGCACCGGCGTGATCTCCGCGGTCTGTTCGTTTTCTCGTCCTGGCTCAATCACGACCGGATGAGTGCCGTCTATACCATGGACGCTCTGATGATCCGGGATGACACACCGATCATTCGGCACTACTTGGTGGACTTCTACGGCACCCTCGGCAGCGGTGGGTTCGAGCAGAAGAAGTCTTACCGGGGCAACGAGAAGACATACGACTTCAGCGAAACGTTCAAGAACATTGCTGGCATGGGCGTTTACTCTCCCAAATGGCAGCGCGCGAGCTACCCGAAGCTTCGATCCGTCGGGCGTTTCGAATACGAAACCTTCGAGCCCGAGAAATGGAAGGCGAACGCGGCGATCGCGCCGTTCGCAAACCGGCTACCCGACGATACCTATTGGGCGGCGAAACAGGTCATGGCGTTCACCGACGGCGATATCCGGGCCATCGTCAGCACCGGTGAGTACAGCGACCCCAAGGCAGAAGCGTGGATCGCCGAATCTCTCATCGGACGCCGCGATCGCATCGGAGCCACGTACTTCGCGAAGGTGCTACCACTCGACCATTTCGAGGTGCGCGATCGCGCGCTCCATTTCGAGGATCTCGAGGTCGAGCACGGATTCACCGGGCCCCGGGAATACCGATTTCAATGGAGCCGTTTCGATAACGTCGCACAGACGCACCAGAGGGTCGGGGTCGCGGACGTCACCCCGGATATCCCTCCGACCGCGCTAGCCGCAGCCGACGGAATCTACATCGCCGCGCAGATCTCGGCCGGAGAGCAGGACAAGACGGTCACCGTTTATCTTCGCAAGAGCTCGGGTGATTTCGAGGTCGTTGGCGTAGAACGCGGCTGGCCCGGAAAGCTTCTGGCGGACTCGAGCCTGGACCTCGACACCGGGCTCAGTCGCTTCAGCGAGCTCGCGTCCGCGCAAAAAGAGCTCTTCGTGGGTTACACAGAGAGCTACAACGAGGACACCGGTTTCGACTTGACGCCCGAAGCGTATTTCAACTCGATGACGATTTCTGAGCGCACGACGTACGACGCCGTCACCCACGCGCTGATGAGCTCCACGCTCACCGACGCAGACGGAAACTCCCTCGGCGTCGCGATCGACCTGCTCCAAGGTGTCGAGCGGATCTCTGGTCAGTACTACGGGCGCTCCGGCGACCAGCAGTTCCGGTTGTACGTTTTTCTCGAAGCCGGCGCGCGCTCGACTCTGGAGTCCTCGCAAGAGTTCGCGTTGGGGCACCTCAACACCGTCTACCACGTCGGCTACCCCTACAGCTTTCGCCAAGCCGGAAGTCTTCCCAACATTCAATTCTCGATTTCCGAGGACAAACTGCGAGCCGACATTGACGTCGACTACCGCTCGAGCAAGATGCCTCAGGCCATGTTCAATGGACACCTAACCTCGTCGAACTCGGACGTCCGCGCGGGGGACAATCACCAGAAGCATGCCGGACGGTGGGGCGGCTTCGTCGCCTGGTGGCAAGGTGCCTTCGGAAACCTCGACGAGGGGGATCACGAAGCCGGACCGGACTTGATGTCCAAAGCCCCGCGCGAGCCCCCCACGCCACTGCCTCCGGATCGTCCCCTAGGCAGTGAGCCCGAAAAGCTCGAAGACGCCGCCCAAGAATTTCTAACCGACTGGCTCGTCCGCAGGAAGGTCGATGAGTCGCTGCAGTTCATGTCCGAGCGCGCTCTCGCGTGTGTCGATACGGATGACGACGTCGACCAGGAGGTTCTACGTGACCAAGGAGCGACCGCCGCTCTCAGGGCAGCGATGGAGCTCGGCTTCGAGGAAATGGACGCCGCCGACAACCTCACTGAAGCCATCGACGTCATCCTCCCGTGGCGGGAATCGATACGCATCATCGAGCAACCGTTCCAAAACGATTTTGCGCTCCTAGAGCTCACCGATTCCGACGCATCCGTCTATCTATGCGGCGACCCACCGGAAACCTCCACGCCCGACGCCTACGGCACGTATTTCGCGACGCTGTTTCGTTTCAAACTCCGAGGCTCCGCGATTCTGGGAATCCTGTGGGTCCGCGAACAGGCTGGCTGGCGCATCGTAGCCTGGGAAGCGTTCGAGTCATAGAGCGGGATACGGTTCACGGCATTCGGCATTCGGTCGGCGTTTGTACTTCGCGGGTCTGCGCCGGTAAACGCACAGTTTCGAGAGACTCCGCCGCATCACGACCGCAATTCGTTGGTGTCCGAGATGCCGTATACCGTTATACCGTGAGCCGCTAGATCTCCTTTGCCCTCGCCTCAAACTCCTCAGCCATGCCCTCGTGGTGGTGCACGCGGGCGGCTTCGGCGCCTTGACGTAGCGCCCAGCGGGCTTCCTTTTTCTTGCCTATCTGCACGTACGATTCCGCGAGGATGCGGTAGGCTGCGCCCTCGTCTTCCACGGCTTTGAGATACGCCTCGAGCTCGCTCGCAGCTTCGGCGAACTGCTCGTCCTTGTAGAGCTCGTTCGCCAACATATAACGCGCCATCGCGTCTTCAGGATCTTTGGCCAACAGGTTCTGCAGCGCAGTGATTCTGGACATCACACCTCCGAGATAAACTTCAGGACCGCAGCGCTCACCTCTTCATCGACTTGCTTCGGTGTCCGCCCGTATTTCTTCGGTACTCTGAACCCGTGGTCAGCGCCTTCGATCAGGTGGAGTTTCGCTTTTGACGTCTTCACCACCGGCTCGAGAAGCTCCAGGGTCGCGAACGCGTCACGGCTGCCGGACACGAACAACATGGGAACCTTGATTTTGGGCAAATGCTCTTTGCGTTGACGATCGGGCTTGCCGGGCGGGTGCAGTGGGTACGCCAGGAACAGGACCCCGCTGCAGGGATACCCCTCGGCGACCAAGTACGACGCCATGCGGCCGCCCATCGAACGGCCACCGAGGAACAGCTTTTTCGGTTTGAGCTCCTTGTTGGCCCAATCGGCGACCGAGCGCCACGTCGCGACGAGCGCAGGCTGCCGGTCGGGGGCACGCTTCTTCTTCTCCGAGTAGAGGAAATTGAACCGGACCGCGGTGACTCCGTTCGACGCGAGCCGCTTCTGGAGTCCCACGATCGACGGCGTGTCCATCGTGCCACCGGCGCCGTGGGCTATTAGGATAGTCGCTTTCGATCGAGCGGGGCGGGCAACCGAGACCGAAACCGGACCGAGCTCTTCCCCGTCGTCGTTGGTGACGACGACTTTGGCTTTCGTCTCACTCAAAAGATGCGTTTCCCGAAAGCGGAGGCTACCATCTCAACCGCCACTTCGGCCGTGGTATTGCGAACGTCGAGGATCGGATTGACCTCCGCGACCTCGAAGGAAACGAGCCGACCGGTCTGAGCAACCAGCTCCATCAGAGTGTGGGTCTCCCGGTACGAAAGCCCACCGAGGACGGCGGTACCCACACCGGGTGCGACCGAGGGATCCATACCGTCGACGTCGAAGCTGACGTGGATGCCGTCGGTGCCCCGGTTCGCGATCTCGATCGCTTCTTGGGTAACGTCGTAGATGCCGCGTCGATCGATTTGATCCATCGTGAACACCTTGATCCCGATATCGCGGATAACGTCCTTTTCGAGTCGGTCGAGGTCGCGAGCACCGATAATCGACGAGCAGGACGGATCGAGCTTGGCCTCTGCTTCGGCAAAACCTCCGATTTCAACGAGCTCCTTGGCGCCGCGGCCAAAAGCAATCGCCTGAGACATGCCGTGGATATTCCCCGACGGCGTGGTCTCCGCGGTGTTGGAATCTCCATGCGCATCGATCCAGATCATTCCCAGCTTCTTCTCGACCTTTTTGAAGTGGCTAGCCACGCCGGCGATCGTACCGATGGCGATAGAGTGGTCTCCACCCAACACGAGTGGCACCTCGCCGGCTTTGACGATTGTTTCGACGCGCTCGGCGAGATCTACCATCGCGACCTGAATCAATGGGAGGTACTTGAGTTTCGCATCCTTGATTTCGTGTGCCTCGGGCTCTTCGCAGTGAATATTGCCGTCGTCGACGACGTCATAACCGAGGTCGCGAAGCGCCGTGCGGATGCCAGCCTTGCGCAAGGCGGATGAGCCCATGTCGACCCCGCGACGGCCGGCCCCGAGATCGATCCGAACGCCGATGATCCGTACTGTCTTCGCCGTCTTCATGACGGGGCAAGTCTAGCACGACGTTCGTGCTATTCTCGTCGGTTGTCGAGGACGCGTCACCGCGTCCCGCTTCCGATAGGAGAGCGTTTCTTGCGAACCTCATTTTTGTTGCTGTTTGTCGCTCTAATCCTCGTTCCGGTTGCGGGGTTTACGCAACGCGACGCTTGGCTTCGCCAATCGAGCGAGCCGATTGACCTGCCAGGCGGGTCGCGCGTGGAGTTCACCTCCTTCGAAAGCGACTCAATCCACGGTCCTGCTCAGTTCAGCGTGTTCACCCCGCCCTCCTACGCGACGAGCGAGACGAGCTATCCGGTTGTCTATTTCTTGCACGGCCTCTTCAACGACCACACGAGCTGGACCATCGACCGCCACGGCGACATTCCCAGACTGCTCGATGAGCGCATGACGAGCGGCCAACTCGCCGAGATGGTGCTGGTGTTTCCCGATGGGGGTAGAAGCTTCTACACCAACTACCACGACGGAACGATGAAGTATGAGGATCTCATCGTCGACGAGCTTCCGGGGCACATCGAGCGCAACTTCCGGGTGAAACCGGGCCGAGCGAGTCGAGGTATCGCCGGGACCTCGATGGGAGGCTACGGCGCGCTCAAGATCGCGATGCGTTTTCCCGAGCGCTACCAAGCCGTCGCAGTCCATTCCCCCATCGTGTTCCCGATCGAAAACCCGTTCGATGTGCCGCCTGAGGCGCGTTCGGGCCGCTTCTATCAGTATCTGAGCAGTATCTTCTTGAGGGTCTACGGCGAGCCGTTCGACCAAACGTATTACGATGAGAACAACCCGCTCGTGCTGGCGAAAAGCGCGCCTCTCGACGGACTCGGCGTCTACTTCGACTACGGGACCGCGGACCGCTACAACGCGTCGGTCGGCTTGGGGCAAGGACTTCGGATGCTCGACCAGGCCTTGTCGTCGCGCGAGATCGAGCACACATTCGGAGAGCACGAGGGCGAGCCCCACGGATGGGAGCTCGTCTACACCCACATCGCAGAGTCGATGGATTTCCTGGCCTCTCGATTGCGGTAAACGCGAGTTGAAAACGGCGTGCACACGACGCTAGGATCCACTGGGGTGACAAGCTAGATGCACAACCGCTTTCTCGCGCTGAGTTTCGCAATCCCTCTCGCCGTTTCCCCCGTCTCACAGTCTTGCTCCTCCGTGGGCGATTCGGCGCCAGCCGTCGTGACCGACAGCGAGTTCGCTCGCCTCGTCGAACAACTCTCGGAGGATCCGGGCTATTTTTGGAGCAACAACTACATATCGAACGAGACGTCCTACCTTCATGTGCTCGACGATCTCGCTGAAATGGGTATCGAGGGCGGCGCCTACATCGGCGTGGGTCCGAATCAAAACTTCACTTACATCGCCGCGACCAAGCCCGAGCTCGCTTTTATCGTCGATATTCGACGGCAAAATCTCGTGGAACACCTCATTTTCAAGGTCTTGATCGAGAGCTCCGAAACTCGGGAGGAGTATCTTTCGCGCCTGGTCGCTCGCCCGCTATCGAAGACGCTGGGAGACGACGCAACCATCGACGACATCGTCGCCAATGTGGAATCGAACGCAGCGGACCCGGCGTTCTACGAAGAGCAGCTCGGTCTCATCTATGACGCCCTGGCGAATCTTTCAGACCTGACACTTTCGCAACAAGACCTCGCCGACGTCCGACTGATCTACCGCGAGTTCTTTCGGCAAGGCTTCAACATCAAATACGACAGCTGGCGCTCGTTTTTCTTTCCGTCTTTGAAGGAATTCGTTCTCGAGACCGACTTGAACGATCGGCATCGCAACTGGCTCGCCAGCAAACAAACGTTTGATCTCATCCGTACAATGGAGCGCGAGAATCGGATCATCCCCGTCGTCGGTGACTTCGCAGGCGAGCAGGCGCTGCGGCGAGTAGGGCGTCTTCTGGAGTCTCGTCATCTCAACGTGTCCACGTTCTATGTCTCGAACGTCGAGTTCTACTTGTTTCGACAGCGTAAATGGTCCGAGTTCGTCGACAACGTCACCCACCTGCCCACGACGGAGTCGAGCGTCTTCATTCGCGCGTATGCGAACCTCCATCGACCACACCCCCGCATGGTGCGCGATCACATTACCGTCACGCTGGTTCAGAGCATTCATAGCTTCCTCAGAAACGCGCGGGCCAACCGTTATCGCAACCTGTGGGACGTCGTGACCGCGGACGAGCTTTAGCTGCTGCAGCCACCACCAGCACAGCTCGATGTGCTCGATGCTTCCGGAGTGCATTCCGTATCAACGGTTGTGGCTCATCCACGCTCGGGCAGCGTCGCGAACGAAAGCATGTTTTTGCTCGGTGGCGACGAACTCGAGTTGCAGCGTACCCCCGCCCTCAATCCCCTCGATAAAGAGGCCTTCCACCACGTAGCGCACACCCAACCAGTCGAGCGTGTAGGCGTACGATGCTTCTCCTACGGCCCCGGCGAGCTCACTGCACGCCCTCGCTGATGCGGCGGCGGCGAGGTTCGTCGACCCGGGCCACCAGCCACTACGAAGCGATACCGTAAAGTCGCCGGGCGGTGACATCGACAGCGCCGACCCCCACGGCGGAAGGCCGCGACACGCAAACGGCGCTGAAACTTCCTCCTCCCAGCGGTCCGGGATCACGATGCTCGGGGCCGAAGGCTCCGGAAGCGGACGCCGCACCCATGAGAGCTGATCTGGAACGAGCGCGGCCGCAATCGGCGCAGACAACAGCGGTGCCACGCGGACGCTTCGAAGGGATTCGAGGAGAACCGACCGATTAAACGCGACGGCATCCGCCGAGCCCTCGTAGCGCACGATCAGGGTCTCAACGCCTGCCCCGAGCAACAGGTACTCCATGGAGGCGTTCTCCGCACCGGCGACGTCCGTGCCGCGCGCTCGACCGAGGATGAGGTCTTCTTGCCCCCCTTGATTGGAGTCCGACGCACGACGCTGCGCGGACGCTTGGAAGGTGCCGAACGTTCCACCGGACAGCAACGCCTGCTCGAGCTGGGACAGCGGCCACGGGCTCACGACTCGGTCGGAGGTGAACCGAATCGCGGCCTCGGCACGGTCACTGAAGGCCCGCAGTCTCGTCGGTGACACGTCCTCGAGGGTCTCCGGCAACCGAATCGCAACTCCTTTGCCTACTAGCTCCTGTTCCGACCCGAGACGAAGCCGCTCGACCGGCAGAAGTTGCTCGTAGCCATTGAACGTCAGGAAATCCTTCACCGCGTTCACCGGGATAGCGAAGCCGATACCATCGGCATCTCTCAACTTCAGTCGGACGACACCGACGACGTAGCCGTCTTCGTCGACCATCGGCCCGCCGCTGTTGCCGGGATTCACCGTCGCCGAAGTCTGCAAGTAGGCTGCGCCTCCCGAGTCGTCGGTCCGCATCGCGGAGAGCGAACCGCTCGAAGCACTCACACGAGGCACAATGTCGGGAACGTTCTCCTTGCCGACTTCTACCTGCCTGCCAAACGGAAACCCGTACACCCGGACGGCGTCGCCCTGCGTCGCCGCGTCGGAGTCTCCGAGTGGAAGATACGGAAGATCCCCGCCAACAATCGACAACACTGCCAGGTCGAGCTCGGGGTCGACCGTTTCGATCGAAGCCTCGAAGCGCGCGTTCGCACGGCCAGGATTCCTCGCGCGTTTCCGAGAACGCGCCTTCGACTTCGACATGCGCTGTGCCAATGACCCGAATAAACACGGTCGCATCCGGCGGATCGCGAGTCACTCGTTGGCTGAGCGCCACGCCGTTCGCCAGAAAAGCGACGGCGGCGCAACACGACGCGCGGCGGAGAAGGCACTTCATAGCAGACGGCTCTAGTTTATAGTCTGCCACGCATGAGGGTTCAACGTCTGTTGCAGCATTCAGCGTTCGGGCCGGGGACGGGGACCTGCCGACCAACCCGAACCGACCAACCGGTAAGCGCGCGGCACGCACTTTTCCGTTGACACGACGTCGACTTCTGCTACTCTAGCTTCGTGATGATCAATCGACACAGTAATGATTGCTATCTTGCGCATTCGTTGCCCACGTCGCGGGGCCACGCCAGAGGTGGACCACCCTAGGAAGAATTGTTCCCGATAGTTTCGGGCCTTCTGGGGATTCCCCGGGAGGCCTTTTTTGGTTTCTGAAGAGCTTCGGTACCACCTGGGCCGGCGGCAGGCGCGCCTCACCAAGTGATCGGTCGACGTCTGTTCCGTGAACGGGTTTTAGCGAAGGGAGGTGTCGAACAACGACGGTAGCATGCAGATGCTATCTCGTATGGTTAGCTCAGTGGGAGAGCACTCGCCTGAAAACCGAGCGGCGCAGGTTCGAATCCTGCACCAAGCAACAAGCAAATGGCTCGAGGGGGAGCGTGCTTTTCACGCGTGTCAGTCGTGTTGTGCCCATTGCGATCTTGGATGGGCGTTACACGTCAGCACCCGAAGGCGTCTTGAAGCCGACGGATACCGGCGTGGTCATTGCCGTAGGATCTCCATCATGAATTCTTTGGCTTCTGGCGCATCCATGAGCGAGAGCCAATGAACCGCCTGCTTTTTCAGATCCGCATTGCTTTCACCGCGCGCAAGCGTGACGAGCTCGCCCACAGCGTCTTGAAGAAAAAGCGAATGCAACACCTGCCGCTTCAGCTCCTCGGAGGGTTCGCTCTCGTAGATTCCCATCAATAACGGCCGCGACGCCTCGTCGGAAATGCCGAGATTGTGGATCGCCGCCTTGCGGAGCTCATCCGATGCGCCCGTGTCGCGCGCCACTGCGCCGATCCTGTCGACGTCTCCCGCGATTGAAAGCCCCTGTAGGATGCGCTTTCTGACTTCCTCGGAGCTTGCTTCTCCGTAGAGAATCCATAGCTCGTCAATCGCGCCCTGGGCGCCGAGAAGACGAATTGCGGACAGACGCAGCTGTTGAGACTCCGATGCGTTGCGCGCGACTGACAGCAGGCGCGTATCGTCTCCCGTGACCATGAACGCTTGGAGGATCTTCTTCCGCACTTCCTCGGAGTCTTCTCTTTCGTAGAGCTCCCAAAGCTCTGCAGACGCGTCCATGGACCCCAGGAGTCGGATCGCACGTCCACGGAGTTCGTCATTGGGTTCCTCGCGTGCGACCTCGAGTAAGCGATTCTTTTCATCGGCAATCATGAAGCTCTGCAAGATCATGCTGCGGGCTTCCAGATTGTCCAGCGAGGCGTAAAGGTCGACGAGAAGGTCGAGGCTCTGTTCACTATGATGGACACCGAGATACCGGATGGCTTTTTTCTGGAGCTCCGGCTCACTGTCGTTGCGGGCGGTCTCGGCGAGCACGTCATAGCCCTGAACGGAACCGCTCTGAGCGAGAACAAAGAGTGCCCGCTCCTTGAGCCGTACGGAGTGGTTGCCCGCGAGGAGCTCTTTCAAGATCGGGAGTGCCTCGTCATCGTCTGCGTTCATGAGGGCATTCAAAGCCATCAGCTTGAGCTCGTCATCGCCGCTCGCCTCCCCGGAGGCGGTGCCTCGGATTTCCACGACGAGGGCCTGGGCATCGTCACGCCACTGGCTGGTGGGAAAGCGATTGTGCAACGACGACGCGAGCCCAAGCGCGCGATCGGTCTCACCTAGTTTGTTGTATGCGTAGGCTTGCCAATACAGCGCTGCGTCTTCGAGCGAGTCGTTGGCGGCGACTTCCTCGAACGCTTCGACCGCCGCTTGCCAATCCCCCCGATCAAGCGCCTCGCGCCCTCGCTCGTAGTCCGGATTACCCGGCTGCAGCCACACCGACAGGAACACGATGGCAGGCAATGCGAATTGTCGTAGCGTCGCGGACATACAGTTTTCTCTCCTAGAATCTTTGCGGCGCAAGCAGTTGCCCGCGCGCTTTGAAGTTCGTTTGCAGGACGCGAATCTTGAACAGCACGTCCCGATCTCGGATACGTGACTTGAGAGTGTCGCTCGGTGTCGAGCCGTGCGCCACGTCGAGGAGCAGACGCTCCAATTCCTCCAACACGTCACCGGTGGCGATATCGCCGACCTGATGGGCGGTTTGCCGATAAAGCCGGCTCGCGCGCAGAAGCTCTCGCGCCGCTTCTTGCCCGAGCTCTCCCTTTTCGGTATTGACGACTTCCAGCAACAGCACCTCGGATCGATCCAAATGCTCACCGAGCGCCACGAGCAAGATGCGCTCGCGGACCTCGTCCTGAGGGATGTCCGATCCCAACCGCGTCGATAATCGGCCGGCGAGAAAGGTGCCGGTCAAAACGACAGCGGCGGCGGCCAACACCCAGGTGCGCCGACTCCGGCGGTGCGCGAGACGCGGCGCGACCGCGCGCCACACTTCGGCTCCGTAGTCAGCACCCCGTTCCGGGGCAGGAATCGAGCCCACATCCCGGAGGTCCCGTCCGATCGCGTCGAGCTCGTCACGACACCGTTTGCAATCGAGAAGGTGGCGCTCCACGAGGGCCGGGTCATCGCCCTCCCCATAGTGATGGAGAATCAGGGCTTGTTCTTCCAGGTGTCTCATGGCGTCGTCCTCGAAACATCTCGCAACGGAGCGAGCGAGGAGCGGAGTTTCTTCACGGCTCGGAAGATCGCCTGTTTCGTCGCGCTCACGGAGATGTCGAGCGTCGAGCTGATCTCGGCCAGCGAGAGCTCTTCACAGTGCCGCAAAACGAAAGCGGTACGCTCGAGCTCGCTCAAGCTCACGAGGGCAGAGTCCACCCGCTCGCGGACTTGATGGCCGAATACGAGGCCTTCCTGCGCGCCAGCGACCCCTGGCTGGACCTCGCCCAGGGGTGTATGGCGGCCTTCGTGGCGCTTCTTGCGCCGCAACAAGTCAATCGCCGTATTCGCCGTGATGCGGTAGAGCCATGTACCGAAGTTCGCCCGGGCTTCGAAGCCATCGAGATTCCGATAGGCCCTGATGAAAGTTTCCTGCACCGTGTCCTCCGCGTCTTCCTCGTTGCGCGTGATCCGATAGGCAAGCCGGAACACGTCCCGGCTGTGGGTCTCTACGAGCGTCCGAAAGGCGTTCTCGTCGCCGCCTCGGGCTCTCCTGACGACCTCGTCGTCGACCACAGCCTGCATTCGTTTCATTGGACGCATGAGACGCCGAAATGGTTAGCAACCCCGCTGCTTCGCCAGGGAGCCGCGGCGCCAAAGCGCGGAACGTCCGCAACCCACTGCTTTTTCAACGCCAAGACGCAAAGTCGCGGAGACGCAAAGCTCGTCGAGTATGAGCGACGGTCATAGTCTTCCGCAGACGATGATTTGACACTTATGAAAGAAACATCCACCGGAACACGTTCGCACCGAAGGCGCTCATTTTGCGCCTTCGCGTCTTTGCGCCTTGGCGTTGAGTTCTTCTTTTTGTAGCAGGTTTGTCGATGTTAGCAGTACAGAGGGTTCACGGAGAGGCAGCCTCGGCACGGAGGAGAGTCGCTGAGATCTCTGCGCACCCTCCGTGCCCCGCGGCTCCGTGTTGAATCACTCCAGAATCAGTTCCAGCCGGTGCGGCCAGGGAAGACGGCTTCGGAGGGGCCTCGTTCTTTTTGCAACCGAGCCGCAGTTTGCTCGGCGGCGCGCATGACTCTCAGCACATTCTGTCCGAGGATCTTGCGAATGTCCTCGTCGCTGTAGCCGCGCGCGAGCAGCTCGCGGGTCAAATCGATGAACTTCGAGACGTCGGCGAGTCCTTCCGGCACGCTTCCGATGCCGTCGAAATCCGAGCCGATCCCGATGTGGTCGATGCCGGCGACCTCTCGAACATGGTCGATATGATCCGCGACCTGCGAAAGCGTCGCTCGCGGCGCGAGGTTTTCCCGATCCCAGGCGGCAAGCCGTTCGTTAACACCCGACTCGGTCGCTCCGGCGTGCCCCTCGAGCTCCTCGCGGACGGCATCTCGCTGTTCGCCGTGGTCCTTCAACGCTTGCGACGTGAACTGAGGCACGAAGCTAACCATCACGACGCCCCCGTTTTCCGGCAGCCGCTTCAAGACGTCGTCGGGAACGTTGCGCACGTGATTGCACAGCTGTTTTGCCGAGGAATGGCTGAAAATCACCGGCGCCTCGACGACATCGAGCGCGTCGTGCATCGTTGCCGGCGACACGTGCGAGAGGTCCACCAACATCCCGAGCCAGTTCATCTCACGAACGACTTCGCTTCCAAACTCCGACAGACCCCCAGACACGACTTTGCCCGTGGATGCGTCCGCCCACGCAAGGCTGCGACTATGTGTCACCGTCATGTAGCGAGCGCCTAGCCGGTAGAGCATCCTCAGCGTAGCGAGCGAGCTATCGATTGAATGCCCCCCTTCCATCCCGATCAGGGACGCGATCTTGCCGGACTCGAAAATGCGCTCGACGTCGTCCGCGGTGAACGCCATCTCGAAGGTGTCCGGATAGCGTCGCGCCAATTCATAGACGACGTCGACCTGCTCGACGGTCGCACGCACTGCGTCAGCGCCTTCCAAGCTCGCGGGAACGTAGACGGACCAAAACTGCGCCCCAACGCCTCCCTCTCGCAAACGGGCAATGTCAGTATGGATTTGAGGCTGGCCCTGCGCGATATCGAGCTCCGAGAACCGTCGATTCACGTCCTCCCGATATTTTCCCGGAAGATCGTTGTGCCCGTCGATGAGCGGCACCTCGCCGTGCAACCGACGAGCGTCATCTTGTTCCTGCGCCTCCACAGATTGCGGCTGTGAAGCCCCACACCCAAGTGAGACAACGATAGGCAACAACGAGAGCAACAGGATCCTAAAGCGCGTCATAAACACTCCCAAAAACTGATAGCTGATGGCCGATAGCCGCTTCGCGCGCCCGCGGAACTACGGGCGCGCGCGGCCACCCGGAGGGACACTAAAGGCGCACCCGAGCGGTGTCAAACCCGATCGTTCTGCTAAAATGCACCAACGTGTCCAAGTTCTACCTCACGACCGCAATCGATTACGTCAACAGTCGTCCCCACCTGGGGACCGCTTACGAGAAAGTGACCGCCGACGTCATCGCCCGATTCAAGCGTTTCCACGGTTACGAAACGCACTTCGTCATGGGAAACGACGAGCACTCGCTCAACGTGTTCAAGAAGGCGGAGGAGCTCGGCGTCGAGCCACTCGCCTACTGCGACACGATGGAGACGGAATTCAAAGACGTCTGGGCAAAGCTCGACATCTCGTTCGACGATTTCATTCGGACCACCGAGCCGCGCCACCGAACCACGGTGCAGGCACTCCTTCAGCGCATTTTCGACGCCGGTGACGTTTACGAGAGCAAGTACGAGGGTTGGTATTGCAACTCGTGTGAAGCCTTCAAGCTCGAAAAGGATCTCGTCGACGGCAATTGCCCGCTCCACCATACGAAACCGGAGTGGCTCGAGGAGCGCA
>CAMYKY010000042.1:0-13098 GCA_947259165.1 uncultured Acidobacteriota bacterium | reverse complement strand
AACCATTTTTTCAAGCTCTCCAAGTATCAGGAACCGCTTCTCGAACACTATCGCGCGCACCCCGAGTTTCTCGTGCCTGAAGTCCGTCGAAACGAGGTTCTCAACGTCATCGAATCGGGACTCGAAGATCTTTCGATTAGCCGAGAGAGCCAGAAATGGGGTATTCCGGTTCCGTTCGATAGCGACAGCGTCGTCTACGTCTGGGTCGACGCTTTGATCAACTACATCTCCGCAGTCGGCTTTGGCCAGCAAGCGCCCGCCTCGGACGCGTTCGACGCGTGGTGGCCGGCAGATCTTCACGTCATCGGCAAAGACATCACTCGATTTCACTGCATCTATTGGCCCGCGATGCTCATGAGCGCCGGGGTGACGCTTCCCAAGCAGGTGTTCGGCCACGGCTTCGTCATGTTCAAGGGCGAGCGCATGAGCAAGAGCCTCGGCACCGTGGTCGACCCCCTCGACGTTGCGGACCGGTTCGGTCCGGACCCGCTGCGTCTCTACCTGACCCGAGAGATCATCTATGGTCAGGACGGCGACTTTTCCTGGGAGCGCTTCGAGAACCGCTACAACGCCGATCTCGCCAACAACCTCGGCAATCTCGTCAGTCGCATCACTAGCATGGCGGCCAAGTACGTCGACAATCGTCTGGCGCCGTCGTCAAGCCCTGGCCCACTCCGCGCCGCCGCCGAGTCCGCAACGGCAAAATACATCGAGACCATGGAGGCGCTGTCCCTCCACGAGGGAGCTTCGGCCGCGTTCGGCCTCGTCGACACGGTGAACGAGTTCATCACCAGCACAGAGCCATGGGCCCTTGCGAAGGACCCCGCGGCGAGCCAACGGCTAGAACGAGTGCTCTTCGACGCGGCGGAAGCGACCCGGGTAGCAGCGCTGCTCCTCGTCCCGCTCATGCCGGGCTCCTGTCAGGAAATCCTGAGGCGGCTCGGTTTCCACAAAGACGCGACGAGTGTCCGGCTCACTACCGACGCTGTTTGGGGCGCAGCCGGCGAGCTCCGCACCGAAAACGGTCCCCCACTGTGGCCGCGGCTCGATTCGAGGAGGCCCCAAAACGCCCAATAAACAAGGGCCGGCCCCCCCTCTCGGTAAGTACGTGGTGAGAGTAGAGCTGGGGGGATGCGGCTGTCTCCACTAACCCCTGGTTGGGGTCGGGGGTAGAGTATCTTCCGCACACCTTGGTTTTGGGTTGGGGACTCTACCCTCACCACGATTCGAATAAGTACCTCTAAACGCAAGTGAAAACGGTGATATAGCGCACGTTTTCATATTACATTTGGCAAAATCACGTTTTCAATGGCTTCACCGCCTCTACCCCTCCGACGAATCGACCTCGAAGAGCTTTAGGAAGTCCTCCATTCGTGCCGGCGGAACCCCTGCAACGGCAAGGTTTTCACGGACATGGACGACTGACTTCATCCCGACGAGGGCGCTGGTGAAGCCAGGCGTCGAGCGTGCGAACTGGAGCGAACGCTGGGCGTCGGTGGCAAATCCCTTGAACAGTTTGCCCAACCAATCGGGCAACCCCTGCGTGAGACGACCTTGGGCGAGACTCGCGGAGGACACGAGATGCACGCCGAGCGACTCGGCCGCTTGACACAGTGACTGATCCTCGCCGTCAACACCCTGATTCTGGGTCGTGAAACTCTCCGTCATCGCCAAGTTGTGTGGCGCCTGCACGAATCGCAGATGGTGCCCATCACCGCCAACGTCCTGGGCGATGGCGACCATATCGGCGAGAGACATGAAGTCTTTCGACTCCGGCGCAACACGATAGGCGTTCCAAGTCGCAGCACCGTAAAACCCGATCTTTCCGTCGGCAACGGCTTGCTCGAGAAATTCGATCGCCGCGGTCAGCCGTGCCTCGACGACGTCACCCGCAACGGACGCGAGTTGCGCCTCGGGATTGTGCAAGTAGTAGATGTCGATCGTCTCGACATCGAGGTTTTCGAGGCTCTGTCGAAGCTGATCCTCCAAAAACGACGGTGTCAAGACGTGACAACCACCGGCAAGGTCCTCGCGACCAAAGAGGGATCGTTCCAGGAAACGCGTACGAACGTAGTCGGCAGCATCCGTAGGAGGAGCACCGTCGAACGGAATGTAGCCGCCTTTGGTAGCGACGACGATTTGATCTCGGGTGATGCCTTCGCTCTCCAAGTCGCGAAGGGCCGCACCCAGCGTTCGTTCGCTCCTTTGGCACCGATAGTTGATTGCCGTATCGAAGACGTTGCATCCGAGCGCAGCCGCCTCGACGACAGCCCGGCGATACGACGCGTCCGTCGCGTCGTCGCTATCGCCGAGATAGGTGCCCAATCCGATCGTGGAGAGCTTCAACCCCTCCGCCTCGCGAAAATGCTCCGGGACGACGTCCCCGCGAATCGCGTTCGCCACGAAGCGGGCCGTTCCATCTTGTGTTGCCCCTGTCAATTCTGCTCACCTCCTCTCGGGGATTATCGCACCTTCTTGGATTGCGACACCGTGTCGATAAACCAACGCGCCGCCGCGTCCCGCCGTTTGCAGGAGGACCCACTGACCCAGCACCGCCACCGCGAATGCCAGCAACCGCGCGCGATGAACGGAAGCGACACTCGCCATCCGATCGCGCCACGTCGCCTCGAACCGAATCGCCGCGACAACGAACATTAAAACGACCGCGAAAAACGCCCAGTCTCCGTGAACCGCCACCGCGGCAACGACGGCCTCATCACCTCCCCCGCGGATACCATTCGTCGATGCTGCGAGCTCATCGGCCGCAAGCTTCCCACTGACCGCCGCGCCTGCCGACATGAGCGCCGCCCCAGCGTAGAGCAACACCGCGGATCGATCGAACCAACCCTGCCGAAACCCGAGCAGGAGAATCACATCGCAGGCAAAAGCGGTCGTGAACAGCGCCACCGGAAAATGAACTAGGAACGGATGAATGTTCGGAAGCGACGACATGCCCTACGCTGCGCCCCCGGCGCTCGAGAGCATCTCGGCGCTCGCACGCGTCGGCAAGTCCGTCTCCAGCAGGACGAATAGCCAGGCCTTGCGCTGTTTTGCGGGCAGCTCCGACAAACGGACCGCACCGAAGCTCCGGTCGAGCAATCGGAGGCTCTGACGAACGTGGGGCTCGGCAACCCGGTGCGCCCCTGCTTCAGCGGCTAGAGCTTTCGCCGTCCACACCAGCATCGGGAACATCAACAAGAGGCGCGGTACCGCCTCGAGAAAAGGCAGCTCGGTATCGCCCTCATGGACGAAACGCTGCCCCACGATCTTCGCCTCGAGGTAACGCGCGGCGAGCGCAGCGCCATCTTCGTCGGTCAAGTAGCCCGGGTCGACCGCAGCAACGGCGCCGTAGCTGGCCCCGAGCTCTCGATTGTCGAGCCAAGGAAACGCTTTATCGAATTTGTAGCCGTCGGCAGCGTGAACGCGCCGCTGGACCTCTTTTTGACGCGCTTTACCGGAGGCCCTACGAAGGCTGGGTGGGGAAGGGTTGAGCAGGACGAAAAGCAGATGGAAGAAAATTGCGCGTTGGGTCTTGTCCATCGGCTCCGCCATCTCGGCCCCCCGACCCAGGACCAAATCCAAGACACCGGACGCCATGATCTGCCTCAATTGTCGGGCAGCATCCGTTCGTGGATCGCTCGTCGTCGCGAGCCGAACAAACTCCGAGACCACTTGAACGCGCTGAAGAATCGACAGACTTCGATTCATCAGAAATTGCAGCAGGTGGTGCTCGAGCTCCCATAAGAGCGCGCCCGTGACATCGTATTTCTTCGAGAACCGGTGTTTCGTCTCAACCGCGGTGTCCACCTCAGAGGCAAGCTTGGCCCACTCGGGCGTGTGAAGCTTCAACGGGCGACCACTACCTTCGCTCACGGAGCGGCACGCGAATGAGACGTCCACTGCGAGACGGTCGCCGACGGGCAAAAATCCGAACGGGAACAAACGGCACATCAGCGGCTTCGCGTCGGCGCCGAAATGCTCGTGGATACGGCACTGGTTCGCCGCACCGAGGAAAACGCAGGCGCCATCGTCATGGCGCGCAAGAATCGCGCGATCGCCGTCTGCCGTTACCGCCTCGAGTGCCACGAGATCGTCAGCGCGCCCCTGCCAATCCAGCGACCTCAGGTGTTCGCGCTCACCGGGTCCGAGCATCACTTGCCATTCGCGGCAGCAGTCACCGCAGCGGCTACATTCGAAGCGGAGGTCCTCGGGATAGGCGAATCGCGTCGGCTTCACCGCTCGTCCACAGCCCTTTCACTCGGCCGAACGTGCACCCACGTCGCCCACTCAGAGCTCGACGGCATCGTGAAGCGCGGCCGATGATTCGGTTCGTTGTGATCGTGACACCGTCGGCACGACGACGCATTGGGCCGTACCAAGCCCGCCATCAGCGCTTTGTCGGGATCAATCATCACCTCAGCGGGCGAATAGTCCTCCCCGGCGCCGTGACAGGCTTCACATTGAACCCCGCGCCGCCTCGTCACCGCATCGGTAGCATGACAGAGGTTGCATCGTGCGTCGCCACCAACGTCTACTGTTCCGGAGCTCGAGTGGGGCGTTCGCCGCCAGGACTCGTAAATCTCCCGGTGACAAAGCTTGCAACTTTCGGCACCGACGAAGCCTCGCTGGGCCCATGCCGACGCTTCGATAAGAAGGAGCGAGCCCGCCCACATCAAGCTTACTAACGTTCCAACTCGATTCACCGAGCGACGGCGGTCTCTTTGTCGGTACTGTTGGACGGTTGGAACGACGTCCGGCCCCGAGGCACGATTTCGGACAGGGATCGGCTCATTTCCGACCGGGTCATCCTGGCCCCACGTTGCCCACTTGGCGATGACCGCCTCATTACCCGTCCGCGACGGTCACCTTGACCATTTTGTCCCCGTTTCGAATCGTGTTGACCACATCTTGGCCTTCGACAACGCGACCGAAAACAGAGTGCTTGCCGTCGAGCCACGGAGTCGCGACATGCGTGATGAAAAACTGCGAGCCGTTCGTGTTGGGGCCCGCGTTCGCCATCGATAAAATTCCCGGCCCCGTGTGCTTCAGATCGTCGTGGAATTCATCTTCGAATTGATAACCCGGGCCGCCGGTACCCGTCCCTTGAGGGCAACCGGCCTGCACCATGAAGTTCTCGATAACTCGGTGGAAAGTCAGATCGTCATAAAAACCCTCGCCCACGAGCTTTTCGAAATTTGCGCACGTTTTGGGCACCTTGTCGTCGTGAAGCTCCAAACGGATGGACCCTTTGTCGGTCTCGATGGTAGCAATCTTCATGAACGCTCCTTTTTTGTCTGGATCGATACGCAAAGTGTATCAAGCTCATCACTTGGAGGCGACGGCTTTTTCGGAAATCGACTACAACCCGCCTCACACGGCGGCTTCGCCAGCCCGAAGGAGGGCTCGCACCGCAAGATCGCGAGAGCTGAAGTGTGCCGTCACCGCTCCGCCCCACGGACTCGGGCGGGTGAGCGCGTGGCCCTCGAGAGAGCGCACCACGAAGCTTGAGCCATCTCCGAGCAGCTCGAGCGAGCCGATTCGAGCCGGTTCGTCGTTCCCCGCCGCCAACGTGAAAACGGCCAACGACCCGTCGTCCGAGCGAACGAACTGCACCCGGGCGCCATCAACGACGAGATCCTCTTCACTCACGTGCTCACGCGCTCACACCACGAGCTCGACGCCGATTGCGTCATGATCCGATAGCGGGACTTTCCGGCCCTCACGAAACTCGTGGAACACGACCGGATTTCGAGTTTCGAGCTCCCGGGTCGTAAACCAATCCACTTTTAACGGACATTGCCCACCGTGATTTCGAAGCGCCCAACGAATGAACGCGAAACACCACGCCGGGACCCATTCCCCCAGGTTCTTCCGTGTCTTCTCACAGTCCACGTCATAGGACATCGTCCTCTCGCCAAGATCGTTACATCGACGATAGTCGAACCCGCTCCGCTCCAAAAGTTGGAACAGCTCTTTTTCGAAAACGCGATCCGGGTGCAGGTAGTGATCGATAGACCGATCGATACCCATGAAGACGCGCAACCAGTAGCCCATGATGGCGTAGAACGCGCGCGACGAGTTGTGAGTCGTCGTGTTCCAGTCACCGCCAATGATGGTCCGCCCGGAGCCTGGGAGCGCGGCGATGACATCGCGCATCTGGTCGCGACGGTGGCGTTGGCGCGATTGCGCATCGAGATGGACCGCGACCGCGGTGAGCGGCAATCCCGGAAATTCGACGTCCACCGCAAGAGCGGTTTGATTGCCCAATCTCTTCTCACGCCCCGCCATCTTGTCCTTGCCGTTTTCGAGCGCAATGCACCGTGCGTTCGCGAGCGGGTAACGGCTCAAAACTGCGTTTCCGTGAAGTCCGATTTGGTTGTGACCCGAGACTTCGTATTCAACACCGGAGCCTTTGGCAAGGTTCAGATAGCAGGGTGCGAACGCGTAGTGAAGCCCCAGCTCCCGCGCCATAACCTGCGCGACAGCGAGGTTGCCCGAGCGCGCCATACCCACGTCCGTCTCGGTGAGAAGGAAAAGATCCGCGTCTCGCAAATACGGGTGCTCACGAAAGGCCTTCAACTGGCCTTCGAGCTCGATCCCGCGTTCGAGGTTCCAGCCGACAGCCCGGTAGAGGTCCTTGGCTTTCGAGGCGGACGCGGCGAAGCTTCCGACGTCGGGCGTCGTCAGCACCCTGGACACTGCAGGCTGGAGCGATTGATACAAGGGATTCGCAAGGAGCTCGGCCGTGGAGCGACAAAGCGCGAGCGCCTCGAAGTGCGGTTTCAGCTCAGGCTCGATCAGGGCATAGGCTTCGGGTACGAGCGGGGAAACCGGATCTGAATCGGGTGCGTGGGTCGTCGACATATCCAATAGTGATGGTAGCTCCGACGGCGCGCGGCCACAAGACCGTGCTAACCTTTGAGACGAGACGATGGCGCGAAGAGCAACAACGCTTCTATTGACGATGGGCTGGCTCGCGGGTTGCTCGGGCTCGGATGCTCCAAGTTTGACGGTTTATTCCGGCAGGAGCGAAGCCCTGGTCACGCCCCTGGTTGAAGCATTTCAAAACGAAACGGGAACGATCGTGACGGTCGTCTACGGCGGCTCGGCACAGCTCGCCGCTGCCATCCTCGAGGAAGGTGCCAACACCCCGGCCGACCTCTACTATGGCCAAGACGCGGGAGCTCTCGGGGCGCTCGCGCGACAAGGACGGTTGCGCGAGCTTCCGAGCTCACTGCTCGAGCGCGTCGACCCCCGGTTTCGCGCCAGAGATGGTCGCTGGATCGGAACGTCAGGAAGAGCTCGTGTGCTCGCCTACAACACTCGCGAGCTCTCAGAGGCAGATCTGCCAGACGACGTCTTCGAATTGACCGAGCCTCGTTGGAGAGGCCGCGTGGGTTGGGCGCCCGAGAACGGCTCTTTCCAAGCGTTCGTGACCGCTATGCGCGTGGTCGAAGGTGACGACGCTACCAGGAGCTGGCTCCTCGGGATGGTCGCCAACGAACCGAAGGTCTACCGGGACAACACGCCGTTGTTCGAAGCGGTGCTCAGTGGCGAGGTCCCCGTCGCCCTCACCAACCACTACTACTTGTTCCGTTTTCTCGATTCGTCGACAGAGGAAGTGCCGGTACGAAACTACAGCCCGCGGGGAGGCGGCCCGGGCGCGCTCGTCAATATCGCCGGTGCCGGTATCGTGGACTCCTCCCCGAATCTGGAGGCCGCAGAGCGTTTCATCGACTACTTGGTCTCCCAAAAAACCCAAGCGTACTTCGCGGACGTCACGTTCGAGTACCCCGTGATCGACGGGGTCGCGACGCACTCCCTCATCCGCCCCCTGTCGGAGATCCGCACCCCCGACATCGACCTGAGCGAGCTCGACGATCTAGAGGGAACCCTCGCGATGCTACAAGACGCAGGAGCTCTGTAGCATCGCTGAATGCTGAATGCTGGAATAGGAGTCGATGAACGGATTGAGCGCCAAAGCCAAGGAAGAAGACCGACAGCTCCACGAGCGGCTGATTAGCATCCGCCGCGATTTGCACCAACACCCCGAGCTCGCGTTCCAAGAAACGCGCACCGCGAAACGCATTTGCCGTGAGCTCGACCGGTTGGGCATTCCCTATCAAAGCGGCGTCGCAGAAACGGGGATCGTGGCGGATATCCCCGGGCGCGGCGACGATTCGAAGAAGATTGCACTGCGGGCCGATATCGACGCATTGCCCATTCACGAAGAGACGGAGCTTCCGTTCTCGTCGCAAAACGATGGCGTGATGCACGCGTGCGGGCACGACGGGCACACGACGATGGTCCTCGGTGCCGCCGAGCTCCTCGCGCGCGACGATGACCTACCGGCGCCCGTCCGGTTGTTGTTCCAGCCGGCCGAAGAGCGTGGTGCGGGCGCCAAAGCGATGATCGCCGCAGGCGCACTCGAGAATGTATCCATGATCTTCGGTGGGCACGTGGACCGGCACTACCCCACGGGAACCATCGTCACACACGCGGGCGCGGTGAACGCCTCCACCGACATGTTTCGGATCGAGATTCGGGGCAAAGGCGGTCACGCGGCACGACCCCACGAAAGCATCGATTCGGTCGTCGTCGGCTCGCTTTTGGTGATGGCTCTCCAGACGATCGTTTCGCGTGAGGTCAACCCCGCGCACCCCTCAGTCATCACCGTCGGGCGATTCGACGCAGGAACCGCGTCGAACGTGATCGCAGGTCGGGCAGAGCTCGAAGGCACTATCCGAACACAGGAGAACAGTGTCCGCGACCACGTGATTGCCTCCCTGCGACGTATTTGCGAATCCGTCGGCCTGCTTCACAACGCCGAGATCTCGATGTCGGTCCGGGAAGGGGTTCCTCCGGTCATCAATCCTCCGGCCATGGCGGACATCGCACGACGAGCCGCGAGCAACGTCGTCGGCCCCGACTACGCCGTGCCGCTTCACACCGCCAACATGGGCGGCGAAGATTTCTCCTACTACTTGGAATCCATCCGCGGTTGCTACGTCCGCTTCGGCGCCCGCGAAGAAGGCCGCGAAGGCTACCCCGCCCACTCGAGCCAATTCGACTTCGACGAGAACGTGCTCCCCATCGGCGCCAACTATTTCTACCGCGTTGCTAGAATCGCCGGGGCCATCCTCCAAGAAGAATGAGATTCATCACGGAGTGACTCCGTGGTGAGTCTTCTATTCAGGGCGGGGGCCGAGCGTCACTTGGATTTGGAGGACTCTGCCTTCGCGCCATACGGAGACGTCCACGGTGTCGTCCACGCGGTGGCGGGTTTCGAGTATTACGGTGAGATCTCTACGGGTGCGAACGGGCTCGTCGCCGATCGCGAGGATGTAGTCGGCGCCCAGAGGGATTCGAAGATTGCCCAGCCGGCCCATCCGTTGAGAGCCGCGCATACCAGCGGTCGCCGCAGGACCGCGGCGCACGACGTCGGCAACGAGAACGCCACCCCCGCCGGGCGTGCGGACACCGTTTTGGTTCAACGTTGCAGCGAGGTTCGAGCTGATATCCATCAGCGAAACCCCGAGCCACGGGTGTGCGTAGCGGCCGTGCTCGATCAGCTCGGGAACCACCCGCTGCAAGGTGCTCGCGGGGATGGCGAAGCCGATCCCGGCGGAGGCTCGACTCGGGCTGATGATGGCGGAGTTCAAACCGACCACCCTTCCACGTAAATCCAGTAGCGGACCGCCGGAATTTCCAGGGTTGATTGCTGCATCGGTCTGAATAATCTCTCCGATAAAACGACCGTCGGGGCTTTGAATGACTCTTCCGAGCGAGCTGACCACTCCTGTAGTCAGGGTTTGCTGCAAGCCGAAGGGATTGCCGATGGCGACCACGAAGCGGCCCACTTTCAGTTGGTCCGAGTCTCCTATCGGGATGACGTCGAGGACTTCCGCCGCAACATCGACCTTGATCACCGCGAGGTCGTTCGATGGATCAAACCCCACCACGCTCGCGGGCACTCTCGTCTCGTCGTGGAAAGTAACGTGGAGCTCGCGCGCGCCCTCGATCACGTGGAAGTTCGTCACGATGTGCCCCTCGGCGTCGTAGACGAAACCCGACCCGGAGCCCTCCTGCGGCACCGGGCGCAAGAAGAAATCGTACGAGATGCTTCGCCGGGTGATATTCACGACGCCGGGTCCCGATCGCTCGAAGACGCGCATGACCTGTGTCTCGAGCTCCTGCGCCTCCAACCAGGCGGCGGCCACCACGATCAGGAGCAGGCCCAAGCTCGTCCTACTGCGCATAGCGTCCATATTATCGCTTGTCGAGTGCTCGCCCGCGCTGCTCCTGGCACTAGATTCGGTTTTTTGAGACCGCTGCGATAATATCTGCGCGGACATTACATGCTGCACGCCCTCGTCGAGAAGCTGTCGGAATACCCGCGCTTTTTTCTCTTTTGCCGTGGGCTCTTGGAGTCCAATTTCACCGTCATCCGGAAAGCGATACGGGACCATCTCGGCTCCTCTCCCGATCGCAAGGTTCTCGATGTGGCGTGTGGACCCGGCGCTTTCTCGGATTTATTCCCCAAAGACGCCTACACTGGCGTCGACCTCAACCCGAAATACATCCGTTTCGCGCAGGAGAACCATCAAGGGCAATTCTCCGTTCAGGATGCGCGGGCGCTCGAATTTCCCGAGGGGAGCTTCGATGACGCGCTGGTGTACGGCCTCTTGCACCACCTCAGCGACGAAGACGTCAACGCCGTGCTTGCCGGGATGCAACGGGTGTTGCGACCGGGGGGCCGTGTTCTTTTTATCGAAGACATTCCCACCGAGTCCCGGCTGAACCTGGTCGGCCATCTCCTCCACTGGGCCGAGAATGGTCACTATATTCGCCCAGCTAACGACTACCGAACGCTCCTCGAGCCATTTTTTCGCCTCGAAAACGAACAGCTGTTTCGAAGCGGTGTCTGTGACTACTACATGGCCCGCGTCGTCGCGGACCGCAACACCGAGGAAAGCTCCCGAACGAAGAGCCCATGATCGCGGACGCCTTTCGCGTCAGCCTTCTCCTTCTATTCGCGGCGTTGTCCCTCCTCTTCGCGTTTCAGCTTCCCACCGATCTGTTCTTCGATTTCGGCCCAAATGACGGACGCTACGTCCATGGATTTCGAGAAGACTTCGAAGTCGACGACCCGACAATCATCCACTGGTCTGGAGATCGGGCATCGGTCCGACTCCCTTTCGATCTGCGCGGCGCCTACGACGTCACGCTGCGCTACAAGCGACACATCGCATCCCCAGCGGAGGTTCGCTTCTTTCTCGGGGAAGATCTCGTTGAGACGGTCGTCGTCCCCCAGCAGGATTTCGGTCTTCTCACCTTGACCACAGAAAACCTCTCCGGAGGACCGTTCGAGCTGCGCATCCTGTCTCGCTCTGACGATCCACGTCCGCTCGGGATCGCTCTCGACTGGATGCAGATGCGCCCATCGGCTCGAGTTGGCGCGGTCGTTCCGCATGCTGGAGCGATGATCGCGATGCTTTCGTGGGTTCTCGCTTTCTATCTCGTCCCCCGCTTCGTAGGGCTCGGATGGCGCGTGGCGTCGCTATCGGGTGGGCTCGGGGCGTTGACACTCACCGGACTCGCCGGCGTTCACAAACTGTGGCCCATACACGTGAGCATGACGCTCGGACTACGGGCCCACGGGATCGCGTTGCTTCTCGTCCTGTTCTTCGTGCTCAGGCGGCGGGTCGCGGGGTCGGCGTTCGAGACGCCGGTGGCGCGATGGGCCCTCTATGCGATCTATGTTGGCCTCGCGATTCGCTTGTTTGCCCTGTTCCACCCCGATTTCTACTACCCGGATGTTCGGACCCATTCGAAGTTCGTCTCCCTCATCTGGACCGAGGGTCTCCATGGCTTCTTCGCGAACTACATCGAGAACCAGCACACGCACCTTCTTGGCCTCCAGCTGGTCGGGAATCAATGGTTGGCGTTTCCGTACCCGCCGCTTCTCTACTTGGGGATCTACCCTCTGAGTCTTCTTCAATTGCCGGTCGAGGATTGGATGAAGCTCGTTCCATCGGCGCTTCTCGCCGTGGAAGCACTCGTCCTCTTCGCCCTTGCCCGAAAGCTCGGAGCCGGGCCGAGAGTCGCACTGCTCGCTGTCGTGCTGCACGCAAGCGCTCGTGTTCTCGCGTTCCGTCTTGCCGTCGCTTCCTACGCCGCCCTGTTCGGGCACTTCTGGGACTTCTTGGTAGTCCTATACCTCGTTTTTTTCTTCGAGCGTATCGAGAGACTACCCTACGCTCTGGGTTTTGCGTCGCTCATCGCGGTATCGATCTTGTCGTACGCCGGCAGCGCGCTCGTGCTCGGTTTGTTCATTCCCGCGTTTTGCCTCGCGTTCGTCTTCGTGCGGGAAGGCCACCGCCCCGCAGCGCGCCGCCTGGTCTCGATTGCCGCGTGGGCGCTGCTCGGGGCGCTCGCCGCCATCGCCAGCTTCTATTGGCAGTACGTCCCCGAAATTCTGACGCGTCCGGACGTCGCTGCGACGTCGAGCTCGGATCTCGTTGAAATCGCGATCACGCCGCTTGCAGCGGTGTCGATGTCTGCATACCGGCTCAATCTGTTCTACAGCGGATTCGGTTTCCTGGCGATCGGCAGTCTGATCTTCCTCCGTGACAAGTTGAACCATCCCCTCACCTTCCCCGTCACCGCTGCGGGGATCGCTACCTTCGTTGGCCTTAATTTCTTGCGCGCCGGGTTAGGGTCCACGCATATCTTTCAGTTCTCGAAAGACGACCTTGTGCTGGTTCCGGTGATTACAATAGCGCTCGGCGTGCTCGTTGACGGGTGGTATGCGACCAAACGGACACGCGTCGTCGCCGGCCTGGTGATGATCGGATGGATCGGGTGGGGAGCGCTCCGGTTGTCGGCAGATATTCGCGCCCGGTTCATCCGCCCCGACTACCCGCCCGCCCCGGCCGGCGTCAGCTCTTCAATGGACTCGGATGAGCTCAACCCATGACGAAGACGTTGGGCCGAACGAACTGAGCGGGTGCGCTCCATCGCCTAAAGGCGATGGGTTCGCTGGCGACTAAAGTCGCCTAAAGTAGCCGAGCCGAGGCTTATTCGCTGATCTTGAAC
>CAMYKY010000041.1 GCA_947259165.1 uncultured Acidobacteriota bacterium | reverse complement strand
GGGGGAATTCTCTGCAGCAGGAGAACGTTGAATCACAGTTGCTCACAGAGCCTCGCGAATCGAAATAGAATTTGTGGGGATTCATCAGGGACAGGTACATTTTTCTCATGGAGGGCCGCGGAAAAATGTACCTGTCCCCTTTTTTCTTCCGAAGCGGGGATTGGGACATCGTCAGGGCTTGCGGCCTTTGCCTTTTTCGAGGGTAATGCTTTGGTTCGGCCCGACGCCCGGGAACAGCTCATCGGACCCGTCGGGCCAGCGGATTCGAATCGATTCGACCGTGGCGCCTCCCGGAAATCCGAAATGCGCTTTGGGCTCGTTGCTCGACAGGTAGCTGTAGGCGGGGTCTGAGACGCGCACGTAGCTCTTGCCGCCGGCGTTCACGGTGATGACGGCGCCGTGGGCAACTCGCTCACGGGCGGGATCGTAGGTCGTGACCATCAAGAAGCCGCCCTTCCGCGGGGCGTCGTTTCTGTACAGCCGTGCCGCGCTTCCGCTGTTGGTGACTAGAAAGTCGAAATCTCCGTCGCGGTCGATATCACCGAGGACGAGGCCTCGGCTCGCTTCCACCAAGGCGGTGAACCGCCCTCCCTTGGGGCTAATGTCGGTGAACTTCCCGCGGCCGTCGTTGTCGTAGAGGAAGTTCGGCTCCGCGTACATATTCCAGAACTCTCCCACGTTGGCTCCTGGAAGCGGCGTCCCCTGGTCCACGCGACCGTTCACGACGGCGAGATCCACGTCGCCGTCGACGTCGAGGTCGATGAACGAGGTTCCGAAACCCGTGAACTTGAGACTCGATGCACCCAGCCCGCGCGCGGAGGTCACATCCTCGAATCCCCACGTACCGTCGTTGAGGTATAGCGTATTGGTCTCGTCGATCAAGTGGGTCATGAACATGTCAAAGTCACCGTCGCCGTCCACATCACCGAGGGTCACGCCCATACTCGCCTCCGGACGGCCAAACGAGTTGAGAGCTGCACCCATGAGGACGGCCTGGTCCTCGAATTTTCCGTTTCCCATGTTCTCCCACAGACGATTGGCTTCTCCGTCGTTGGCGACATAGAAATCCATGAGCCCGTCGCCCGTGAAATCGTGGCAGAGAACGCCGAGCCCCGGCGCGCCCACCGAGGCGATGCCGCTCTGCTCGGAGACATCGGTGAATGTAGCGTCGCCGTCATTGTGGTAGAGGGTGTCGGGATGGTGACGGTTGAAGCTTTGAGGGCTGCAATAGTCCATCGCACCCGAGTCGCTGACACACTTCTTGGTGGAGTCGTTGATGAGGTACCGAGAGACGTAGACGTCGAGAAAACCATCGGCGTCGTAGTCACAAAAACCCACCGACGCTGACCACGCGTTGTCCACGATCCCGGCGCTTGCGGTGATGTCCGCGAACTTCCCGCCGCCTTGATTGCGAAAGAGGGCATCCGGGCCATAATTGGCGACGTAGACATCGACGAGCCCGTCATTGTCGATGTCACCCACTGCGACGCCGGTTCCATAGCCTGTATTTCCCAAACCAGAGGTCGCGGTGACGTCCTCGAACGACCCGTTCTGATTCTGGCGAAACAGCTGATTCGGCTTTTCGTTCTTGTTCTTGGATTCGGGTAGATAACCGCCTTGAAGCAGGTATATATCGAGATCGCCATCGCCGTCGAAGTCGAGAAAAGCACCTCCGGACCCCATGACTTCGGGTGCCCAATAAAAACCCTCGACGCCGGGGTCGTGGTCGAAATCGATCCCGGCCTCGACCGTGATGTCTGCAAAGTAGGAGCCGTCTTGCGCATCAGCGCCGCGCGCGCACAGGAGTAGCGTACACCCGAGCCAAGTGAGGAGCGTGAGTTGTCTTGCCATAGAAACCTTTGCAACGAAACCTTTAAGCTACAGGCACTTGTGTTATGTCAGAACCCTTTTGAAAGTAGCTAGAGTATTCTCCTGCGGTCTGTTTTCCTTGTCAAACCTAGTCCCCTGGAACAGAAGTTCGTCACATAAATCTCGGACCCTTTTGCGCGCTGCCAAGGCGCCCGACGAGATCATATCCAGATATTCCGAGGAGGAGCAACGCCCGGCAGCGCCGAAAAGGACCCGGAATTTACGACAGGATCAGCGGGTCCGAGCACTAGCTCATCTTGACAGCTGCCCCCGTCGCTAGGACAATGAACGCCCATGGCAAAGAAAAAAAAGCGCCGTCCGCTCGAGCCTTCGAGGCGCGCCTGGGCCCCTCTTCTCGCCGCGGGAGTTGTCGTGGTGGGACTCGCCCTCGTCGGGTTTTTTCTCTTTGGCGCTCTCGAGCCGCTCGATATTCCTGACCCGGATCGCTCGATCATGGAGCCGCAGGTTGCAGCCAAGATCGAGAACTATCGTGAAGAAGTGCGGCAAGCTCCCCGCTCTCACGAGGCCTGGGGAGACCTGGGCGTGGTACTGCACGCCCATGGACTCGAACCCGAAGCGACGCTTTGCTACCAGAAAGCTATCGAGCTCGCGCCCGAGGATTTTCGCTGGCACTACCTCTTGGTGCAGGCCTACTTGGCTTACGACCGTGACCTGGCGTTGGAGGCGAGCGTCTCGGCCTTGGAAGTGCGATCCGATTACCCCGCGCTTCTCATCACCAGGGCTGAGCTGCTAGAGGAACGCGACCTCACCCTTGGGGTCGCCGAGCTCTACACACGCGCCCTCGAGCTAGACCCTAATAGTCCGTCTGCAGAGTTGGCGCTCGGACGTGTCGCCATACGCGCCGAAGACTACGAAACGGCGCGTTTTCATTTGGAACGAGCGGCCGAGCTCAGTCCGGACGCGGGAGCTGTTCATGCCGCGCTGGCCCGGCTCTACCGACGATTGGGTGACAACGACAAGGCGGCACAAGAGGCGCAACGGGTGCGCGTCTCGACCCGGACCGTGCCCATCAGGGATCCGCTCCGTTCTCGCATGAGGCAGGAGTCGGTATCGTCCACCGCGATGCTAAACCGGGCAAGAAATCTCGTAGACCAAGGAGATTTGAGCTCAGCGGAGGCGATCTATCGTGACATGGTCTCGCTTCGGCCCGACGATGCGGCGATGAACGTTCGTCTCGGCGATGTCTTGTCCCGACAGAACAGACGCTCCGAAGCGAAGGAGTTTTACCGTGCAGCGCTCGCAATCAAGGATAGCGACGCGGCCGCGCACTTTGGCCTCGGGGCCGCTTTGAGCTACGAGGGAGCCTACGAGGAAGCACTGTCGCACTTCGACAAATCGCTCATCGAACGAAGCGACCTTGTTGCCGCGATTGTGGGCTCTGCGGGTGCGCTCGCGTTCCTGGGTCGAAACGTCGACGCGTCGGCGCGCTATGCAAACGCGCTAGAGCTCGAGCCCGACAACGTCTCGGCCCGTCGAGCGTTTGCGGAGTTTCTGTTCCAGCAGCAGCGCTACGCGGAAGCGGCCGATCAGTTTCGGCGAGTCCTGACCATCGACGCCGAGCTCGGTATCGTCCACCTACAACTCGGTGCGTCGCTCGCGGCGACCGGGGCCTACGAGGACGCTCACTCCCATCTCGAGCGAGCTCGCGAGCTTGGGCAAAACGTCCCTGCTGCTGTCGAGCAAAGGGTCGCGCAGGGGCTCGGGCGAGGGAGTCGATAAGCGGCTGACGCGCTTTCGCTAGATCCTGCTGTAAGTCGTTTAGTAATAACAGTTGGCGGTGTAGCTGTGTCGCCCGTGAGCCGCGCCGCGTTGGTGTTGCACCCGGCGCGCGATCCCGTTAATCTACAAGATCATGGCCAATAGGATCGTCAAAACTCTACTCTTTTTGCTCGTGAGCTTCGCCGCGGTCGCCGACGAGCGCATCGACAGGTTGTCCGAGGACTATCGCGAATGGCTCGAGATGGAGGTCGTTTACATCATCACCGACATCGAGAAAGATATTTTTCTGGGTCTGGAAACGCGTGAAGAACGTACGCGCTTCATCGAGGCATTCTGGAACCGGCGTGACCTTGATCGGGCGACGCTCGAGAACGAGTTTCAACTCGAGCACTACCGGAGGCTCGATTTCGCGAACAAGAACCTGGGACGCGAGACGCCCCGCCCGGGCTGGAGAACGGACCGCGGCAGGATGTACATCATTCTAGGCGAGCCCGTCGAAATCCAGAACTTCGACGGCTACAGCGAGCTGGTCGCCACAGAGCTTTGGATCTACCGCGGCGAGCCCAACGACGGGCTGCCTCCGCGCTTCAACCTCATGTTCTACAAGGACAATGATATTGGAGAGTATGAGCTCTACGATCCCGTCAGCGATGGACCGCAGGCGATTCTACGTGCGGGCTATGCGGGCCAGAATTATCAAGTCAATCAGAACTCCGCGATGCCCATTATTACCAATATTTCACTCGACCTGGCTCGAGCGACGTTGACGATCGACTTGACCGAGAATACTGGTTACGACATGTTCTCCGGCCGTAATCAGATCGATCCGATCGAGCTGAACATTCGTCCCGCGATGAACGCCTCTCGTACCATGGCCAACATCGAGATGTTGCCCACCCGCAAAGTCGATACCCGAGATCTCGAGGGCTTCAAACGCTTCGGCCACAAAGTCACCGCGGACTATTCGTTCAAGTTTTTCCCCAGTCGCAGTGTGTATGCGGTGCTCTACGGTCCGGAGGCCACACCCTTCCTCCATTTCGGATTCGAGATCGACCCATCTCATTTCACTCTCGAAAGCAACGAAGACGGGACGCGTCACTACACGACCCTCGATGTGGACCTCGAAGTCCGTGATCTACAGGGGCGAGCTGTAGCGTACAACTTGAACCAGCCTCTTTTGCAGCTGAGCGGGAGTCAGTTCCAAGAGGCGAGCTCCTATCCGATCGCTTATCGAGACAACTATCCGCTGATCCCAGGGAACTACAAAGTCAGTATCGTTCTCAAGAATCGAGCGACGAAAGACTACACCGCAACGGAATTCGATCTCTACGTACCCGGTATCGAAGAAGACAAACCGTCGCTCAGCGATGTTGTTCTAGGATACGACGGTGAGAACGCGATGACGGATGCGACGACGCATCGTGCGTTTCAGGTCGGATCCGTCGAGATATACCCTGCTGCCGAGAATGCCTTTGCCATGGGTTCCACAACGAGCGCTTTCGTTCAGGTGCTCAACGCGGAGCCGGGGCAAAAGCTACACTTTCAGATTCTGGGCGCCGAGATGGAGGTGATGGACGAGCAGATTATCGATGCCGAAGAAGGAGGCGTCGTACAAGAGATGGCGCTGTTGGGGCTCGACGGAGGCTTCTACACTTTGCGAGTGCAGATCGTTGGTCCGGACGGGGCGGTGCTCGCCTCTAAGTTGGCACCTCTAACCGTCAGCCCCAGGAACGAAGTCGCTCGTCCCGCGTTCATCTATCGTCACAGCTTCAACACCGAGATCCCCGGTTACCTCGACGTGACGCTCGGCAACGAGCTCATGGCCTCGGGACAGGTGGAAGCCGCGAAGGCGGCATTCGAGAAAGCCGTCGCCATCGACAACCCGCAGTTGCCGGTCGCACGCTGGCGACTCGCTAGTATCGTCTTGTTCGACCGCGATGCGGACCGGGCGCTCGAGTTGCTCACGCCGCTCGAACAGGACTTTCCGAACGAATACGAAGTTGTCGAAGGCTTGGGTTTCGCTTACTACATCAAGCAAGACTACGCACGCGCGAAGGACTACTTCGAGCGCTCGGCCGGCATCCGAACTCCGGATACGACAGCCTTGAATGCGCTGGGGGATTGCTACGAGCGTGCCGGCGAGAACGAGAAGGCGAAAGAGCTCTACCAGCGCTCCCTGGAGCTGCAACCCGATCAAAAAGGAGTGCAGGCCCGCCTCGCTGGACTTTCTGGCGGGGAGTAGCTGGAGCTCTATCCACACTGAGGAGGTGCTCGATGCATCGACGCGTGCTAGTTACCGTTTTCTACGCCCTGTCTTTGTCAGGAGCCGTCACGAGCATCGCGCAGGAGCAGCGAAAGCCGCCCAAAAAGCCGGAGCAGCCGTTTACTATTTACGTGTTCACGCAAGGCCTGACCAATGAAAGCGTCGACATGCCCAAGGTGACCGAGGAAGTGTCGAAACGGGTGGCCAAAAAGAAGAAATGGCTCAAGGTCGTCGACAACCGCGAGAGCGCGGATCTCGTTGTCGAGATACTCACGCATATCGTGAACGAGGTGCATGTCCGAGAGCTCGATATGCGCGTCAACGATCAAGGAGTCGGGAAGAATTACTACGACAAGAACTACCTTTCCGAACGGCATCGAATCGAGAGCCGCATCACTCTTCCTAGCGGGGGCCAGACGATGCTCACGGGGGTCGATGATCGCAAGCAAGGCGGGAGCGTGAAAGGCGCAGCATCGAACCTGGCCGAGCAGCTCGAGGATCACTGCAAAGAGCACTATTGGGAGCTCGTCGCGAGTTAATCGGGGCTCCGCCGAGTCTCATCGGTCCGTCGGAGAAACGAACGCTGTCCCCGATTCGTTAGAAGCGAGTCGTGCCCGCATCCAAACACGGAGCTAGCTCGTCGGGTCGAGGATATCGCTGTTCCATGAGACCGTGGTTGCGTGACAGCGCAGGCACTCCCTCGTCGCCTCGGCACTCTTGAGACTTCCCGGAGAATCCTCGACGTTCTGAGAGCCGGGATAGGGAAGTCGAAATTTGCCGAAGGTCTCGACATCGCCGGTTTACGCGAGCGCGAGCCAGAGGAGCAGTACCATTCGAGGCCAGGATAGCACTCTCTTCCTCGGGGCCATATAATCCCTGCGCGCTTCCTGTTCGGGAGCTCGGAGGGATCTATGAACCGCAATCCGTATGCACTTGGTTTCGTGCTGGGCGCGTTGGCGCTCGCGCTCGGCTGTCAGAGCTCCGTTCCCGACGACGCCGCTGATCTGATTATTCACAACGCTCGCGTGTACACCTTTGGCTGGAGCGAGCCCTCTGCGGACGGAACGCCTGCCGCGGATGCGCCGCACTCCGAGGAGGGTTGGAGCCCGGATGCGGAAGCGGTCGCCGTGAAGGGCGGCAAAATTCTGTTTGTTGGCTCGAACGCCGACGTGGATCGCTTTCGTGGCGCGGCAACGGAAGTTCTCGACGCCGGTGGAGCCACCGTGCTGCCTGGTCTCATCGACTCGCACACCCATGTCGACGAGCTCGGAGTGCTCGAGGTCGAGATCAACTTGATCGGAGTGGAAACGGAAGAGGAGGCGGTTCAGCGAGTCATCGATGCCAGTGGCGACGTTCCGGAGGGAGAATGGATTCTCGCGCGCGGCTGGGACGAGGGAGCTTGGGCCACGCGATACCCGAGCTGGGACCGTCTCAGCGAGGCTTTTCCGGACAACCCGGTTCTCATGGACAGTCTTCACAGCTTTGCCGTGTGGGGAAACAAGCGGGCGTTCGAGGCCGCGGGTATTACGAAAGACACACCCGATCCGAGCGGTGGCGAGATTCTGAGAGATGCACAGGGCGAGCCGACCGGAGTCGTTCTCAATCGCGCTGGAGTGCTGTTGAGAGACGCCGTGCCCGCGATGACGCACGAGCAGTACAAGGGCGCGATTCTCGCGGGATTGGTCCGAATGGGTCGCGACGGCTACGTTTCCGTGCACGAAGCCGGCGTGGAGAGCGGGTACATGACGGCGCTCGAAGAGCTCGAAGCCGCCGGCGAGCTGCCGCTGCGCGTCTACGCTATGATCTCTGCGCGTGACGGCGAGCTGTGCCGGCAGTGGATAGAGCGCGGTCCGGTGTCGGACAACGAGCGGATGTTGATCACGCGATCGGTCAAAGCCTACTACGACGGTGCGCTCGGCTCCCGTGGCGCACGACTTCTCGAGGACTACTCGGATCAGGCTGGCCACCAAGGTGTTGCTGGCGGGGAGTACGGCTTCGACATGGAGCTCGTGGCTGAGCTCATGCGCTCCGGCTTTCAGGTCGGCATCCACGCGATCGGAGACGCTGGTAACCGTGAGACTCTCGAATTCTTGTCCTCTGTCGTCGAGTCTGATCCCGAGACACGAAAGCTCCGCCACCGCATCGAGCATGCGCAGGTCATCCACCCGGATGATTTCGAACGCTTCTTGGAGCTCAACGTCATCGCGTCGATGGAGCCCTCGCACGCTGTCGAGGACAAGACCTGGGCCGAGCAACGCCTCGGACCGCACCGGGCGAAAGGAGCGTACGCTTGGCGTTCATTGCGACAAGCGGGAGCGCGACTCGCTTTCAACTCGGACCTGATCGGCACCGATCACAACATCTTCTACGGGTTGCACTCGGCCATCACGCGGCGGGACAAGAACCTGCAACCGCCTGAGGGCTGGTACCCGGAGCAAGTGATGACTCCAGAAGAGGCGGTGCGCGGCTATACGAGCTGGGGCGCGTACGCCGGAGGTCTCGAAAACGAGATGGGCACTCTCGAGGTAGGCAAGTGGGGGGATATCACGGTGATGGACATCGACCCGCTCGTCGTTGGCGAGACCGATCCTGAAAAACTGTTCGAAGGCCATATCGTTGCGACCATCGTGGGCGGGAAAATCATTTACAAAGCGGAGTAGACAATGTCGAAGACAAGAGTTCTATTGTTGATGGTAGCGACCGCGTTGGCCTCGGCTACAGCGACTGTTGCTGTGCAGGAGCAGCGGACGCGGCGCGAGCCCCAATTCGAGAATGAGCAGCTCAAGGCGTGGAAGAGCATCATCCTTCCCAACCAGCCGCTGCGTTTACACCGTCATGAAAATGGCCGGGCACTCATCGCGCTGACCGACGCCACGCTCAAAGTGGTCAACGAGGCGGGGGAGCACGTCGATACCTACGAGTGGGAGGTGGGAAAGGCTTACTGGCTCGACAAGGACCCACCCGATGTTCTGCACGGTGATGTGAACGAGGGCCCGGGAACGATCGAAGTCATCGTCGTCGAGCTACAAAACTAGCCCCAGCCTTCGCGGCGTCGCAGCGCGGCGACGTGGGCAACGTGATGGCGACCGTGCCACGCGTACAGCGCGACGTTCTGCCCGACGCGTACTGGGCCGAGCTCGGAGTGGTGGAACGTGCGCGCGAGCTGGTTCGGGCCGAGAGATCGCAGAAAGCTCACCCAGCGTCGGTGGAGCGATTCCAAGAGTTGGAGGGAATTACCGATGTCGCCCGTGCGCGCGTCTTCGAGCTCCGCCCACAGTGTTTCGTCGTAGCCTTTGACCGTGGGCTCGTCCTCGGTAACGGCCAGTTTGAAGCGAACGTAGCTGTTGAGATGGCTGTCCGCCAGGTGGTGGACGACCTGCCTAACCGTCCATCCCCCGGGACGGTAGGGCGTGTCGAGTTGTTGCTCCTGCAGTCCGGAAACAACCTCAGAAAGCCGTCCGGGTGCCTCCGCGATCTGTTGGATCATCGACTCGAGCTCAGAGTTGCTCAGGCTCTCGGGAAACTCGAACTTTCCAATCGGGTATCGTAGGTCGTCGCTCACGCACACCTCCTTTGGAGACGATTATAGATGGGGGCGGGTAACGCCCCAATTGATCTGTGACATTGATCGCTGCTCCCCTCACCCGACGTCGCTAGCGCGACGTCGACCTCTCCCCCAGAGGGGGAGAGGTTATTGATTTTGATTGACCTCTCCCCTCTGGGCGAGGGAGACGAGAGGGGAGCTCAAACGTTGTTCAGTATCGCCATCGCAGTTCCGGCATAGATCCGCTGTTTCTCGACTTCGGGGATGCGCATCGATTCGATGGTTTCGACGGAGCCATCGATCGAGCCGAGCAAGTGGGGGTAGTCGGTGCCGAGGGCGATGTGGTCGGTCCCGATGAGATCTCGGACCATACTCACCGTATAGGGGCTCGTGGAGACGGTGCCGTAGTAGAGCTTCTTGAGATAGTGGCTCGGGGGCTCCTGAATGTTCTCACGGCAGGCGACGAAGTCGTGGTGTCCACGGTCGAGACGTGCCATCAGGTAGGGGATGGCGCCGCCGAGGTGGGGGATGACCCACCGGATGTTGGGAAAATCGCGCAAGAGACCGTCGTAACACATGCGGGCGACGGCCAGCGTGCTATCGAAGAGAAAACCCACGATCGGGCCGAGCACGTAGTCGCGGAGCTGATCGGCCATGCCGGTAGGCATCATCGGGTGGATCAAGATGCATAGGTTTCGCCGGTTGGCCTCCTCGAAGAAAGGGCGGAAGCTCGGGTCGGTCAGCGGCTTTCCGCGGATGTGGCTCAATAGAATGACGCCGTTGAGCTTGAGCTCGTCGAGCGAGCGCTCGAGCTCCGCGAGCGACGCATCCGGCACGTTCATCGGGATCGAAGCAAATCCTTTGAAGCGCTGCGGGTGCCGAGCGATGAGCTCGGCATAAGCGTCGTTGACGCCTCGCGCAATCTGAGTCTCCTGCTCCACCCCCGCAAAGAACACATTCGGCACCGACACCGACAACACCTGGACATCGATCCCCACCCGATCCATCGCCTCGAGCCTCAACGAAACATCCGTCATCGGAGGCTGAATGCCAAAAAAGCGCGCCCCCCGAAATTGGATGATCGTCGTCCCCGTCGCGTCCGTATCGAACGAGTAGTCGTCCCCCGCAAGATCCCGAATCATCTGAAAATACGACTCCGGGTAGTAATGATTGTGAATATCGATCTTGCTCGCCCGACCCGATCGCTGAGTCGAAGCCACCGCCCCCACTGCACTGACTGTCTTGAGAAACTCCCGCCGTTTCATCTCGAACCCTCCCGGGCTTGCCTCGCCGTAGCCCGCAGGGCGAAGGCGGGAAAAAAAAAGGCTGCCACCCCCAAAAGGGAGCGGCAGCCGTTGTCGATTGCGGTGGCTACGCAGCCTGTGCTTTGGCTGCGCTTAGGACTTTGTCGAAAATCTTCACCGCACGCTGCATCTCGTCCATGGTTCCGATCGAGATACGGCAGTGGGTCCACAGCGGCGGGAACGGACGTCCCACTCGCAGGCCTTCGGCGCGGCATGCCGCTTGAAAGTCCTCGACCGGCATCTTGACATCGACGAACATAAAATTGGCTTGTGCGTCAGTGTCTTTGTAGCCATGGTCGTGGAACCACTTGCGCGTGAACGAGCGCGCCTCAGTGTTACGCTGGCTCTCGTTCGTGATGAAGCTCGGGTCCTTCGCATCACGTGCCAGGGCAGCCGTAGCAGCCGCGTAGGTAAGGACCGAGATCGAGTTGCCCATGTTGTACTTCGCGAGCTCCTTGATCGTGTCCTCGTGAGCGATGGCGTAACCCACGCGGAGTCCGGCCATTCCGTAAGCCTTCGAGAACGTTCGCGCCACGATGATGCGAGGATCTTCGAGAGCTTCCTTCATCATCGTCTTGTGACCGGGAGTGGTCACGTAATCGATGTAGGCTTCGTCCACGAGGATCCGCAGGTCTTTGTTCATCTTCAGCACACGCTTGATGAACTCGGCACCTTCAGCAGGATCGACGAGCGACGCCACCGGGTTGTTCGGGTTGCAGTAGAACAGCATCCCGGCACCCTTGCAGGCGTAGAACGTATGGTCGAGGTCCATTTTGTAGTCGCTGGTAAGTGGCACGGCTTTCGTCTTGTGGCCAACCGTCGCCGCGTAGCCGAAGCATTCCTCATAAGTCGGCAGCGAGCCCACGAGAGCGTGACTGTTCGACGTATAGGTCTGCGTCGCATTGACGAGGATCTGGGTCGATCCGGCACCCACGAGCACGTTCTCTTTCTTGACGTTCCACTTTGCAGCGATGGCGTCGTCGAGAGGACCCGCCTTCATGAACGGATACCGCCCTGGCGTTTCGCCGTGGGTGCCGAGCGATTCAATCACGGTGTCGAGCACGGGTTGCCCCGGTCCCATTGGGTTCTCGTTGTTGGCGAGGTTGATTACCTCGTCGACGGGGATTCCCGTCTCCGCAGCGAAAGCAATAGACTCTTGCTTCCGCGTGCTGATGAGCGTGGCGGCATAAGCTCCCGCGGCACCGACGCCCATCGTCTTCATGAAATTTCGTCGCGATTGCGACATAGCAACCTCCTCAATATTTCTGAAAACTGGCTTTGAAAACTCGTCTCTAGACATTTGACTCGGGTTCGCTGTTTGCCTAGTTGCTGCCCGAGCCGGCGTCGGTGGCTGAAATTCCGAGAACTTCGCGGAACACTTCCGTAGCGCGCTTCATCTCGTCCATGGTGCCGATCGAAATGCGAGCGTACTCCTTCTCGTACGGCGGGAAATCGCGCCCTACCATAACCTTGTGTTTCGCGCAGCCATCCCGGAAGGCCTTCGCCGTCATACCGGTCTTCACGAAGATGAAGTTGGTCTGCGCGTCGGTCACCCAGTAGCCATTGCTGCGGAAGAAGTCGATCGTGTAGTCGCGAACTGCGGTGTTGCGCACGACTTCTTGCTTGAGGTGATCGGGATCGTCGAGCGAGCCCGAGACTGAGGCGAGACCGAGCACGTTGGCGCCGAAGGTGAGCTTGTACGCTCGGATCTTCGCTGCCGTTTCTTTGGTCGCGACCGCGTAGCCCATACGGAGTCCAGCCATCCCGTACGCCTTCGAGAACGTGCGTCCCAGGAGGACGTTTCGGTACCGCAGTGCAAGGTCGGCGCCGGTCTCGTAGTTCGCAGCGGTCACGTATTCGTGGTACGCCTCGTCGAGCAGGATGTAGGTGAACGGTGACTCTTTCGCGACGAAACGGACAAAGTCCGTGATGGCGCGCTTGCTGTGGGCCGTGCCCGTCGGGTTGTTCGGGTTGCAGAGGAAGACGAGCCCTGCGCCGATCGCCGCTCCGGCCATCTTGTCGAGATCGAGGCCGAGATCCGCCTGGTTCGGGACCTTCTTGACGGGGAGGTCGAACAGCTCGGCGGTCGACACCGGGCTTCCGTAGCTCAATTCGCCGGTCACGAGAGGGCGACTCGGGCCGCAGAATGCGCGAACGCAATTGCGGAGAACCTCTCCCGAGCCGGGGGCGATGACGATGTTCTCGGTCTTCGCGCCATCGTAGTGGGTGGCAAGACGGGTACGAATCGCGGTGTCGGTGATCGGGCTGTTCATGGGGTACTTGTTAGAGTAGGAGACGTTGTCCTTGATCGATTGGATCGCGGACGCACCAGGCCCTAGCGGGTTCTCGTTGCTGCTGATGCGGATCTCGTCCATGTCGGGCGGCGGAATGAGCGCTGTTTCGACAACGCCGAATTCGCCTTCCAAGGCTTCACGACCCCTAGCGGTAATCATCGCCGGGGAGGGAGCTCCTGGTCCAACAGTGCGCAAAAACGCACGGCGGGTAAGCGTCATGAGTTCCTCCTTAGTACTTCCTGTTTCGGTAGTGAATTGGTGGGAAAACTAGTGGAAACTCGACACCCAGACCCGCTAGTTGGCAGACGTTTGAAATGGTGCGGGCGCATCCAGCTTCCTTACCTTCAGAGCTACATTAACTTACACTCGATTCAGGGGCAACGCAAGTGAAACAATGTCAGCGGACAAGCCCGTTTACGACTGTGGCCTCGAGTTTGGGGATTGGCTGTAACTAGATGATGTAAAACCGCTTAAAACGGCAACCTGGTCCTGGCCTGACGTGCGTCCCGAGGCCGGGCAGCGAGGCCTCTGGTGATGCAAGAATCCATGGGGAAGATGTCGCAAGTGCTGGTCGTCGAGGACGCTCGAACTGCGCGCACGGGCGAGGGTCACGTCCTCGTCACCGCCCAGAACTTCGTCCAGGCCAACGGTGTTCGTAGCGTTGTTGCTCTCGGTGGGAGATATCTCAACGGAACCGCGATCGCCCTCATTCTGTTTACGCGGGAACAGTTGACGGAGGGGCAAGTCTCGAAGTTCACGACGGTCGTCAACACGCTCAAAACCGCAACGATGAAGGTCGTCATGGACTGCAAGATTGTGTGATGGGCGGGCCGACACGCGGTCAGCTGCACGAGCGGCGATAGCCACGACCCAGGGGCTGAGCTATCGGAGTGGCCGGTTGGGGTCGAATTGTAAAGGGTACGATTGAAGATCAATCTCTTTCAAAAGGGAGGTATTCTACGCCGTCGTAGAGGCGAACCAAGAAAAGAGGAGCATATGATGAGCGTTCGAGCCACACAGCTGCTTGCCGGCTTGGGAGCCGCCGCCTTGATTGTTTCGTGTGCGCCTTCCGTGCAGTCCGCTCGAGACGGCGACGACGAAGTGGTGCCTGGCTGGAAATGGACGCCCGAACAAATCGATCGCACCGTCAACGCGGTGCGTGCAGGTCGAAGCCTTCAGCCCGACGTGTGGCCCAACGGCGCGCGCGTGGCGGTGCTGCTGTCTTTCGACGTCGACAACGAAACGATTTCTTTGCGTTCCGGCGAGCCGACCATCGGTGCGCTGTCGCAGGGCGAATACGGTGCGCGGGTGGCGCTGAAGCGGGTCGTCGACTTGATCGACCGGCACGAGATCCCCGCCTCGTTTTTTATTCCATCCGAGAGCCTGAGGTTCCACCCCGAGATGGCCGACGTGATCAAGCGATCGGGACGCCACGAATTCGCAGTGCACGGTTGGATTCACGAGAGAAACTCGGATCTGCCCGCGGACGTGGAGCGAGAGCTCGTCGAACGTGCGATCGACTACCTCACGGAGGCCACCGGCCAAAAGCCCGTCGGATACCGCGCTCCGTCCTGGAACTTCAGCCCGAACACTCTCGACATCATTCGCGACCTCGGTTTCGTGTACGACAGCTCGCTCATGGCGGACGATCGCCCGTATGAGCTCGACGCGCACGGTGAATCGACCGGCATCGTCGAGCTACCGGTCGAGTGGATTCTGGATGATGCGCCGCTCGTGAATCCCCGCGGCAACAGCTACAGCGCCCCGCGCGACGTGCTGACTGTCTACAAAGACGAGTTCGACGTGGCCTACGAAGAGGGAACGATGTTTTTGCTCACGATGCACCCGCACTACATCGGGCATCGCTCGCGGATCGTCATCTTGAAGGAGCTCATTGCTCACATACAATCCAAACAAGACGTTTGGTTCGCCACGCACCTCGAAGTCGCGACGTACGTCAAGGAGCGAGCGGGGATGATGACGTCCGAGTGACGTCGCCGAACGCCGAGCACCGCCCGAGCGTGAGCCACGCCCCCGGCGCCAACTCGCCGGAGCTGCTATTCACCTGGCGTGTCGCGCGTTTCAGTCGGATAGCCTTCTATCATTATTAGTCATCCAGCGATCGGCCGAATTGCCGCCCCTTGATTTGCATAAGTATTGGAAGCGCCCCCTCACCCGGCTCGCTGGCCGACGTCCACCAAGCGCGCGCTTCAAAGATTATGATGTAGCCCATGATCTCTCCGACGCTTTCGCTGTCGAGCACTTTGTCGAAGGCGCGTCGTCTTTCCTCGCAGTTGTGAGCAGAAGCAGCCCGAGTCCGCACAACATCAAACGTATAGCGGCGTGTCTCCGGATGGACGCGTTCATCGTGTCGAACATAACGTGCCGATCGCGGCCGACGGTCTCGGCGGTTCAGGGAGGAGTTTGCGGGAGCTCGCATGAGGCAGCAGGCGAGCTTGCTGCCTTGACTAAGGCTAACGACCCGAATAGGGGATCAGGATCAGCATGGACGGCAAGGGGTACCGACTCGACAAGTACGGGAATGGGAACGGGAACGGAGCCAGAGCTCGAGCGGGCAGGCCCGGTGTCTCCGGCGGTTGAGTTGGCGTGGGGCCCGTGGTGGGTCAAAATGGGCGATATGGAACTTCTTCGACAACCCTCGGATTTCGATCGCCTCCTCGCGGAGCCGCTGGCGATCGTCTTTAAACACAGCACGACGTGTGGGATTAGCGCGCAAGCGCATCGGGAGACCGAACGGTTTCTCGCGGAGCATCCGGACCAAGTGATCCACAAAGTCGAGGTTGCGGAGTCCAGGGCTGTGTCCGACCATATTGAAGCGAAGACTGGAGTGCATCACGAATCGCCGCAACTTCTCGTGCTGCGAGACGGCGAGGTCGTTTGGCAGGGCTCGCATTCACGCATCACCGCGGAGGCCATCGCGACGTCTCTGAGTTAAACTGGTCCGATGACTGCCGGTAAAGAGCGACGCGAGGAGTTCGACGTCCTCGACGAATACCTCTCGAAGAATGGCCTCAAACATTCGAAGCAGCGCGAGACCATTCTGCAACACTTCCTGGAGACCAGCGGTCATATGACCGTGGATGACCTCTACCGGGTGATCCATCGCAAACACCCGGGGATCGGACGCACTACAATCTATCGAGCGCTGAAAGTGTTCTGCGATGCGCAGCTCGCCGATGCGATCGAGCTCAGAGACGGCCTGACTCGCTTCGAGCACAAATTTCGTCACGCCCACCACGATCACATGATTTGCGTCGAGTGCGGCACGATTTTGGAGTTCGTCAGTCCGGATATCGAGCGGTTGCAGGATGAAATTGCCGACGCTTACGGTTTCGACATCGAGTCGCACCGCCATCAGATATTCGGTCGGTGCCAGAAGTGCACCCGCCTTCAAAGCCTTCAGAACAAGAAGCGCAAGAAGAAAACCAGCCGCGCCTAGGATCCGAGAAAGGCACACCTCCGTGTCTCCGTGGTGCGGCTTCCCCGAGCCTTAAACTTTTCCTCTGGTTTTTGGTCCAAACCAGCATGAGAGCAAAGCTCGGGTGGTTCGTAGCTGCAGTCGTCCTTCTTGCCGTTTTATTGTCCACGCGAACGCGAGCCGAGGGGCCGACAGAGCTCGAACAGGATAGGGCTCGGCTGTTGCTTTCCCGCGCTACCTACGGCGCACGACCCGGAGATTTGGAGGCGCTGGTGTCGAAGGGAAGCGAGGCGTGGCTCGAGGAGCAGCTTCATCCTGAGCGGATCGCGGATCCCGTTGTCGAAGAAATGCTCGAGAGCTTCGATGACCTCGAGCGCTCCACTGCCGAGCTCATGAAGAAATACCCGCGGCCCTCACGCGAACAACGACAGCGGATGCAGCGAGCGCGACTTTCTTCTCCGGCTCGCCCCCCTGAAAAAGGACCGCACACGCTTGTCCGCGACCTCTCGCAGGCGAAGCTCGTCCGAGCTGTCCACTCCGAGCGTCAACTGAAGGAGGTCATGGCCGACTTCTGGTTCAATCACTTCAATGTCTATGCGCGCAAGAACAGAAACACCTTGCTCGCGCTGCCGTCGTACGAGCGAGACGCGATCCGTCCTCATGCGCTAGGCAGTTTCCATGATCTGCTGCTCGCCACCGCGCGACATCCCGCGATGCTCTTCTATCTCGACAACTGGCTCAACACCAAAGAGGGTTTCGATCCGAGAGCGGCAGTGCGTGCTCAATTGGACGGACCCCGTCGACAGCGCCGTGGATTACAGCGTGATCGGGAGCCTCGCGAGCTCGGGATCAACGAGAACTATGCACGCGAGCTCATGGAGCTGCATACCCTCGGGGTTGATGGCGGCTACAACCAGCAAGACGTAATCGAGGTTGCACGCGCGATGACAGGGTGGTCTGTCGTGGGCCCGCAAGCGACCCGAATTCGGGACCGAATCGCAAGTCGGGGGGGGCGCCGACGGGTGCCGGAGTCGCTGCGCTCGATTCCCGACGAAGGGAGCTACTTCTTCAATCAGCTTGCCCACGACGATGCGCCCAAGATCGTGCTTGGAAAAAGCATCGACCCTACCAGTGACGGGATCGATGACGGACTGGCGGTCATCGAGCTTTTGAGTCGTCACCCGTCGACGGCGAGTTTCATTTCGAGAAAGCTTGCCGAGCGTTTCGTTTCCGACACGCCGTCTGCGCCTCTCGTGAGTGCGATGAGTGAAACGTTCTTGGATACCGGTGGAGATATCCCCGCCGTGCTTCGCACCATGTTTCTCTCGCCTCGGTTCGTCGACGAAGCCACCGCGCCTGACAACGGCAAAGTCAAAACTCCGCTCGAGCTCGTTGCGAGTGCCGCTCGAGCGACCGGCGCCACCGTCAGTGGGCCAGGCCTGGCCCATTTCGTGGGTGAGCTCGGGATGCCGCTGTATTTGTGTCAGCCGCCGACGGGCTACGAAGAGAGCGCTGCCGCGTGGTTGTCGGGGGGAAGCGTCCTCATGCGGATGAGATTCGCCGGCGCGTTCGCGTCCGAGAGCATCCCTGGCGTGCAGTTCGGCGAAATACACGAAACGGCCCCGGAGCGCGCGTTGGCACTCGCGAGTCCGGATTTTCAACGTCAATGAATAGAGGGTGTGATGACGGGAACAATGGATCGAAGGGACCTGCTGAAGTTTTTCGGCTCGACACTTCTTCTTTTCGGTGGGACTGCGACGCGCGGCGTCGCGCGAGCTGTCGACCGCCAATCCGTTCTCGTCGTCGTCTTCCTGCGCGGCGCCGCCGACGCGCTTCACATGGTCGTTCCCTATCGCGAAAACCGCTATCGAGAGCTTCGAGGTGCACTCGCCCTCGAGGAGCCGGGTAGGGGGGAGAATCCAACTCTGGACCTGGGCGATGGCTTCGCTTTCCACCCCGCCTTGTCTCCCCTCTACCCCCTGTACACCTCCGGCCGCCTTGCGCCCATCGTCGGCGTCGGCTCTCCCGACCCGACGCGCTCCCACTTCGACGCTCAGGACGCGATGGAGACGGGGACGCCGGGTGTGAAATCGACGAGAGACGGTTGGTTATCCCGTGCCGTGAATGCTCTCGCCGTCGAGGGCTCGAGTCCCTTTACTGCGGTAGCGCTCACGAGCCAAATGCCTCGCTCGCTTGCGGGTGCACACGATGCCATCGCGCTCGAGAATCTGTCGAGGATTTCGTTTCCAGAGCGCGCCGACGAGCTAATGAAGCGGATCGAAAATAGTTACCGAGACGACAAAAGCGCGTTGTTCGCTGACGCCGGGGATGAGGCGTTTCACGCGATGCGGATGTTCCGAGATGCTGACCCGCTATCGCTGCCTACGCCGCAAGGGGTGAGCTACCCACGCGCGAGAAAGCACAACCCGCTCGAGCAATTGGCGAAGCTCATCAAGTCCGAGCTCGGTGTGCGCGTCGCTTTCATCGAAAGCCAGGGCTGGGATACTCACTTCGCCCAAGGTGCGTCGACCGGGGCGATGGCGAATCTCATGGGCAATCTGGCCGGAAGCGTCGCGGCGTTTCTCGAGGACGTTGGTGACTCGACTCCGGTGACGGTGCTGATGGTGACCGAGTTTGGGCGCACCGTCGCACCCAACGGAGCGGGAGGCACGGATCATGGGCACGGCAGCGCGATGATGGTTGTCGGTCACGGTGTCAGAGGCGGGCGGGTTCATGGTGATTGGCTTGGGCTCGAAGCGCGAAATCTGCACGACGGTCGCGATTTGCCGGTTACCACCGATTTCAGGGATGTCTTCTCCGAAGTGGCGCAGCAAAGTCTCGCACTCGACGACGCGAGCCGGTTGTTTCCGGGCTATCGGCCGAGCTCAGTGGCCGTCATGAGTCGCAGCTGATTCGTCGAGCTGGGCGGCAAGCTCGACGAATCGTTGCAGGTACGAGTCGAGCGCCTGCTGGGATTGTTCGTCGAGCTCAGTGAAAGCGAGTCCCGCTCCAACGATAGGCGAGCGAGCGTCGTCGTCCGCGCCTGGATCGTTTCGCCAGACCACGCGACCTTTGACGCGGAGCTCTCCCAGTTTCCACGGCAGCAGCGCCCGGAGGCTCACCTCCATGCCAATACTCGGAGGCTCGTCGAGCGCCAAAAACGCTCCGCCGGAGCCGACGTTCGTCAAGAAGCCCTCGCGCACGACGCCATCGATCTTGAGCTCGGCTTTGAGGACCAGCGGGCCGAATCTAGGTTGGATCCGTTTGTCGGTCATTACGCTTCTTCTTTTACGGGTACGATCGGTTCATTCGGGACGATTGGCGACAACTCTTGGGTCAGCGGTCCCTGGTTATCCATCGAGAACTGGGTCTCGAATGAACGGAGTGTTCGGTGAAGCGATGCGTTTTCCATCGCCATGCCTGCTTGCGTCAGGAACAACGCGAGCCCGGACAGATTACCGAGCCGCCGTCCCGAGTCCGGGTTATCGCAGTAGAGAATCGAAAGGACCTCACGATTGTGGAGCAGTGGAAGCAGCACGTACTCGCTAGCGTTACCAGCGTCGAGCACCGGCAACGGATTCGTGTCGTGGCTTTGCGCCAATAGGCTGTGTGAATACACGACTTCGGCGAAGGGACGCACGTGCTGGAGATCAAAGGTGATCTGTCGAGCCTCCTCGGTTGCCTCCTTCGTCGGCCGGCCGAGGTGTATCGCGGCAAGCCCGCGAGCCCTCGGGCCTCTGATGAGGAATAGCACGACGCGTTCGCAGTATTTCGAGCCCACCCGCAGAATCATGCGAGCGATGCCGTTCGTCGGGCACGTCACTTGTTCCGTCATCGTCTTCAGGAAGTTGAACATCACGTCATGGTTCAACTCCGGCACGGTGGGCGTCGGGTCGACGTGCTCCGCGACAATCGTCAGTGATGCGAGCTCGCGCCGCACGACATTCGCCAGCGAACGGAGATCGGTGGTGTATTCGTCCGCATCCAGTTTCGTGAACGCCGGCTTGAACGCAACTTTGCAAACCCCGAGGGTACGGGCACGCTCCTTCGCCTGGGGCGACAGGCTTTCGGTCATGACCATCGTGGGGATCTGGTGGTTTAACTCGTTCAAGTGCTCGATAATTTCGAAGCCGCCTTCGAACGTGTCGCTGGTCGAGCTCGGCATCGCGACATCAGTGACGAGAATCATCGGCGTGCCCGATTGCAGCAGTTTGTCGACGAGCGAAATCGCCTCATCGGTGCCCAACGCTGCTTCGACGTTGCAGCCCGCGTCTTCGAGCTCGGTCCTCACCGCCGCCAGGACTTGCGGTTCGTCGTCGGCGAGCACGACGGTCACACCGCTGCTCTCGAGCGTCGGCGACTCCGTGGAAACCTCCTCTTCGAGAGGCATCAAAGGTGCGAGCCCGTCAGGCGATTCCAGAAGAGAGGAGCTGTCTTTGCGCGCGTTTTCGAGGTCACGTGCGAGCTCGAGCATGAGGGCTTGGGGGTCGAAGCCGTCGGCACGAAGGAATTTTCGGATATCCATGCCTTCGAAATGTGTCGGAGGCTCGTCGCTGAGCACGAACTCGAAGCGCCCTTCTCTGAGAACCACGAGCTCTCGCAGGGCGATGCGGACTTCGTCCTCGAGTAGCAGGACGCGCGACTCGTCGAGTGTGCGACCGGCCATGGGGCGGAGAATCGGTGTTGTGGAGGACGAAAGCGCGCACAACACAAAACCGTTTCGAAACAGGACTGCGCCGCTCGCCATCGTAGCTTCAACTCTCAGCGTGCCTGTTTTCTTCGCGAAGGCGACTATCTGTAGGATCTCGAGAAGGTTCAGCTCTTCCAGACGTCCGCTCAAAGCCATAGCGTGGTTTTCGCGAGCCGGGCTCGGGTCCTTCCGGGAATACCTAAAATCGCTTGTTCTTTGGTTACCAATCTATCGTAGCGCCGGTTTTCACCACAGGCAAGGGACCAGTCGAGCGCGAACCTCGGAGCGATACGCTCGGTAGGCTTCGCAGCTCGACAATAGATCCTCCTCGGCGCGAATCCTGAGCGCGACCAAGGGAACTGCTGCGACGAGTACCAGCGCAGCCAATGGCGACGGGTTGGACGCCACGCAGGCCGAGATCATGATGAGCTCGCCCGCGTACGCAGGATGACGGACGATGCGATAGGGACCCGAAGAGACGATCTTTCGACGGGCTGGCAGCACGGCAAAGCTGTCTCCCATAGCGATGAACGTGCAGATCGCGAGCGAGGCGCCGAGGACGAAAACGACCTCGATCGCGAGAGGCCACGACTGCAACGGCGCGGCAGAGCGAAACGCGACTCCGGCGACGACCAGGGCGGGTACACTCGACAGCAGCGCTCGAGGTGAACCGAGACGCACCAGCGGCGCCCGCCGCAGGATTGCGCTCGCCACGGTGAGGTGGAGGAGCACGACGGCCAGGCGAGTGGCCGTCAACGGAGCGGCCGTCGCCGTCAGGCCGAGCACCGCCCACGAGCCGATCGACGCGGCGAGCAGGTAGTCGAAAACCCGCTCGGGTGTTGGTCGGTCCGACGACGGCAAAGCGGCCGTCGTGGCTCGAGTCGTTATGGGAGCGGCCGGGCTCAGTAGATCCAAAACGACCAGTCGAACATCCAGCTCAGAAAATTGATCAAGATCAGTGCGCCGATCCAGACCAACCATCCGCCAGCGCCATCAGAGTCATCGCTCATGGTTAACCCCTATTCGGTTTTTTTTGGTTTGTAGGATTGCTGGCCGATCGACCTACAAATATGCTAGCAACTTTTCCCGATTTTGACCAGCCGTGGGGTCACCACTCCGCGGTGAAGATTTCTCTAGGGCTGTTTGACCGGGAGGCGGATTTCGAAAGTCGTACCCTGGTGGAGCCTGCTGCTGACGGTGATCTCGCCGCGGTGTTTGGCGATGGTTGCGTGGACGTTGGCGAGGCCAACGTGAAGGCGCATCCGGGAGCCCTTCTGGGCGAAGCCGATATCGAATAGCGTCGCCAGACGATCTTCCGAGATGCCTCGGCCGGTGTCGCTCGTCTTGATCCGAACGTGTCCGTTTTCTTGCATCGTGCTCACGGTAATCGAGCCGCTTCCCTCGATGGCCTCGCCGGCGTTGACCAAGAGGGTCATCAGTGCCTGATTGAGCTCAGTGGGATAGCTTTCGATCTTTGGCACCTCGCTGAGATCCCGGCTCACCCGGATGCGATCGCCCCATTGGGGTTCGAGCAGCTCCAGTGTGGCCTCAATCCCTTCGCGTACGTCGGCGAGCTGGAAGTCTGCTTCGTCGAGCCGGGTGAAACTCTTCAGGCTTTGGACGATCTTGACGAGCCGTCGTCCGGCCTTGGTGGCGACGGTGCGGGTCTCGCGAAGGGTGTCGATCGTCGCCCGAGCCGAGCTGTCTTCGGCGAGCTCGTCGGCAAGCCGCTCGAGCCCTCGTTCCAAAACGTTATTGCTGCTGTTGATGACTCCCGCAGGGGTGTTGATCTCGTGTGCGAGGCCAGCGACGAGCTTTCCCAGCGCTGCCATTTTCTCCGACTGAATGAGCCGTGCCTGCGCCTGTTTGAGTTGCTCGTGCGTCTCGGCCTCGATCTTGATCTGAAGGTTCTTCAGCCGGGTGGCGTTTTCTTCTCCGAACACCTCCTCTTTGAGTTTCTGAAACGCTTTTTGGTGTTGGAGCGCCTTCTCGAAATCACCAAACGCTTCGTACGCTCGCGCCAGCCCTTCATGAGCCCGGGAGATCTTGGGTTTTGTTTTGGTTTGCTCCGCGAGCTCGAGGGCTCGTCGCAGGTGCTCGACGGCTTTTTCGGTTGCCCCTCTTTCGATGAAGAGGGAGCCGAGGTCCAAGAGGCTCGTGATTTCGGCGGACTTGTTGCCGATGCTGCGGCGAATCTCGAGCCCTTGCGTCAGGTACTTCTCGGCCTCGTCGAGTGACCCTTTCGCGAGATGGACTGTTCCGATATCGTTGAGCGCCCGAGATTCCGCGGTCTCGTGACCTGTCTCACGGGTTAGCGCGAGGCTTTGGAGGTGGTATTCGAGCGCTTGATCGAGTTTGCCCTGACGCTGATAGACGCTGCCAATCCCCGTGAGGGCTCGACTCACGCCGAGCCCGTCATCGTTGCTTTGAAACAGCTCCAGAGCTCGCGTCTGGCACTCGATCGACTTGTCGAAGTCCCCGACGCCCTCATAAACGCCTCCGAGAGACGTTTGTCCCCAGGCTTCCCGGCCCGTGTCGCCTAGCTCGCGGAAAAGGGAGTTCGCGGCATGCAAGTGCGATACTGCGAGCTCGAAATCACCGAGGCTCCAGTACACCATCCCGAGACCCATGCGGGCGTTACCGATACCGCGGGTGTCCTCCAGCTCTTCGAAAATCTCGAATGCCTCGAGAGCTTTGCTCATCGCGACATCGTATTGAGCAACGAAATAATCGCGGTAGGCCAGGTTCAAGAGCCCCCACGCCAGCCCGCGCGGGTAGTCGAGCTGGCGAGCCGCGGCGATGGCGCTCTCGGCGAGCTCGGCGGAGCGGTGGACGTCGTTGAAGCCGACTTCCCACGCCAACGCGTTGAGTGCATCTACACGCGCAGAGGTCGCGTCGGGGCCGGCCGCCTCGACAGCGTGTTCTAATTCGTTCAGCTCGTCTGGTGTTGCCATGACTTCCTCACTGTAGCGCAACCCGCGCGGGTATACTCGTTCGCTATGAAGCGGATCGCGTGGCTCGCGGCGACGGCCCTCGTTTTCGCGTTCGCCTGGAAACGAGCGACGCCGCCGATTCGAAGCAGTTTCGAGATCGAGACCCGCAGGTCATCGACCGGAAGCCTCGATCCAGTGTTCGAGCAGAGCTCCGCGTCGTCAGGGGTGACACCGCGCGTCCATAGCGCGAGCGCGGTAGAGCTCGACGACGGAAGGATTCGGGCATTTTGGTACGGCGGCACTCGGGAGGGGGCGATGGATGTCGAGATCTACAGCTCCGTTCTGGATGCCGAGCGAAGTCAATGGAGCCGTGAGGTCTCGGTGGCCACGCGCTCGCAGACGCAACGCGATGTGGGTCGATACGTCAAGAAACTCGGTAACCCGGTGGTTTCGCGAGACCGTGACGGCAGGCTCCAGCTCTTCTACGTCAGTGTATCCGTCGGTGGCTGGTCGGGAAGCTCCATCAACGTTCGTACCTCCGACGATGAGGGGGAAAGCTGGGGCGCCGCGCGCCGGCTGGTGACGTCTCCGTTTCTCAACATCAGCACTCTAGTCCGCGCTCCGGCCGTGCACTACACGGACAAAACGCAGGCACTGCCGGTGTACCACGAATTCTTCGGCAAGTTCGGCGAGTTGATTTGGCTCAGCCGGGATGGGCGCGTGCGCGACAAAGCGCGCCTTTCTTGGGGGCAATCGTCGCTGCAGCCGGTTGTCGTCCCTCTCGACAGCAACCACGCGCTCGGGTTGTTGAGGAAGAGTGGCGCCAGCCCGCCTCGGATTCTTGCCGTCGAAACGCGCGATGCCGGCAAGAGCTGGAGCGCTCCCACCCCGACTCCGATGGCGAATCCGGACGCGGCCATCGCCGCGTTGCGGACATCCTGGGGGGAGCTGCTCATCGCCTTCAACGACAGTGAGGTTGACCGGTCCAATTTGAGCCTCGCTGTGTCGGACAACGATGGCGACAGCTGGGAGCTCGTGCGGGTGCTGGATCCACCCGAGCCGATTCACGATGCAGCGCCGCGCTTCGCCTACCCCTGGATGCTCGAGTCGGCGGATGGCGAGATTCATCTGTTGTACACCTGGAACCGCACCCGAATCGTTCATGTTCGGTTCAACCGGCAATGGCTGCAACGCAATCGGTGATTGGCCTCTTCGGGGTGACGCTGCTGCTAGCCCGAGTCGGGTTTGCTCTGGGTCCGCGTCAGCGCAGTGCTCGCTTCGCGGTACTTGCCGCAGCGGTTTCGTTCATTCCCGTTGGAGGGCTCGCGGTCGCCGGCTACGTGCGGGGCGTCACCGGAGACTTGTCGACGACGACGCTCTTGCTGCTGTGTGCGGGTTTCGTCGGCGGCATCGGTCGGAGTGAGCGCCTTACGATTTCTGCGCTCGTCGCCTCCAGCGCGCTGTTTCTCTACCCGATGGCGCTAGGGCTCGGGCCGTTCGATCCGTACCGGCTCGGCTTCGCGCCTCAGGGGCTTTTGCTCGGAGTTCTCGCGCTCGCTCTCGTCGCGTGGTTCCGCCGATTCTATTTTCTGCTCGCGTGTCTCCTCGTTGCGGTGGCTAGCCATGGACTAGGGCTTTTCGAGTCAACCAATCTTTGGGACTACCTGCTCGACCCTTGGCTCGCCGTGGTGTCAATTTACGATCTTCGGTCGCTTCGCCGAAACTCGTAAATCCGATCGACGTCCCGCCTTGCGACCACCGCTCGTAACTTATTGCATTTGAAAGCATTTGAGTCTCTACGGCGGGTGGCACCGCGATTGCATTGTTGTCGTGCGAGCAGAGGAGACACGATGCCCGCAAGTGTTGCACAAGCCGATGAGACCGGGTCGCTCACGCTATCGAGTGAGATACTCGTCACCCTGACGAACCTGGGGTACAAGCCGACCGCGATGCGTGTCGGGCGAGGGGAGCTCATCTCGCTCGAGGATGGGCGGGGTTGCGGGGTGCACGTGTTGGCTCGTGGACGTATGAAGATTCTCCGATTTTCAGACGAGGGCCGTGTCATCCTGCTCGATCTCATCGAGCCCGGCGGTGTCTTCGGGGAGCTCAATTTCGTTTCGGTGCCATCGAGCGACGGCGGCTCGCGCTACGCTGAGGCGCTCGAAGACGCAATCGTGTACTCGATTCCATTCCTGACGTTCGAGCGAGCGCTACGACAGCGTCCGGGGTTGGCGGTCGGCATCGCAAGTCTTCTCGGACAGCGATGCAACAAGCTCGAGCGTCGGTTGGAAGCCCACGTATTCCATAGAGTCCCGACGCGCTTGGTCAATGAGCTTCTCGAGTTGGCGGAGCGATACGGCGTCGCGCACGACAACGGGACATTGATACCCATCCCGCTCAGTCAGCAGGATCTCGGGAATCTCATTGGAGCCAGCCGTGAGATCGTCAGCCTCACCTTGTCCGAGTTCAAGCGGCGTGGGATCGTTTCCTCGAAGGGACGGCGCCTCATCGTGCGCGAGGACAAGCTGCGCGCAGAAATCACTCGGACCGGGCACTAGTAACTAGCACCGGTTTATCCTCGTCGCCCGTGCTGTGTCAGGATGAGTCGTCGTCCGGCGCGTCTTTGCCGATTCGCCACCAAACCTCGGTAGACTCCGTCAACAACCCGTAACACTTCTCGCATGCCGCGATGTGTTCCTCGAGTGGGACTCGCTCCTCGGCAGTCAAGTCCCCGTCGAGCAATCTCGCTACCATCTCCGCCTCGAGGCAATCGCCGAGCTCGCTCATCAGGGAGTTTCTTCCGCGTCGGGTGCTGCGCGCGGTGAGGTTCGGGATTGAGCCAGCCAGTTTTGAACGCTGTCGGTGCGTTTCGCGATCACGGCATGGACGTCCGTGGGGTGCATTCCGAGGACGGCTACGATCTTCTGCGTTGTCATCCCGCTTTCGAACCACATTTTGACGACGAGCGCTTCGCGGCTCGGAAGCGTGGACGTCGCTTGACGGATCGCCTTCGCCAGATGGGAGCGCTCCCCCGCGACGGTGTCGGCGCCGCCTGGGTTCGTCAATGTCTGACATAGCGTCTGGACCACGACGCTCAGGTAGCTTCGAAGGCTCGATGCACCCTGAAATCGACCGAGCCTATCGGCGTCGGGCTGAGCTAACTTGGATTCCACGACCTCAGACAGCGCTTGTTTGTCCGATTCGGACAATCGTCGGCGCTGCGACGTGATGGTCACGATGCGCCGGATCAGTGGCCCGTTCGTTCTCAGAATCTCCTCGGATTGATGGGTTTCTCGTCGCATGGATGCCTCCGGTCCCCCTCATCTCTAACAACGTCGAATTCGACGAAACCGGAACACTTCGGTGCATTATTTTTTCTGGAACTTTTCGTGTAGAATTCCAGAGTTTCGTCCGTCTTAAGAGGAGGAAGCCATGCTGTATCAAGGCGAACCTCCATTCGGAATCGACGAGAAAACCGCCTTGCCCGCCATGCCCGCCAAGGACGACGAGCTCGACACGCACTCGACACTGACGCTGCTGAGCGAGGCTCGCGCCGGCAACGAACGCGCGACCGAAGTGCTTCTCGAGCGACATCGTCGGGTGCTCCGGCGTTGGGGTCGCGGCCGAGTGCCGCGCGGAGTCCGCGACCTCGTGGATACGGAAGACCTCGTTCAGGACGTTTTGTCGCGCACGGTTGCCCACATCGATACGTTCGATCCTCAGCACTCCGGCGCGTTTCGAGCCTACTTGCGGCGGAGTTTTCTACGCCTCGTTGTCGACCACCAGCGCCGGGTCGAGCGACGCCCGCCGGCGCAAGAGACGGTTGGCGGCGTGGTCGACGTGCGCCCTTCACCCCAAGAGCAGGTGATCCGGCAGGACGCCGTGGACCGCTACGAACGGGCGCTCGCGAAGCTCAAGGCTTCGGACCGAGAGCTTTTGATTGCCCGCATCGAGCTCGGGATGAAATACGCCGACATTGCCAAAGAATTGAAAAAGCCTTCCGTCGATGCGGCCCGCAAGGCGGTCACCCAGGCGGTCAAACGGCTGGCGAGCGAAATGGCTTCCGAACAAAAAGGCGCGGGGCGATGAAACCCACCGGAGCGCGCCCGACACCGGACGAGGGCGACGCACGCATCACGCCGGAGCTCGAAATGGCTGCGCGGGTCGCGGACGACGCTGCCGAGGAGGCTCTCCGGGCTGAGAGGATCCAGCCAGACGAGCAGCGAACGTTGGCGAAAGCCGCAGACGCGGATTACGAGCAAGCCATCGACGACATTGCGTTTCTCGTCGCGATGCGCCGAGAGGTATCGCACTCCGCCGTGCTCGCCGAGGCCGGCGATCTCAGTCCGGACGATCCCGACGAGCCGGACAGGGTAGATACGATAGGTGTTTGGGGTCCATTCGAGCTCATTGAGCGGTTAGGAGGCGGTGCGTCGGGCGAGGTGTACAAAGTTCGCGACCGGCATCTCAAGAATTACGTTGCGCTGAAGCTCTTCCATGAAGAGCGTGTTGCTAACGTCGAGCTCGACGCGCTGCTCGTCGAGGGTCGGCAACACGCGCTCGTGAAGCACCCGAACATCGCGGTCATTCACGGGGCCGACGAGAACGATGGGCGCGTTGGCATTTGGATGGAGTACATCGACGGGGCGACGCTCCAGGAGCTTGTCGAGACGCAGGGCACGTTCGGCGCGGCCGAAGCCGTCATCATCGCGCGCGAGCTGTGCTCCGCGCTGGCAGCGGTGCATCAGCAGGAACTTACCCACGGCGACATCAAGGCGCAAAACGTCAT
>CAMYKY010000040.1 GCA_947259165.1 uncultured Acidobacteriota bacterium | reverse complement strand
GAGGTCGATCGGGCCGGTGCGTCGGATCGCCTCGTCCAGGGTGGGTGCGAGCACACCGTCGATCCAGCGCAGCCGCTCGATCACCTCGTTGTCGAACGCCCCGTAGCGGAGCACCTTGCCGAGCCCCTCGTTGAGGGTGGCGTAGGCGACCCCGTCCCCCGCTCCGTCGGCGACCACGGCGACGGGCATCGACGGGCTCACGACGCCCGCCATCGGGCCGACCGTGCGGTGGTGGTGACACGGCGACAGGCGCAGCGACGGCCCCAGCGCGGTCGCCGCCTCGACATCGTCGGCGAGCCCCTCGTAGAGCGCCGCACCGATCAGGGCACCCCGCAGCGGTCCGCTGCAATCGTCCCAGGCGATCGGTGGACCGGCGTGGAGGAAGGTCCCCTCGGCGGCCACCGGGATCACATCGCGAGCCGTGACGATGTCGACCAGGTGAGGCCGCACGGCCAGCAGCCGGTCGAGGGCGACCCGGTTGGCGTCGGAACGCCGCTCGTCGGCAGCCAGGGTGGCGAGCGCCTCCACCGCAGCGGCCGGCGGCGGCCGCCAGTCTGCTCGCGCCACGGCGACGCCCTGGGCCTCCAGGGCCTCGGCGAGCAGATCGACGCCGGCGGTGGCGACTACCGGCTCGATGTCGAGGAGCGACGCCAGATCGGTCATCCGGCACCTTCCACGATCAGGGCGACGGCCCGGTGGGCCGCCGCTGCGTTCGACAGGTACAGCTCGGCACCGGCGGTTCGCAGCGCCTCCGCCTGCCGCTGGCGCCCCTGCGGATCGCGTTTCGTGCCGCACAGCGAGACGACGACCGGGATCCCGGCGCCGATCAGATCGGCGATCACGGCGGCGAGCTCGGCCGCCGGATCGGGGTGGGCCCCGTAGCCCAGTACGACATCGAGCAGCACGGCGCCCGTCGCCGGCTCGGCCGCCGCTGCCAGCGCCTCCAGGCGCAGGCTCTGGTCGATCATCGGGTGGGCGCGGCCGCGAGTGAACTCGTCGGCACCGAAGTCGACCAGGCGGTGTCCGCCGGCGGTCGGTTCGATCGCCACCGGACCGAGGGTGGCGCAAGCGATCGACTGGGCCCGTACGCTTTCGCGCGACGCGAAGATGTCCGAGGTTTGGTTCTGGCTCGAGCTCCCCTGGATCACGCAGGCGAGAGTCTTGATCGCGGCTGGGTCCAATGCGGACCTTCAGGATGCGGCGGTGCGGCTCGCGTCGCTTCGTGAACGATGCGAAACCTGGCACTTCCGGGGCCAGACAATCGAGATCTCGGTCCTGCAATCGCTTTGTCTGGAGAAGCAAGGACGAGCGGACGAGGCCGCAAGCGCATTGGCGGAGTCAGTGGCTCTGGCCCAAGCGGGGGGGTGGGTGCGCCCGTTCGTCGAAGCCGGCCCCGTCATGGCGGACATGCTTCGCCGCCTGAGCACTGGAGGCGATGAGGCCAAATTCGTCGAACGGGTGCTCACGATGGCCGAGGTCGGACGTGTGGACGTTCCCGAACAATCGACGGCGGCCCCGAACGCTGGGGTCGTTGCAGTGGATTCACGTGAGCTCGATGCCCTGACCCGGCGCGAGCTGCAAGTCCTCGAGCTACTCACCGCGCGCTTCCAGAACAAGGAAATTGCGGAACGCCTGTTCATCTCGTCCCATACGGTCAACGACCACCTCAAACAGATCTACGAGAAGCTCGGCGCCCACAGTCGCCGAGAGGCGGTGGACCGCGCCGTCGAGCTGGGGATCCTGAATCTCACCTCGTCGCCGAGCTGAGCGACTCGCCGACGTCGGACGGCCTATCCTGCCTAACCCACCGCGTACGGTCGGTCTCGGTCACGCCCACCCCAACCACTGCGCCGTCGTCGAAATCGTCCCACCTGGTACGGTATGATGGATGAATGGAAACGGAGCGGGCACAAAGCAAGACAAACATCAAAGTGATTGTCGAAAAGCACTCTGACGGCTACGTCGCCTACCCCCTTGGCCTCAAAGGCGTGGTGGTTGGTGAGGGTGATACTTACGAGGACGTGCTCGCCGACGTTCGCTCAGCCATCCGGTTTCACATGGAGACCTTCGGTACCGAAGTGCTTCAAGCAGAGGCTCCTGTTCTCGAGGTGTTCGTCGCCGAGGCCGCCGTCACCATCTGATGTCGAAGTTTCCAGTCGATGCCCCCAAGGCGCGAGTCATCAAGGCGCTACAAACACTCGGCTTCAACGTGGTTCGAGAAGGCAACCACGTCGCCATGGTGCGCGAGAATTCCGACGGCTCCCGTACGCCGCTCACCTGACAAACATACCCACGAGGAGGAAACCGAGGATGGCTAAGACCAAGGATGCCCTCAAGATCCTCGAGCGCGTGACCGGTGACGACACCCAGCTGCGCGAGCGCATCGAAGAGGAAACCTTCAACGCTCACATTGCCAGGCTCATTTACCAAGCTCGAACCGAAGCTGGGCTGAGTCAGCAGCAGCTCGCGGAGCTCGTCGGCACCAAGCAGCCCGATATCGCCCGGCTAGAAGACACCGATTATCAAGGCCACTCCCTTAACATGCTGAATCGAATCGCTACCGCGCTAAACCAGCGGCTGGAAATTGCATTCGCCCCCGTCCGTGAACTCTCCGGTCCGCGTTCTGGCTGAGCGTTGAAAACGGCTCGTGCCAGCTTCTCGAGGAGCGGGGCGCGAACAAGGGTCTCACCTTACGTCTTCTCCTCGCCCAGCTGACCCATTGTCATCGCCAAGCAAATATGTAACTCGCGCTGACGCTCTGGAAATCACCGCCGGATTGGGTAACGACTCCGGCGCTGTAAGAGAAGCGCACCGCGTGTTGTAACTTGAAAGGGAAGAGAACGGTCGCGCCGATCCTCGAGTTTCGCAGCAGGTCGCTGCGCACCACGCCGCCAACGGTCGTACGGCCCCCGCCGTATAAGTTCGCATCGAGCGATGCCCAGAAACCCGGACGGATGCGTTTTACGAGATGGAATTCCCCCGAAACGATCGGGGCTTGCTCCCGTGTCGTGCCGAGGAACTCGTCATTCTCGGTGAAGAGCCAAGTGCCGAGCTCGAGCTCCAAGAGCCACGTGGGCCGTATCGGCCAGATCACACCGACGGCCGGCTTTATCGCCCATCGGTTGGTGCCGGCGTTGATGAGCTTGTCCGGCTCGTAGCCGCCGGTCGGAGGCTGCACGAGGATGCTGGCACCGACGATCGTTCGCGGGTTGGCGCGCAATTCTTGAAACCCCTTCCCGTCCAACGTCGGTGCTCCCCTCAGATTGACCGCGAGACGGACCCGCAGATCGGCCATCGTTGCGATCTCGCGCGTGCGGAATTCACCCTCCACGAAACCCTGGGTCAATCCCGAGGTGTAGGGCAGGTTGACTTGAACGATCGCGGTTCTCGCAAAGAGGTTCAGCGTACGCTGGTAGGTCAGCAGCGCGTAGTGGATTTTGGAATCGACGCCCGTCAGCGGCAGTGACGGGTCGGTCACGATGTCACCAGCCGTGTATTGGTAGCCCGCAACGAAAACGTTGGTGCCGTTTGGACTCGGCCAGTAGGCGCGCGGTGCGAGCTCTTGCGCCCACGCGTTCGGGACGCAGATGTGGAACGTCATGACCACGGTCGTGGCAACTACGGTTGTCCACCGGATACCTTGCGTTCGCATCGGATTCAATATGCCAGTTGGAGGCGGGCCTGGAAGATCCACACCGCGTCGAGAGCCTCTCGCTTGGCGCGGATCAGATTGAACATGGCGCGCGCATGCTGTGTCGGGTACCAGTTGAGGGCGAAAGAGAGGTCGCCCAACGTCCCGCCATCGAGGCCCTTGTCGTCGAGGTCGATGTAAGAATAGCGCGCGGCGACGATGACGGCGCCTGTACCCCCGGCGCCGTCGCGAAACTCCCGTTTCGGCCGAACGCTGTCGAAGATGCCTCGGGTCTCGTTGTAAGGACGCGTCTCACCCGTCAACGTGTAGCTCCCATACACATAGAACGCGAAAAAGCCCATGCGATCTCCGGAGGGTGTCTTCACTCGGGTCCAGCCGGTCTCACTCTGGATCGAATACGGGCCGTCAACGAACGCTGTTTCGAGGAGTGCGGTGTCGGTCCGATCCGCCGCGATCTCGCCGGTATCGATGAGATAGGGCGCGAGGTGGGATTCGGGTCGCGCGCGCAGGCGCGCGCTCTCGTTCTCGCCGAGCCAGCGTCGCGAGAAGTCGCCGCCGACGTGGAGCAGCCGGTCTTTGCGTCCGAGCTGCAGTCCTGTGCTGTATCGACCCGTTACCCCCAGAACGTCGCACAGGAGGCACTCGAGCTCGCTCGCGCCGCTAGAGAATCCGATGTCCCATCGTCGTCGGTTCGAAACGCTGTGGATGAGAACCCCCGTTTCCTGACGGGGGACAAACGTGGACACCAGGCTTTCTTCCAGGAACATCAGATCGTTCGAGCTGGTTTCCTTTTCGAGCCCGAAGGTGGAGGAGAATCGCCCGCCCCTCATGTACACGCCGAGTCGGGGGAAACTGATCTGCATCCAGGCGTCTTTGAGCCGCGGCGGTTGCCCCTGAAATCCCCACTGGAATTTGAAGCTGATGCGCTCCTTGAGCTGGATGTTCGTGTAGAGCTGAGCCCGTCTCCATTCGACACCGTTGTCGAACGCGAACTCGTCCTGGTCGCCCACGAAGCCGGCGGTGTCGAGCTGAGCCTGGCCCCCGACCTTGAGCTGAAGGTTCGGTCCGCGGTACCAAAGCCCGTTGTCCCACTGGAGCGGCTTGTTGTCTTCAGAGGTGGAGTCCGTTTGGGCCCATACCGGCGCGCCCGAGAACATCAGGCACGCCGCCAGCATCAACAGCCGTGCGTGAATGCTGTTGGTTCCCGGCATGAAACCTCCGACTTTGCGGCGACGCCTACTGCAGAGCAACGCTCGGGATCGGGAAGGTGGCGGTGAGCGTGAACGTCTGCCCCTCGAGCGTCGTGCGCGCTCCAGTCTCCCAGAAATACCGAGCATTGATGAGGGCTATCAACTTGCTCTTGGTGGCGATGGGAACCGTTACCTCCGGCCCGAAGCCGTACACGCGATTCTTTCCCAGCTGCCGTCCGTCGAGCAGCATCTCGAGGTCCCGACCCACGTCGTCATCGGTGACCTTCAACTGCGCGTAATAGGCAACACCGACGCTCAGGGCGCCTTCCAGGAAAGACTTGCCGAAGCCGCCCTCGAGGGTCAGGAGGTCACCGACCCTGATGTCCGTGTCCTTCTTATCCGTGTGGGTCTCGTAGAACGCGGTCGTGGCAAAGCTCCAGCTCTTCGCTTCGTCGAAGAAGAGCGTGGTTCCGCCGAAGAATTCGAAGCTCCACATCCCCAGGCCGCGGTTGTCGTTGGCCGCGACGTCGTAGCGTCCGGTGGGAGCGTAGAGCCCGAAGCCTGCGATGAAGTCCGCCCGCTCGCGGTGCCAGCCCAAGTTGAGGGGTTGGATGTACAGGTCAGTCAGGCCGAAGCTTTGTTCCTGGTCGACGCTCAAAACGGGCACTTCGAGCTTGTTGTCGGTGAACGCCGGAAAGACCATCAAGCCGTAGTTCGCCCCGAAGATCTTCTTCTCCGTCACGTAGTAGATGCCGGGTGCGATGCCGTTCGTAGCGATGGTGCCGGGCACGTCGGGCCGGATCTCGTTTCCGTTCTTGTCCCGGAGAACGTCGGCGCTGTAGCGCAGGTACATGATCGAGAGGTTGAAGCCCGGGGGCGGCTGGCTCCCCGACTGAAGACCAAAATCTCCGTGAAAGTTGTGCCCCAGGAACTGGGCGTGGGCCGGACTCGATGCCAGGGTCAGAGCCGCGGCGAGAGGAACCATCAAGAAGAGAAACCGCTTCAGCATTGCTATGAACTCCCTTATTCCACGGATGCCGAGTTGCCCTAAGCTAGTTACAAAGCTCGGCTTCGGCCCCGGTCTAATTGGATCTTACGTTTTGCCGCTGAGCGGTGAATCCCCAGAAACGAGGGGTAATCGAGGGGGAAATGAGGGGGTTGTCGGCCTACTCATTCCCTCACGGTGTTTCTGCCGGTGCTTGTTCTGTTTCAACAACCTGACCCGCCGATCTCCCTCGACGATCTCGATCTCGATTTTCTTGCCGAGACCGGTCCGATGTATCCGAATTAGACCGACCCTCTCGAGCTTCTTCGCAGCGCGATGTAGACGTCCACGGTGTCGTCGACCGCCCAGGCGATGACATGGCGGGGCGATGCCCGGCGCCGGACACGTCGCCGAGCTTGAATCGATAGTTCGGCCTCACGGGTGTCCGACGACGCCAGACGCTCTCCCGAGCTAAAGCTTGAAACTGGGACGCAACGTGACAGTCGCGTTGCTTCGAGCTTCCAGCGGACGTCGAACCGAAGCTCGATCAACGCGGCTCAAGAAAGTCCGCCCTGCCGCGATGAAAGCGGGCCCCAAGCTTTCGTCATCGCTGTAGACCGCGTCCGTGTCACAGAAGAGATGCACATTGGCAGTGCGCCACACTGCTAGACACATCTGCAACGACATACGACCGCGAAATGTCTCGAACCGGAACTATCCGGTCGCCAAGTCATGCACTCACCGGCATCGAGAATCTCTTGCTTGACTCCCAGTCGGAGAGAAATTGTTTCGATCTTCTCTTCGAGGCAAGAGAGGGCGTAGTAATGACATCGAGCCTGAAATTATTCTCGTTCCGGTGACAGGAACGATCCACACGCTGATCGGAATGCCTGGCATTCATCGATCTTCGAGAAAGACTCGCGCCATCGAGCCAGAGCGTGTATTCTCGGCGCTCGCGTTACTGCTCGAGCCCAGGACAAAGAAAAGGAGAACCCATCATGTTGAGAAGTGACACAAGCGTTGGCGATCTCGCCACAGAGCATCCGCTCGCAACACGTGTTTTCGCACGCCACGGCATCGACTACTGCTGTGGCGGCGGTATCGCATTGACGGCTGTGTGCGAAAAGAAAGGTCTCGACGCCAAAGTCGTACTCGCAGAGATTCAAAAAGAGCTCGATGGCGCGACGACCGCCGAGCAGCGCTGGGACGAGGCCCCACTCGGCGACGTCATCACGCACCTTCTCGAGACCTACCACCGCCCGCTCGACGAAGAGCTGCCCCGTTTGATGGCGATGGCGGAAAAGGTGCTTCAAGTCCACCGCGACAAAGCTCCCGAGATGTTGCCCGAGCTCGTCTCGGTTTACGGCGCGCTCAAGTCCGAGCTCGAAGAACACATGGCCAAGGAAGAGCAGATTCTCTTTCCCATGATCCAAAGCGGGCAAGGAGCCATGGCGGACGGGCCTATCTCGGTGATGGAGCACGAGCACGAAGACGCCGGCAAGGCGCTTCGTCGATTGCGCGAGCTCACCAACGACTACACGGTTCCCGAGGAGGCGTGCAACACGTGGCGCGCGCTATGGCACGGCCTGAACGCGCTCGAGGAATCGCTTCACCAGCACATTCACATCGAGAACAACGTGCTGTTCCCGCGCGCGCTTTCGTCGTGACTATCGTTCAGTGGTTCCTCGGAACGAGAACTACTGACTGCCGACGTCCAGCTTCGATGCAAACCCAGTGGTCCCCGAGTATTGAAACTCCATCTTGCTGCTCGAGTGACGGTGGTCCACGGATTTGTACTGCGTGTAGTGCTGGAACGTGGCGGACGGTAAATTCGAAACCATGACCGGCTTGCCGCCGAACCCCTTCATCACGTCCATCTCCACCGACGATTCAGGGACGCTGAATTTCAGTTTGTCGTCGGTACGCTCGACCGTGAGCGGCGCTCTTTCCGTCGACAGGATGCCGGCGCGTTGGAAGCCTCCGAGAAAGTGCGGCGTGAGTCGCTCGAGCGCTTCCATCTGCGCGTCCGTCGCTTTGTCGCTCACGTAGAACTTGGACCACTCGCCCATGGAGAACGTGATGATCATCTCGAGCCCGCTGACATCGGTGTCACCGTGGTGTCCTTTGGTGATCTGGTACAGACGGTTGCCGTGACAGTAGTCATGCGTCGGCGATGATCCAAAGTTGCACGGGCACGAAACATCGCAGCTACAGCTTTCGGCTACGTCGGCGGTGACGTGCCAGTCGGCGTCCTGCACGACCGATGACGCTCCGGTCACGGCAACAACGCATGCCAGAGCCACACTCACGAGCACCCGCGTCCAGTTTCGTCGTCCTTCGAGCATCGATTCCTCCCAGCGCCTCGAAATCGACGAGACAACATTAGCAGACATCGCGTAGGCGCGCCACGCAGCGTTCTACTCGAGGGTGTGTAGCCACTGCGACCGGGCCCTTCCTAGATTTGCAGCCCGTCATACGAGTGCGTCTAAAAGAAGCTAGCCCGGGCAAGGTCGCGAGTGGCCGTGCGTGTGAATCCCCGCTTCTAGAAAAACACTGAGGCGAGGGAGGTTCTCGGCTCCGTTTTTCGTCTCCTATAGGCGTGGAGGTAGAATGAACGTATGGCGAGAGCCGCAGAAGCTATCGATCAGCGTCGCTTCACGGTGGACGAGTACCACCGGATGGCGGATTCCGGGATCTTCAAGCCGAACGAACGCGTGGAGCTCATCCGCGGCGTGGTGCGACGGATGAGTCCAAAAAACTATGCTCACGTCGTCGCGGCCACGAAGGTGTTCAAGCGTCTGACGACGGCGCTTGCCGAGCGGGCGGGGGTGTACTCGGAGGCACCGCTGAAGCTTGTCGGCCTGGACTCGGAACCCGAGCCGGATATCGTGGCGACCTCGAGCCCGGTTCTGGAAGACTACGGTCAATCCGAGCCCCTCCTGGTCGTCGAAGTTTCAGAATCGTCGCTGGCCTACGACCTGAGCGCGAAAGCTCGGCTTTACGCGGAGGCGGGCGTTCCGGAGTATTGGGTTGTGAACCTCGTCGATCGGGAGCTCGTGGTATTTCGCTCGCCCCACGAGGGCGCCTATCGAGACCGCACCACGTCCCAGCCGGGCGAGCGCATCACGCCGGAAGCTTGGGCCGATATCGTGATCGACGTCAGCGAACTGTTCCCCGCCGAAGATCAGGCCTGACGCTGCTTTGAATGCAGGAAACGCGGGCGTTGCCCTCACTTACCTAGAGCGTTCGTCCATTGATCAACGTTTTGCTCCCCTGACTCGAAATTCGCGGTTCGCACTAATAGACGGCATAGGAGAGCGCCATCAGTTGTCGACAGGAACGCGACGCTTCAGCTCTTCAAGCCAATTGAGGACGACGAGGATCTCGTCGGGGAAGCTCCCGGACTGTTGGCTTTCAAACATCACGAATCTTCCGTCGGGGTGGACGTCATAGTGAGCAGGGCGGTTTCGCCGGGCCGGCCAGAAGTCGAGATCGAACAGTTCTCTTGGGACTCCGGCCTCGAAGCCTTCGGCGCCTGACACGGTCACCGCCATCATTCTCGAGCCCTGCCGATAAAAGAGCTCCGAGCCATCCTTGGACCATATCGGCTCGCGGCCGCCCCCCACAGAGACGAGCGATTTGTCTCGCATTTCTGGAAACGATTGCACGTAGACTTCCTCGCGTCCGGACTCGTTGGACACATAGGCGAGCCAGCGATCGTTCGGCGACAACATACCGCTGTCCTCCTCGAAGGAACTCCCGACGATGGTCGCGGGCTGCGCGTCACCGCCCAAGGACAGCGTTGCGATGTCCGCTCGAACTTGCGTGAAGACTTGCCCTTCGCTTGCTCGGGGCTCTGTACGCGACCGTACCAAGGATCACACCAAGCTCAGTCCCCTGGCGGGTGAGCGTCGGCGATTGTGAAAGCTCCGAGTCCGCGACGCCTGGCGAATCGCCTTCGAGCGCTTTGGCGAGCCCGTAGTCGAGTACTTTGACGGTACCGTCTTCTCTGATCTTGATGTTGGCCGGTTTCAGATCGCGATGGACCACTCCCGCCTCGTGACCGGCTTCGAGCGCTTCGGTGATTTGGCGCGCAAGCGCGATCGCCTCGCTCACGGGAATCCGTCCGCGCTCAATACGCTGCGCGAGGGTCAGCCCGTCGATCAGCTCGAGAACGAGCGCCTTAACGTCTCCCGAGTCCTCGAAGCCATGGATGCTCGCGATATTGGGATGATTCAGCGAGGCCAGAACCTTAGCTTCCCGATCGAATCTCGCGAGTCTCGCGTCTTCTCGCGCGAACTCTTCGGGGAGAACTTTGATCGCGACGTCACGACCGAGCTTCGTATCTCGGGCGCGATAGACCTCACCCATACCGCCCTTGCCAATGGGCTCCAGAATTTCGTAGACGCCGAGTTTGGTTCCCGCGGACATGCCATGCGCCCATGATTCTATCTGCGCGCCGCAGCCGGATCGAGCGCCGTCACACGGACGAGCCCGCTATTACATGGGCGGTCTCGGAGCTCCAGCGACCAGCCCCGGCGGCAAAGGCTTTTTTTCGTCTCGTACGCTCGCACGCAGGGCATGACTCACGTGAGTCACGCTTCTTCTCGTGAGGGCAGGCACTGACAGCGATGACTCACGTGAGGCATGGACGGGCTCACCGAAACCTGACGGTGTCTCTCTTACCGCGGACGCAAGAACGCTGCTCTCCGCTGCCTCCGTGTATCGATGGGTATTACCGGCAACGTCCCCACTCGTTTTCCCGACCGGTCTTTCGATCACGCCGAACGGTCCTTCCCATGTGATCTGGTCTGGCGCTCGGCCGGTCGTGCGCAGCGTCCCTCGTTCGATCGCACTGTGACACACCATGCACAGCGTGAGAATATTTTCGGTCTCGTCGGACCCGCCACGGGCGCGCGACTCGATATGGCTGCCGGTGAGCGCGGTGCGATTGCTACAGCCGGGCCGCTGACACCGGAATCCGTCGCGCTCGACGACTGCGGCAACGAAACCACTCATCGATTGCTCCGAATCGCCGAGCGGCGGCGTGAGATCGTGCGTGCACAGCGACTCGGCACACGTGAGATCGAAGACTTCGATATCGGTGAGCGTTTTGCCGGCGAGCTTTTCCATCGCTTCGCGCGTTCGCTCCCACGCCTCGATGCGCTCTTCGTCGAGCACCAGGACGAGGGTTCGAGATTTCTCAGGCGGCAGTTCTTTTTTGACTGCCTGCTCGAGCTGGCGGTTGCTCAGGTTCTTGCATTTGTCGATCCACTCGCCTTCGTTGGTCGCGGTAGCGACTTTCACGGCTTCGCGAGCCTTAGTGTAAGGAATCTCTCCACGGCTGAAGGATTCTTTCATCTTGGGCAGCTCTTTGAAGCGACGGGCCAGATGAAGCAGCGTTCTCGTCTTCCGATCCTCGAAGCCCAGACTCTCGCGGGCATAGTCGACCGTACAGGCATGACCGTAGTCGATGTAGAGCCCGCGCTCTTCGACTTCTTGAAGGTAGAAGCACAGCGCCGATTCGACCCTGCGTTCCAGGCGAGCCAGCAAAACCAGGCGGCTGTGAACCTCCATGGCTTTCAAGCCGCGCTCCATCTCCAGGTCTTTTTCCGTCAACAAACACCGTTCACCCGAGCGCGCCACCATCGTTCTCCTTTAGTGATTGAAAAGTGTCAACAACGACTCAATGATAGGTGAATAATAAGTGGATGTCAAGCGGGCGGGGACCGTAACGCCAACATAAACAACTACTTAGAGACATTTCATTGTTTCCTTTTTGCTCATTTCGCCCGGCACCGAAAAACGTTTTCGCTGCAGGGAGGCTCCTCCACCGCCATTTCGTCTTCATCTACGTGGAGGTAGAATGACGGTATGTCGCGAGCTGCAGAGACCCTCGATCAGCGACGCTTCACGGTGGACGAGTACCACCGGATGGCGGAGACGGGGATCTTCGAGCCGAACGAGCGCGTGGAGCTCAACGCGAAGCTTTGCTATGCGGCGCGTCGGGTTGCCCCGCGTGTTGGGTTGTGAACCTCGTCGCTGGGGAGCTCGTGGTCTTTGGCTCCCCGCAGGAAGGCGCCTATCGGGACCGCGCCACTTACCAGCCCGGCGATCTGATCATGCCGGAAGCTTGGCAGTTGGTCCACGAACGCCAACTGATCACTATTAGGCGAAAGTGCTAACGTCCTGCCATTGAACTCCTCGCCCGCTGGGGGACAGCGACATGTGTCGATGATTCTACTGGTGAGCGGAGCACGGATCGAACGCGACTCTGTCCGGGCAGAGTTGCCACCGTAACTCGTCAGCCTCCGGAGAAGTGCATCGCTCCAAAGCTCACCACCGAGCTCTCGTCGATGTTCCACTGCTCGTAGGCGCGCACGTCGCCCTTCAGCTTCACCGCCGAGCCGACCGATCGCAGAAACGTGTAAATCGGCGAGTAGCCGCACCAGTTGAGCTCGTCGCCTCCGGGGTGAACGAGGTCAAAGAATCCTTCGGCGTCGCCGTCGCAAATCCGCTCGAGTCGTCGTTGGTCGTGCTCCGCAATCTCCGCCATCACGCCTTCACCCGCCCGTACGGGCTCGCGGTGACCGTAGCGGGTCCCAATGTGTGCCATGTCCACTCCGAGGATCCAAACCAGGTCGTCTCGTTTCGTGTGGAGCTCAGCGAGCGCGTCGAACACGCGGCGATTTCCGTCGATGCTCTCCGGAGGCTTGCCGGTCATGAGGCTCTCTACGAACGGACCGCACAAAATGGGAAGAATCCGGAAGGGTTGCTTGAAGTGGTACTGCAAGAACAGAACTTGAAACTCGATCGAATGCTCGGCGTGATGGCAGTAGTCTTCTTCGACGATCGCATCGCCCGCCTGAGAGACGAACTGCGCCAGCGCTTCGTCGTCGATGTCAGCGGTTCCGAGCGGTGTTTCAAACGGCTTCGCACTCGTACCGAAGCGCTCGGGTGCTCCGTAGTGAGACGTCCCCAAGATGACAAACGTCGTCGGCTTTGAAACCGGAGGCAAATCGTACGCTGCCCGATACGACGCAAACCCACCGTCTGGAGACACGTGAGGCGCCGCCAGCGCGATGGGTAAGGTCGCGTCCGGGTCACGCTCTCGGCAGAGCCGCTCGGACGAGAACCGAGCTTCGATGCCCGCTGCATCCGCGGGGTAGGCCGAGCCGACGTGAGTCGCTTGCCGAGTGGGAGCCCGCCGAAACGCTTCGTGCCGCTCGCGCTTCAACGCCTCGAGCTCATCACCTTCGACGAAGCCAGACTGCGAGAGAATCGCTACGAACTGCTCGACCTCTTTGCGCGCAACGATTTGCCCGTGGCTTAGCCGGGTCAGGATCGCCTGCGCGTCGAGAACCGAATGTTCCGCGTCGAGACACTGAAGCACCGGCACCCACGCCGGTGGGATCACGAGAATGTCGTCGGTATAGCGAAACGGATCCCGCAACAACAGCCCCGGCTGCTCCGGAATCGGCGACGGCATGACATCGATATCCCGTCGCAACCCCGGCAATAAGTCACCCACGTCGTTTGCCTTTTTTTGACGGTTCGCCGGTAGGCATTGTAATATAGATGGACCGCCGAGGTACGCCGAGGTCAGATTGTCCCGTGTTTTGCGGAGAGGTGCTGGAGTGGCTGAACAGGGCTGCCTGCTAAGCAGTTGCACGGGTGATGAGCCTGTGCCGAGGGTTCGAATCCCTCCCTCTCCGCCAAAACGGGGCATCGCGGTTTTTTGACAAACGACAGGCCGCTCGGTAGTCTGTCGGTGCGTCCATCGAGGATTTCGGACCGATGAAGCGTGGCGTGCTGGGAAGTCGTCCAACGGCAGGACACACGGCTCTGAACCGTGGAATCGGGGTTCGAATCCCTGCTTCCCAGCCAATTTTCCGCCGTCACACAAACCGGCCGGCGGACCCGCCGTAGCTTTGGCGAAGGCGGGCTTTCTTCCAACGCGGCCAAGCCTACGGGCTCTCCACGAAAGCAGTGATTTGCTTTGCGGTGGCTCTTGCTTGGCCGATACAGTCGGGGATCCCGACGCTCTTGAGGCCGTTACCCAGGACATAGAGGCCGGGAGTCTTCGCAAGCTCCGTGTCGAGGTCTGTGAGAATCGTTCGGTGGCCGAGCTCGACTTGAGGAGTGCGATTGGGCCAACGAACGACCTTCGAGAACTTTGGCTCGCCCAACGGACCCACGGCGCGCGCTAGCTCGCGTCGGGAGAGCGCCACGAGCTCGTCATCCGGAAGAGTGAGCGCTTCCGGGTCTTTGAGGCCACCGAGAAAGGTCCGAATGAGAACGTTGTCGCCGGGGGCCCGGCCGGGAAATTTCGTGGTCACGAACGTCGCGGCGAGCAATCGGTTCGACTCCGCGGTGGGTACGACAAAGCCGTAGCCGTCGAGAGGATGTTGCACGTCGTCTTTCGCAAGAGCGTGGAAGACCACGGCGGACGAAGCCGTCTTGATTCGGTCGAGGATCTCCGCCACGGCGGGGAACCCGCCTCGCGCCAACTCGCGGCTCGAATGGATCGGAAGAGCCAGAACCACGACGTTCGATTGAATCTTCGCCCCCGACGTCAATCTCGCGACAAAACCGTCGCCCTCCCGATGTACGTCTTCGATGCCTTCATTGAGTAGGATATTGCCTTTGGGGAGTTTGCCCGCGAGCGTTTCAATCAGTCGGCCCATGCCTCCGACGAGCGACGTGAAGGCCGTGCCTTGTCTGCCGGCAGCAATCATCCCTCGAGTCACACTCCCGTCACGCGTCTCCAGCGAAACGAGTCGCGGGAACAGCACGTCCATTGACAATCGGCTCCCGTCGCCGCAGTGGATCCCCGCAAGCATCGGCTCGCCTAGACGGTCAAACGATTCCCGCCCGAAGCGCCGCACGATGAAACTCTCCACCGACTCCTCGTCAACTTGGGGGCGTCGAGGAGTCCAGCGCTCGAACAGCATGCGGAGCTTCCCTCGCCAGGTGAACAAGTCCGAGAGAAGAAACGGTAGCCACTGCGTCGGAACCGTCAGACGCATCCCCACCGGCAGCGCGTGAAGCTTGCCGTCGTACAAAACGTAGACCTTTTGCCGGTCAGGGTTGGTGGGGATCATTTCGCTACCGAGTCCGAGCTCCTGGCACAACGCCGTCGCTTGCGGCTTTTGCGTCAGGAACGCGTCGGGGCCACCGTCCATCAAGAAGCCGTCATGGGCATCGGTAAAGATGAGACCGCCGAGACGAGACCCTCGCTCGGCAACGACACAGTCGACGCCCACTCGGTTCAGGTCATACGCCGTCGTGAGCCCCGACACACCTCCGCCCGCAATCAGGGCGTTGGTCCGGTGCATTAGTTCGAGCTCGTCGCTTGATGAACGTGCGCGACGAGCGCGGTGACATTCTCGACGGGGGTCGTGGGCAAAATTCCGTGACCTAGATTAAAAATGTGACCCGGTCGGAGCGCTGCCCGCTCGAGGACCGCATCTGCTTTAGCAAGCAGCACGTCGCGCGGAGCGAACAGCGCCAGCGGGTCGAGGTTGCCTTGCACCGCGACGTCGGAGCCCAGCATTTCCCAACCTCGATCCAAATCGACCCGCCAATCGAGGCCCACGACATCCGCACCAGGCTTGAGCTCTTGTAGAAGCCCTGTAGTACCAGTCCCGAAAACGATGCGAGGGACACCGTGACTGCCGAGCGCGTCCAGGATGCGGCGGGTATAGGGCGCAGCGAGCTCACGATAATCCGACGGCGCGAGCGCTCCTACCCACGAGTCGAACAGTTGGACCGCCTGGGCTCCTGCTTCGACCTGAGCCACCAGGTAGTCGGTGACACAGATGCAGAGTTTTTCAGCCAACCGATGCCACGCCGACGGGTTTTCGTACATCAGCGCCTTGGTTTTCTCGAAGTTCTTCGACGGCCCGCCCTCGATCGCGTAGGACGCGAGGGTAAACGGCGCCCCCGCGAAGCCGATGAGGGGCACGCTCAACTCCTTGCGCAGGAGCCGTATCGTCTCGAGAGTAAACGCTAGCGACTCACGAGGCTCGACCGACTTCAATGCATCGATGTCGCTTTCCGAACGAATCGGATTCGAGATCTGAGGGCCTTCGCCCTGGACGAAGTCGAAGTCGATTCCGAGAGGCGTCAGCGGAACGAGGAGGTCGGAGAACAGAATCGCAGCGTCAACCCCAAGTTTTTCAATCGGCTGAAGCGTCACTTGAACGGCGAGCTCGGGCGTCTTGCAGATTTCGAGAAGGGTGTGCTCAGCTCGCAGCGCGCGGTACTCCGCCATGTAGCGTCCGGCCTGGCGCATGAACCAGACCGGTGTGCAGTCAGTGGGCTCACGCCGGCAAGCCTTCAAGAAACGGTCGTTGGCTCGGGTCAATGGTCTCGGGTGCGAAGCCGGATGAGTTTGTTCGCTACGAGGGGATAGATCAATCGGCAGGTGTGATACTCGGAGAGCGCAGCCGCCTTGGCAATCTCCTCGAGAGTCCGTTCGCCGTCGATCTTCGAGAGCACGACCCATTCGCTCGTGTTCAGCGTGATCTGCTGGCCGGTCTGATGCTCGTCTGGAAGCACAAACTCCGGGACAAGCCTCATATCAGGAACGTGTTGTGACAACACACCCCATTCATCCTTGCGCCGCGCGCCTTCGAGGAGGAGATTTGTGCTGCTCTGACGAACCGTCTTTTCGTTCGGGACGACGTCGGGCTCGAAAGTGAACTGTCCTTCCGACCAAAGCATCAGATCGAAAAACGCCTCTTCGCCCACGGTGGCTCCGCTCTCGGCATGAACGACCGTACCCTCGGAAAAGACGATCGTGCCTTCGGCTCCTGTTCCGAGTGCTTTGACTTTGAGCCGCCCGGTCTTCTCCGAGCCACTCAGAAACTGCACGATATCCGTAATATTGAACTCACGGATAGACCCTCCGAGCTCGGAGGTGCCTGGTTGCCAGTTCTCGGTGTTTTGTCCCATGATCCAGTCCCACGCTAGCACAGCAAATCATTTGAGGTCAACGCGTTCCCAAGTCTTTCCCCACGGGCCCTATGGCGACGAACTCGAACCCAACCATTGGTTTATAATAGGCGCTGGGTCGATTAGGGTGACCCGAAACCGCGGAGGCGTTTCCATGCCCAACAGAAATCATACTCTTCTAGTCGTTTTCGCCCTGTGCCTCACCAGCACAGCCCTGTTGGCGCAGATGGGCACTGGACGGATCACCGGCACCATCACCGACGTAGAGGGCAACAACGTCGAGGGGGCCGTCATCACCGTCGTCGACGCTACCGGGAAAAAACTCACGGGCACGACCGACAAAGACGGAGAGTGGGCGATTCTCGGTTTTCGCACGGGCACCTACGATTTCAACATCACCGCCGAAGGTTACCAGCCGAGGATCGAACAAAAGGCAGTGAAACAGATGGGCCAGAACAGTCTGAACGTCGTGCTCGTACCACTGGTCGGCGCAGTGCAAAACACTGAAGAAGACGACAAACTCCTAAAAGAAGCCAATGAACTTCTGAGACAAAAACAGTACGCCGAAGCGCTCGTCAAGTACGAAGCGCTCGTCGAAGCACAGCCTTCCTTCTACCAGATTCACGAATACATGGGTATAGCTCACCGCGAGTTGGGGAATCTCGACTCCGCGCTCGAGGAGTTCCACAAGGTACTAGCTGTCGACGCGACCCACGCCCCGACGCTCATCAGCATCGGCGACATCCTAGTGTCGCAACAAAACCTCGAAGAGGCCGTGGTTTTTTTCGAGAAAGCCGTCGCTCAGACCACGGACGCTATCGTCCCCTTCAACGTCGCCGAGATCTACTTCAATCAGGGAAACGCCGTCAAAGCCATCGAGTACTACCAAAAAGCAACGGAGTACAAACCGGATTGGGCGGATCCGTACCTCAAGATGGGCTATGCCTATCTGAACACCGGGGACATGGAAGGCGCTAAGTCGGCTTTTCAAAAAGTCGTCGAGCTCGACCCCGACACGCCGCAAGGACAAATGGCCCAAGCCGCCCTGTCATCGCTCCAGTAGCGAATTCCCGTTTCACCACAGAGGCACACAGACACGGAGGGTTCACGGAGAGAAGCCTAGTTTTGCTCCGTGCGCCCTCCGTGGCTCCGCGCCTCGGTGATGAGAAATTTCTTGAAGATCTCTCTCAGCTCGTCGTCGATTCGGGTGGGTTTCAGCGTGTCGAGGTTCACCATGACAGTCGTGATATCGGCGTGGAAGCAGAGGGTGCCATCGCGTTTGCGTCGGATGTCGTAGCCGAGCTTCAGGGACGAGGCACCTATCTCACTCACAGTTAGCTCCACGATCGCGGTGTCCCCGTAGGACAACGGTGCGTGAAACACGCTCTCGATGGCCACTGTGGGGAAGCCGAAACGTCGTTCCCCAACGAGTTGTGGGTAGGACACTGGGGCGGCGGTGTCGAAGAAATCTTCGAACGCGGCGTGACACATGTGGAAGAACTGAGGGTAGTAAACGATGCCGGCGCCATCGACGTCGTCGAACCGAATCTTCTGAATGCTGGTGAATGCCACGAGCGTTTATCTCCCCGGATCTCCCGGCGATTCGGGTTCCTGAATCAAAGACTCGAGCCGCTTCTTCACCGCCGGTTGTTCGTCGTCGAGCGCCAGTGAGCGTTCGAACGCGGCCCGCGCCTCGTCGAGCTGCCCGAGCACCTGGTAGCCATCGCCCAGGGCATTCAACAACATCGTGTCGGGGGATGCGAGGGCCCGGGCTCGTGACAGATAGTCGACGGCTCGAGCGTGGTCATCCTTGAAGTAAAAGACGAAACCGAGCCCGGCCATGACTTCATACCGGTCCGAAAACAGCGTCTCGAGTGGTCTCAACAGAGCGAGCGCATCGTCGGGTCGCTCTTGCTGCAAATACGCGTTCGCCAGTTTCCACTTCGCAGGGACGAGTTGTTCATTTCCAGAGGCCACCGCGTCCTCCAGCGCTGCGGTCGCCTCGTCGTAGAGACCAAGATTCCAGAGCTGCTCGCCGCGTAGAAAGCTCAGCAGCCCGGGGATACGGGTATCAAGGCCCCGTCTGTAGACGAAGCCGGGACGCGCCGCGAACGAGCGAGGCGATAACGTGAGGGGCGCGACCTGGCTCGAAACGGTCTCGCCCGACGTGGAGACGAGACTCGTCACCACATCATAGTCGCCACCCACGAGGCCATTCAACTGCAGGTGCTCGACGATGAACCGATCCGCTCCGACGTCGCGCTCCAGCGTTTTTAGAATGTCGTCGCCGCGGCGAAGCTCGAACACGACCCGATGAGTCGGCGTTGCAGATGAAGCTTCCCCCAGCACCTGGACGACAAGGTGTGCGGTGTCACCGATGACGAAAAGACCCTCGGTGGTTGGGTGTAGACGTAGGTCGCCGACTTCGAAGGTGTAGAACAAGTTGCTATCAGAACCGAGCGCACTTCGCCGCGTATCGTAGGCAAGGATGACATCCGCCAGCATGAGCCGGGACGGATCGACCCGAGGAATGTGGAGCTCGGTCTCCGCCACGGTGTACTGGGTCAAGACGCGGTTCCTGACAATGACGCTCACGGTGTAGTCGCCCGGGACGAGAAGAAAATCGTCCTGATACGCGAACGGCTGCGCCCGAATCTCTTGCATCTGGGACGGGCTGATCTCGATGTAGGCTTGTTTTTCGGTGGCGACAGCGAGCGTTCCGTCCGGGGTCCGCGCCTCAATGGTGATATCGAACGTTGTATAGAACTTCGATTGCTGTTCGTCGGTCTCGAGCGAGAGGTTCTGCGGATCGAGCTCGATACTGTAGTGAACGAGCGGCGTCCCGGTGGCGGGCTCGAACAGAACCGAGAACACGCTTCGCGACGGAACGAAATTGAAGGTGTAGTCCGAGGACACTCGATTTCCATAGCGAAGCGCAGCCTCTGCATAGTCCGTTCGCGCGAGCCGCTCGGGGGCGGCTTCGATGCGAGCGATCATCATGTCTGTGCTGATAGTCGGCCGCCCGGAGCTAAAATCGGCAGGTTCGCTGGGATCGAACGACAAAGACGCGGCGGCGAGCTCGGGAGACACTTCGCGCAGCGCCTCGATGGCCGCTGCGTTGTTCGTGCTGGGTAGAGATCGACTCCCGGCCAGGAGGGCGTGCGGTCCGTCGATCATCGGTCGGTAGAGCTGGTACTCTCCGATATCGTCACGCTTGAAAAAGAGTAGATAGAAGAACGACGGGACCCCGAGCCTTGGGTCGCCCTGGTAGAACCACAAGTGAGCAGAAACCAGACCATTGTAGCCATCGAAGCGCTGGATTTCCCGTGGCTCCCCGAGAATAATGTAGAAGCGTCCTCGATCCGTCTGCCACCCCTCTCGAAACGTATCTCTCCCCAGGTAGGTGTTGGCATATTCCATCCGCCGATAATGCTCCTCCTGGTACTCGTTGACGGGTGTCGCTGAGTTAGGGTCGCGGCGACGCCAAAACGCTTCGATGAAGCGGTTCCGCTCATCAACAGACTCGAGCGTCAGAAAGACGTCCCGTTCTCGATCGGTAATGAGATAGACGACGTCGCGCTCGAGCCAGCTCTTGTGGTCTTCAGGGAGTCGATCGACGCGCTCGTCGGCCGCCGCGGCGCTCGTGAGGAGAAGGAAAAAAAGAAAATGCGAGATCAACGCGCTCACCGAGTCGACGAGGGCTCTTTCCTCTCGAGGGTGATGTTGTAGCGTTTGATCATCTCATTGAGCGTGGTGGGTTTCAATCCGAGTAGCTGGGCCGCCCTTTTTTGAACGCCGCCCGACGTCTCGAGGCTCGACTCTATCAGACGTTTCTCGAACCCGGTGATGACGTCGCGAAACGAAATCCCTTCCTCGGGCACGACGACTTGCGGCAAACGAAAAGAAGGTCCCGAGCGCACGTGCTCGGGAATGAGACGGCGATTGACGACTGGACCATCCGCAAGAACCACCGCACGCTCGATGATGTTCTCCAGCTCCCGGACGTTCCCCGGCCAGTCGTAATCGAACAGCGACTGAACGGACTCCGACGAAAGCTCGAGGCCGGGGCGAGAATTTTCGTCGCCGTACTTCGTCAAGAAGTGTTGCGCGAGAAGAGTGATGTCTACTTTGCGCTGGCGAAGTGCCGGGAGATTGAGATTGATGACGTTGAGCCGGTAGTAGAGATCTTCACGAAACAGACCCGCTTCGACGAGTTCTTTGAGGTCGCTGTTCGTAGCGGCAATGATCCGAACATCGACACGAATCGTATCGATGCCACCGAGCCGCATGAACTCTTTTTCTTGAATGACACGAAGCAGCTTGGATTGGGTTTCGGGCGGCACCGTACCGATCTCGTCCAGAAAAATACTCCCCCCGTCCGCGATTTCGAAGAGCCCCTTCTTCGGGCTCACCGCGCCGGTGAACGCGCCCTTCACGTGGCCAAAGAGATTGCTCTCCAGCAAGTCCGGTGGAAGACTTCCCGAGTTCACGGTGACGAAGGGTTTCGATTTGCGCGCGCTGTGATTATGAATCGCTTTGGCGACGAGCTCTTTTCCGGTACCGCTTTCCCCGCTGATCAAGACGGTGCTTTTGGACGGCGCCACTTGCTGGATCAATGCGTAGACTTCTTGCATGCGCGGAGATTTGCCCACCAGAACGTCGAAGCGCTGTCGATCACTCAAAGCGGCCTTCAAAGTGCGATTCTCGTCGACGAGACGGCGCTGCTTCATGCCGTTCGCAACGACGACACGAAGCTCGTCGTTTTTGAACGGCTTCATCACATAGTCGAACGCGCCGCGTTTCATCGCATCGATCCCGGTCTCAACGGACGCGAACGCAGTGATCATGACCGCGACCAACTCTGGATCGGCTTGTTTGAGCTCCGCAAGTACATCAATCCCGGATTGGTCGGGCAGCATCACATCGACGATCGCCAGATCGATAGGCTCGCGCGACGCGATCTCGAGCCCCTCCTCGCCAGTGGCCGCGAGCTTGACCCGGTAGCCTTCCGAGCTCAGGACAGACTCCAGGATTTCACGCATGACCTCTTCGTCATCGATGACGAGGATCGTTCCGGGATTCGTCTCAGACATGCTCAGACACCATTCTCGCTCGACTCTCCGTTGCGTCCAAGTCGCTCAGCATTGCGCATTCGGTCTGAGGTTTAACGGCTCGGTCGGGCCCCGCGAAACGCAGGCCGCTCGACCCACGCCTCGGCCTGTAGCAGGCGAACCGAAAAACTCGTTCCCTTGCCTATCGAGCTTTCCACCTGAATGTGGCCCGAATGCTCCTGGATGATGCCGTAGGTGATCGAAAGACCCAATCCCGTGCCACTCGAGCCGGCCCGTTTGTTGGTAAAGAATGGGTCGTAGATGCGCTTGATGTCTTCCTGGCTGATTCCCTGGCCGGTGTCGGAGATCGTCGCAATCACTTCGTCGGCTTGACAGCACGTCGCCAATGTCAGCCACCCGCCCGAAGGCAAAGCATCCTCGGCGTTGAGGATCAGATTGAGAAACACTTGTTGAAGCTTGTTCTCATCACCCATCACCTCCGGCAACTCTTCGGCGAGCTCGAGCCGAACCTTGACACGAGAACGGGTCAGCTGATGCTCCAGCAATGACAACACGTCGCGAATGACATTATTGAGGTTGACGGGGACGAAGCTGCCCCGGCCTTGCCGAGAAAAGTTGAGGAGGTTATTGACTATCTTCGACGCGCGCTCGGTCTGCCGCTCGATCTTGTCCAAAAGCTTCGCCTTCGGATCGTCAACGTCCGTCTGGTCCTGAAGCATTTGGGTGAAACTACTAATGCCGGTCAACGGAGTATTGACTTCGTGAGCCACCCCGGCGGCAAGAAGACCCAGTGAGGCCATCTTCTCGCGGAGTTGAAGTTGCGTCTCGAGCTCGACGCGGTCGGTCACGTCTTCGAAGATGACGATTGTTCCCTCAGGCTTTTCTTTTTCCGTAAGAAACGGCGCAACCTGGAGCTTGACCACCTTGTCCTCGCCGTTGAGATTCGCCAAGTTCAAGCGCGAGATGCCGACCGCTTCGCCCCGGGTCCACCAGTTCCTGCCCATCGAGGCTTCCAGCGTTTCCCGAAGCGACGACGGAAATAACGTCTCGAACGACCGCCCGATAGCGTCGGTTCGCGCAAGCCCGTAGAGCGTTTCGAGCGCACGGTTGAAGCGCACGACGTTTCCGGAGAGGTCAAGCACCAGGATCCCGGCGTCGAGAGACTCAATCGTGTTCTCGCTGTGTTCTTTGAGCGCTTCGAAATCCGCGGCTTTGCGCTCGAGGGAACGATACAACCGAGCGTTTTCGAGCGCGGTTGCCGCCTGCCCGGAGAGCATGTCCAAAAGGTCCATGTCCTCGGTCGACAGTGCGCTTTGGTCCCAACGCCGACCGAGCAGGATGACGCCAACGACTTTCTCTTGCGAGCGGCACGGAATCGCATACTGAAGATCTTCGATCGCGACGACTTCTCCGTCCTCACCTCGAGTGAAGTTCCGCGAAGGATTCCAGTCGAACTCGCCGTAGTAAACCGCCTCACCATTCGCGAGCCGCGTGTACAAAGGCGACGTCTCGGAAATGTGAACGCTCTTCCACTCCTGCGCGGTCAGTCCCTTGCCCGCCTGAACGCGAAGCCCGTCCATCGACGGAACCAGGAGGGCAACCTTCTCAACCTCAAAGGTGTCCCCAACGCGCTCCACCAACCGTGTCGACAAATGATCGAGGTCCAAGTGGGCGTTGAGATCTCGTGAGAACGCGAGCAGGGCGCGTCGATAGTCGTAGCGCTCTCGATAGAACAGCCTATCGATCGCGTCTTGGATGCGACTCTTGATCGGAGTGAAGAGCAACACGATCACGATCGCGGACAACAGCGCGAGAACCGTGCTGTGCTGGTCGCCCACGACATAATTCACACCAGCGAGAAACATCGCCAGATACAGCCCTCCGACCGCGGCTGTCGCGAGCGTGAACACCATGCCCCGCTTGAACAGGACTTCGACGTCCATCAGGCGATACTTGACGATCGCGTAGGCGAAGGAGAGCGGGATGAGTGCAAGCGCTCCAACCGAAAGCTCCATCAAAACGCTTGGGGTCACACCGAACACATACGGCAGCGCGTACCCGAGCGCGAAAGGAAGTGTCCCGAAGCCGGTTCCCCACACGATCCATTTCGTCTGCTTCTTGACAGTGATGCTGCGCGCCTTGCGATGGGCGTTCACGAACGAAACGAAAGCCAGAATAGACATCACCGCGATGTGTACGGGAACCATACGATCGAGGAATCTGCTCGTCCCGATGAAGAGTCGGTCTCCCCAGGCAAGCTCTGAAAAAAACGCTATCTCACCGGTGACCCTTACGTAGAGCAGTAGCGCCGCCGGGACATAGACCGCCCAGAGGATCCAAGGACGGCCCTCGACGAGGGTTTGCTTGGTCGGAAAGCACAGAGCAAAGTGCAGAAAAATGGGGGGAAAGAACAAAAGCCCCGCGACGTCCATCCAGAAAAACGCCCGGTCCCAGCCGTCGAGCTCCCCGGTAAACGAAAAGCCGAACGCAAGAAACCAGAACAAGCACAGCATGTAGAAATGCGCTGTGGCGGCGACGCCCCGGCGTCGAACGTAGACAAAGGTACCCACGCCAAGAGTGAAAATCCCGACTGCCGCGAGGAAATAGTAGACTGGAACGTTACCCGTCGGGAGCGGCTCGACGGTGAGTGCGAGCGCTTCTTGGGCTCGTTCCCGGACGATCTGATACGTGATTTGCTGGCCACCTTTGGCACCGTCGAGCGCTTGGCGAACGTCGGTGGCTTGGGCGACCGGCTCGTGATCGAGCAATACCAGGACATCGCCAACCTGCAGCCCGGCCCGAAACGCCGGCCCATCGGGGTCGATGCGGATTGCCGTAAGACGCCCATCGCGCTGCTCCCAGAAGACACCGTCGTCGAGAATCTCGAAGCGCGATTTCTGCTGAATGTTATGAACGGCGAGCGTCAGTAGGATCGCGCCCGTGATCAGTGCGAGCGCAACCTTCCACGACCCCGAATCACGCTTCGCCAATTTGTAATAACCTCACAGGTGACTCAAAGCAAGTTCTATACCGCGCGGCCGCTTCGCGACAATGATGTAAGTCACTCAATCATAGCAATTTACTATCGGGCACGTCGAACCTCCATCCCGTCGGATCCGACCAATTGGATTTCAAATCCAAAATAAGGGATCGCCGATCCCTTGGTCGGAGCGGTTATCCCGCGCGGAGTGGCCGTCTAAGGCAGAGGGGAGAGGGGGATAATCGCGATCCGTTGCTTGGAGATAAAAGCCCCGCCTGGTAGCGGATACAGGATGGTAAAGACCGGACTAGAAACGGACGGTGACGCCGCCGAGGACGCGGCGCGGCGCATCAATGACCGCCATCTCGTCCAAGATCGAGACGTCTTCGAGATCCTCGTAAAAGAGGTTTCTCACCGCGACCATCAACTCCCAACTCGTGCCGTTCCAGCCGACGAAGGGGAGTACCTGGAAAACTTGGATATTGAACCGGGAGTCCTGGCTCGTCCCGCTCGAGAACCCGTCTCCGCTCGGAGCGAACGTCGGGTGAGAGATGAACCGATAGGCAGCGGTTAATCGCGTTTGAGTTCGATCGATCCGCCCGCGAGCAGGCCGGACAGCGCGCGCCCCATTCCGAACGTGTAACCGACGGTTCCTTCCATCGCGCCGAAGCTCTGCGAGACCGAAAGACCAACGCCGCGCGTCCGAAAATCACCTTTGTTCCCGACGGTGAAGTGACCCGAGCCGGCCCAAGCAGCGTTGTCCTTCGCGTAGAGCTTGACCAGTTGGTCGTTGGCACTCTCTTGGAACATGCGCACGCCAACACGCGTGCGACCCGTGAATTCCCGCTCGAACCCGAGTTGGAAGCGTGCGGTGCGCTCCGCACGCATCGTGGAGCGTGTCGATGGCGAGGGACCGTAGACGTCGGTGTAGGCGACACGGGACAAAAGACCGATGTCCTCTCCCCCCGGTGCGAGCACGCGGTAGTCGACCGCGCCCCTAACGACGGTTCGACCGCTCGAATCTATCGGGTGGGCAATTTCGATACGCGGCGACGCATACGCCGATTCCTGCAGAAACCCGAAATATTGATAGGCGACACCCGCCTGAACCGAGGTCGAGCCGACCGCGAACGTGTCCGCAGCGTAGACCGATCCAAACCACTCGGCGGAGCGTTGCCCGACGGGCTGCCGCGTGAGCGCGGCCTCCGGGGGTCGGTACTCCTCGAGGCCTCCGTAGAGGAAGTTCCCATACGTCACGCCCGCATTGAGCACGTGCCCATTGAGATCGCCCGTGTTGTACTCCGCCCGACCAGCCCAAGACGATAGCGCAGACTCGAGAACCTGCGCACTGACGAGCCACCGACCGTTGTCTTGCGTCGGAATAAACAACCGCGCGTAGGCAAGTCGCCCATCGAGGCCGGCCCCGTTTCCGGGGAACTCATCGAGCCCCTGGTCGTACGACGCGGCTCGAACACCGAACTCTCCGCTCAGTCCAACGTCAGGATCGCGGAAGGAGAACGACTCATCGCTCTCGAGCAATGCCGAAGGCAGCGCCCACTCATCTCTCTTCAAAACGTTGCGATCCCCGTGTGCCATGAGCCAATTGAGCTCGCTGAAGGTACGCTTCGTCAGCTCAGATCCCTCCGGCGGCGCATCCTCTCCTTCGAGAGCAGCGAGGCTCATCAAAACCGCGCCTACCCGCTCGACACCTTCCTCGATGACGACCTGTGCCAAGGCCGAGGGGAGGAAGCCCGAGAGATACGCGCGGAGCCGATACATTCCCGGCGGCACACTATCGACTTGAAATTGCCCGGAGTCGTCCGTCACCGCAATGCGAGCTCCCTGGGCCAAGTTCTTCCCAAACACCGAGACAACAGCTCCGACGAGCGGCGCTCCGGACTCGTCCTTGACGATCCCTTCGAGCTCGATCCCCAACCTCGCCGGGGCTTCCGCGGAAGCCTGGGAGGCAAGGAGTAACCCCAAACCTATGAGGGTGCTGGTCGCGCGCATTCTGATCATGATTGCATTCCCCTGGGAATGCCTCGTCCTCTGAGTAGAGCTTCTGAGTACAAATCAGTGAGAAAAAGACCTGTGGGTAGAGACACTCCCGTCGGCATTGGATAAGATACTTCGATGCTACTCTGTTAAATACCACAGGGCATCGGGCCTGTCAATCAAGCAGCCCGCAGCTTCGTGAAAGGGATCTCATGACAACCATTGTAACCATCGAGGCTCGGCAAATCCTTGATTCCAGGGGAAATCCAACGGTCGAGGCAGACGTGAGCCTCGAGGGCGGAGGCTTTGGCCGTGCGGCGGTACCGTCGGGTGCCTCAACCGGAGAGCACGAGGCGGTCGAGTTACGAGACGGCGACCCGGAGACCTTCGGAGGCAAAGGGGTCGCCCAAGCGGTCTCGAACATAATGGACCAAATTGCTCCCGAGCTCGTTGGGGAGGATGCGCTCGAACAGGTCCTCATCGATAGGCTCCTGATCGAGCTCGACGGCACTGAGAACAAACAACGCCTGGGAGCGAACGCGCTTCTCGCGGTCTCCCTCGCGACCGCGCGGGCCGCGGCGGACGCTCTCGACTTGCCCCTATTTCGTTATTTGGGCGGTCCCATGGCCGGCCTGCTCCCGGTCCCGCTGATGAACGTCGTCAACGGCGGCGCCCACGCGAACAACAACCTCGATGTCCAGGAATTCATGTTGGTGCCGTCGGGGCTGCCGAGCTTTAGTGATGCGCTCCGTGCCGGCGTGGAGACCTTTCACGCGCTCAAATCCATCCTCGAAGAACGCGGACTGTCGACGTCAGTCGGTGACGAGGGCGGCTTCGCACCGAGCCTGGATTCGAGTGACGAAGCCCTTTCGCTCTTGGTCGGAGCGATCCAAAAAGCCGGCTACCAGCCCGGAGAAGAGATTTTTCTGGCGCTCGACGTCGCAGCCAGCGAGCTGCACGACGACGGCCACTACATCCTAAGCGGAGCGAGACTCACATCCGGCGAGCTCGTGGCGAGGTACACGGACTGGATCGCGAGATACCCAATCGTTTCCATCGAAGACGGCCTCGACGAGAACGACTGGAACGGCTGGGCCGAGCTGACATCCGAGCTCGGCAGCAAGGTACAGCTCGTCGGCGACGACCTGTTCGTGACGAACACGGCGCGACTTCAGGAAGGAATCGACGGGTCCGTGGCCAACTCGATCCTGATCAAGCTCAATCAGATTGGAACCCTGACCGAGACGATGGATGTCGTCGACCTCGCGCACAAAAACAGCTACACCACCGTAGTCTCCCACCGCTCGGGCGAGACCGAGGACACGACGATCGCCGACCTCGCGGTCGCCATCGGAAGCGGCCAAATCAAAACCGGCTCGGCGAGCCGAAGCGACCGCGTCGCAAAGTACAACCAACTGCTGAGAATCGAAGAGCAGCTATTCGACGTCGCCCGCTACGCCGGCACCGAAGCCTTCAAACAGCGAAGCTGAGTGGAGCCAAGGAGAAGAATGTTGACCCGAAGCTGATGACGCTAGGAAGCTGCCCCTCACGGCGAAATGCCCATCACTCTTCATCCACCGCGATCTTGAGAGATCGTAGAAATTTTCGATCGAGCGTGCTCATGCGAAAATCGGCGTCGTCGTCTTCGAGAACACCGGCAACTTCATCAACCTCTTTCTCGTCGAGCTCGCCTAGTCGAGCGTATGCGAGGGTCGCTTGCAACACCAGTGACACCTCGTAGCCTTGTTCGCGAAGGCGGGCCAGGCATTCCTCGACGTGCGGTGAGCGTCCGATCGCCTGCTCGATACTCTTCTCGAGATGGCGAACCGTTTGATTCACCTTTTCGTCACATTCGTGGTCACGCAATACGGGCCTCGATAATCGAGAAAAATCTGCTAAGTAATCATAGCAAACGGACTTAACGTTCACAAGATCTGTGGACCGACGAATTCGCTAGATCGACCCTTCCGTCGCCCGGCCGGCCACCGTCACAACAGAAGCGCCTCGACGTGGTCGCGCACTTTCCAGACGTATGTGAAACGGGGAAAGAAATTCAAGTGCAACTCGTAGCTCAGGTCAATCGTCGTTTTACGGTTCGCCTGATCGCGCACGACGTGAACCTCGTCGGCATTGAGAGCAATCGTACGACCTTCTGCGGCTCGAAGCACTTTTTGTCGCAGTTGGAAAGCCTTTTCTTCAACGGGCGAGTTGGCAATCACCTCGAGCTCGTTTAGAAAGCTCACTCGGGTAATGACCACGGGCGCGATCTGAAAAATGATGACCATCGCGAGGAACACAAAGGCGAGCTCAACGAGGTTGCGAACGCTGATTTCGCCGGCTTCGCTCGAGAGGTGACGGGTCATCGAAAAGTCTCCATCCGAAAACGTTCGTCCGTCCACTCCGCTTCGTAACGAGCGACATCGGACACGCAACGGCTCAACCATCAACCACCCCGCTCGACAAGCTCGCTGCGGAAGGCGGCAAATATCTAGATATATCGTCGTCATCACGCCTTGCCAGCCCACAAAATGACCTCGCGATTTGCGCAACGAATTACTGTTACAGTCCACTAGGCAATCGAAATCATGGCAGTCCTCACAACAAACGGCCTCACCGTTCACTACGGCCCGCACCGAGCCCTGTCCGCGCTGAGCGTGGAGATACCCGAAGGCGTGTCCGGCTTGCTCGGTCCCAACGGCGCCGGTAAGAGCACGCTGCTCAAGACGCTGCTCGGTTTTCTCGAGCCGAGCGATGGAAGCCTCGACGTCCTTGGCACGCGCGTGCGCGGCCGCCCGCATTCCTTGCGGCAACGCCTCGGCTATTTTCCGGAGCGGAGTGTCTTCATCCCGGGGCTGACAGCGGTCGAAATGGTAGCGCTCGCCGGCGAAATCGGTGGCCTCCGCCGCAGCGACGCGCTCGCCAGGGCGCACGACGTGCTCTGGTTCACCGGGTTGGGCGATGCACGTTATCGATTGGTCGAAGAGTTTTCCACCGGAATGCAGCAGCGGACCAAGCTCGCCATGTCGCTCGTGCACGATCCCGAGCTCGTACTCCTCGACGAGCCGACGAGTAGCCTCGACCCGGTGGGCCGCCGGCAAATGCTCGACTTGGTGCGCGACCTCGGAAAAAGGCGTGTCTCGGTGATGCTCTCCACGCACTTGCTCCACGACGTCGAGCAAGTTTGCGAGAACGTCGTCGTGCTCGACAAAGGCAAGCTGGCGCTCGAAGGACGACTCGACGCACTGCGACAACAGCCAGGCTGGGTTTACGAAGTCCGGGTCCGTGAAGACTCGCCCGGCGCGTTTCGTAACAAGCTTTCGACACGCGAGCTAGCCATCGAAGAAGATAGCCACGGCCAGCTGCGGATCACGCTGTCGCCAGCCGACTCAATGGCCGAGCCATCGACGCGATTCCTTTTTGAGGCCGCGCGCTCGGTCGGCGCCGAGATAAGGCACTTGAGACGGTTCGAGTCGAGTCTCGAAGACAAATTCCTAACCGCGGTCGACAACGATCCTCCACACGCCTCCTGATGCCTCTTCACGATCTCACCTATCAACGCTTCGAAGGCGAGCGAAGCTCGCGACTTGCGAGAAGCGTTGCGATGGCGCGCTCTTCAGGCTCCCTACTTCTCAAGCGGCGATCATTTCTACTCCTTCTCGCCGTATCGTGGATCCCTGCTATCGTCCGCGGAGCGCAAATCTTCGTCGCACGGAAATTTCCTGACGCGTTCCCGTTCCTCACCATCGACGCCCTGCTGTGGCAAGATTTCGTGTCGCAGCAGGTCGTCTTTCTGCCGGTGCTCCTCATCGCGCTGTACGCCGGCGCCAGCGCGATATCCGCCGATCTTTCTTCCGGGGCGTTCGTCGTCTACCTCTCGAAGCCAATCTCGCGCTCTGACTATGTGATTGGAAAAGCGATTCCGGTAATGACCGCGCTTCTGGCCGTCACGCTGGCACCTGCGTTGACTCTACTGCTCGCCCATGTCTTCCTTGCCGAAGACTTCGTTCTGTTCAAAGCCGCTCCATTACTGCCGCTCTCTGTCGTCAGCTACAGCGTTTGGACTTGTCTCTATTTTACGCTCGTCGTTCTCGCCGTCTCGAGCCTCTCGCGCAGCCCACGCGTTGCCGGCGCTGGATTTGGTGCGCTCGCTCTAGCCGGCCCCATCTTTCTGGAGGCGCTGTCGCGACTTCGCATCGTCGACCCGCCAGCGTTTCTCAGTATGATCGACGCCACCGTCGACTCGGGTCACGTGTTTTTCGGCAATACTTCCACCGGCAGCGCCCCCTTCGCTTCCCTGGCAGCGATGGCGCTCGGAATGGGAATCTCGCTCGCGATACTCCGGTGGCGGCTCCGCTCCGCCGAGGTGTCCTCGTGAATCCGCCCGTCGTCGAGCTTTGCGCGGTTTCTCGATGGTACGGCAACGTCCTCGGGCTCAGCCGTGTGGATCTCACGTTTGAATCCGGAGTGACGGCACTACTCGGACCCAACGGCGCCGGAAAGTCCACACTCCTCAAGCTCGTGACAGGACTCCTCCGACCAAGCTCGGGCACGGTTTCTGTTTTCGGCGCGGCTCCGTTCGCCAACCCCGACGTCCATCGAAAGCTGGGACTCGTCCCCGAGGAGGAAGAATTCCAGGCACGGGTCAACGCGAGCGACTGGCTCGAATATCTGATGCGCCTCCACGGCTTCGACGAGAACGCTGCTCGCGAGCGCGCGCGAAAGGCGTTACACGACGTCGGTCTCGAAAGCGCAAGCAAGCGTCGGGTCACGTCCTTCTCACGCGGAATGAAGCAACGGCTGCGTATCGCGCAAGCGATGGCGCACGATCCCGAGATTCTCGTCCTCGACGAGCCACTCACCGGGCTCGACCCAGTAGGACGTCACGAAGTCATCGATTGGATTCGCGATTGGGGCGCGCGCGGCAAAAGCGTTCTCGTCTCGAGCCACATTCTTCACGAAGTCGAGTTGATGACGCGCGAGGTCGTCCTGATGACGGCGGGCAAGGTCATGGCGAGCGGGAACATCCACGAGATAAGGCGACTCATCGATGCCCATCCGCATCACATACTGATCTCGACTCCAGAGCCGCGACGACTCGCCGGGCGTCTGCTCGATCAAGTTGGGCTGCACTCGATTTCGTTTTCCGAAGAGCTCCAACAAGTGAAGCTCGAGACGCGAGAGCCCGATCGTTTCTACGAGCTGCTCGCCAACTACGTGCTCGAGGAGGAAGGAACCATCCACGAGGTCTCTTCTCCCGATGACAATCTCGAAGCCGTGTTTCACTACTTGGTCGAGTGATGACGGCACGAATTCCTCTCGTGGCGCAGTGGAGTTTCTCTCAACTCTTGTTCTCCCCCCGCACGGCAGGCATGGCGATACTCGCGACGACACCGGTCCTGATGGCGCTCGTGTACCGGGCAGCCGTCGCGCTCGAGCTCGCCGCTCAGACATCCAGCTTCGGAGTGTTCTCGATATTGACGGCGGCCGTCAGCCTTCCGTTCGTGGCGCCGATGTTAACCCTGTTCTACGCAAGCGGCGTCGTTATCGATGACGCCGAGGCTGGAACGTTGCACTATTTCCTCACGCGACCGTTTGCGCGGCGAGACCTTCTCGTCGGAAAGATGCTCGGGAACCTGATGATCGTGATGTTTTTGTTCGTGCCACCGTTCGTACTCTGCTACTACTTGACGCTCGCCGGAAGTGGCTGGCAAGAGCTCGGCAGCCGCTTCCCGACACTCGTGCGCGACCTCATGGCAGCGAGTCTCGGAATATTTGCCTACAGCGGCCTCTTCTCTCTGGCCGGCACGGTGTTGAAAAGACCGCTGCTGTTCGGCTTGTTCTTCGTCTTCGGTTGGCAAGCCGCTGCGTCGATCGTACCGGGCGCGATCCGCTACCTCACCGTCACCCACTACATGCACTCGTTGATGCCACACGAGAGCTTCCAAAGTAGCCTCGCTGGACTCATCGGACAACGCTCTTCCGGCCTCGAAGCCGTTGTCGCCCTCCTGGCGATTGGCACCGCAACCCACGCGCTCGCCGTCTGGATCTTCACCAAGAAAGAACTGTGATGTCGGCTTCGTTTCACGCTGTTGGTGTCGCACACCACGGCGGTTCTACAGATCGGCAGCGAAGGCGGACCCGTCCGCCGTAGCGGCCATCATGGTTTTACAGAATGGACGCGAAGGCGGATAATGGAACATAAGCCGCCGAAATTCCGTCTTTCCGTTCATCACGCTGTCGAGGAGAATGTCATGAAGAAGTCTCGCTGGATCCTGACCCTAGCCATCGGCGCCGTCGTCGCCGGACTCGGGATTGGCGCCATCGCCTACGTCGGAAGCTCCGGCGTCGAGGCGCAGTCACCGGCTCCGCCCGCCACGATGGAGTGGATGCCCGCGGGCGCGAGTGTCGTGGGACATGTAGACCTCACCTCACTGTTCAATAGTCCTTTTCGCGAGGCCTGGGAACAGGCACTGGAGGCGCGCGGCTCGAGCGGTGAGCTCGCAGAATTCCGTGAGACGACAGGACTCGATCCGCTGAACGACTTCTACCGGTTGAGCTTCGCCGTCGTCACGAGCGATGATCCAAGCGACTCGGATAGCAACGCCAGTGCCCCACGCGGACGTCCCACGCCGGAGAACTGGGGAGTCTCTATCCAGGGCGCGTTCGATGCCCCAAGTCTCCTCACGAAGCTCCGAGAATTCGCAGATGTCGAGACCGAGGACTACCAGGGAACAACGATTTACTACCCGGTCCGACGCTGGGACGACGCGGGTGACGAAGACGCCGCGCCCGTCGGCATTGGCGACAAGCCCGCGCTCGCGTTCTTGGGCAGCGACACCCTCGTGATGGGCGATCGCCACTACATTCGGCAAATGCTCGATACCGGGCAGGGCCGCGCGCCATCTGCCGTCGCCGCACTCAACCAGAATTGGGGCGAAGATACATTCCTGAACGACACTTTCTGGATCTCCGCCGCGCCCGAGCAGGGTTTCGGGGGCGTGCTGCCTCAAGGCGGCCAGATCCCGCCGATCCAATCGTTGGCGATTTCCGGCCGGCTCGACGCCGACGTCGCGCTTCGCGCCCGAGGGTTGGCCGCGAACCTCGACTCCGCCATCAAGCTTGCTGAGGTCGTTCGTGGCTTCGTCGCTCTCGGAAGCCTGCAGCAGGGCGGAAACGCCGACATCCGATCCGTGCTCGACTCGGTCCAGATCGACCAGTTCGAAAACGCCGTTGAGCTCTCGCTAAGCGTCCCCTACGAAACGTTGGAGCGCTTGTCCGCGCACGCAGACAACCCCGCCGACGACAACTGAGTCTCTCCACGGAGGCTCGGAGCACACGGAGGGTAAGCCAGTTTAGTCCACGATGAGGCCCGGGACTTCGTTGACGATGCGGTGCTCGACGGCGGGCACTTCGATGAATCGGGGCTTGGGCCGGGCAAAGAGGAATCCCTGACCGTACGGGATACCGAGCTCCACGAGCGTTTCGAGCTCCTCTACTCGTTCGATGCCCTCAGCGATCACGTCGGCGCCGACGTTCTGGGCCAACGAGTGAATTGCCTTCAACATCTCACGTTTGACGAAGCTCGTGTCGATGTCGCGCACCATCATCAAGTCGAACTTCAGATACCTCGGTTTCAGATGCACGATTTTCTCGAGGCCGGAGTAGCCCGCCCCCATATCGTCGATGGCAACTTCGAACCCGAGATCCGTGAAGGTCTTCATCGCTTCCAGGAACAAATCGTAGTTTTCGATCGCGAGACGTTCGGTGATTTCGAGAACGATTCGCGAGGGCGCCAGATTGTTCTCCTTCAAGAACGAAAGCATTTGCTCGCCCTGAAACTCCGGGTCTCGAATCGTCGTCGGCAGAAGATTTACGAAAAGCTTGTGATGGGGTTTCAACTCCGCCGCCGAGATAATCGCGTTGCGGCGACATAACCGGTCCAGCTCGAAGACGAGCTCGGCTTCCGTCGCGATGTCAAACAACATGTAGGGACTTTCGACTTCGGTACCCTGCGGGCCGCGAGTGAGTCCCTCATAACCAAGGGTCTTACGCGATCTCAAATCGAGGATGGGCTGAAACACCGTGCGCACATCTTCTTTCAGAATAATCTCCTGCAGCACTTCTTTGCTCTTCACGGACAATCGGTAGTCCTGAATTTCGGCCATGCGCCGCGCTTCCTCGATAAGCTGCAGCACCAACCGGTCGGAGTTGATGAGCGGGTTGTACAGCACGAGGCTGTAACCGATGCCGAGCTTGAGCCGTCGACGGAGATAGGAGCTGGTCATGCGCGTCAATCGCCGCGTGAGGTATTCGTGAATGCGGTCCGCCATCGTTTCCAGATCGCCGTGTCCGAAAGGCCGCTCCTCTCGCTTCTTCGACAAGAAGATCAGAAACGTGTCCCCATGGTCCTCGCTGACGGTCACGAGGTCATCGCGTCGGGTCTCGACCCCCCTCATGTCCAAGATCAAGTTCGTGAGGATCGCTCGGACCTGCTCGTAGATCGCGGCTCCGTAGTCGTGCTCGATATCGGCAAGGGTTGACGCATCTACAAAGAGAACTGCCAGCGAACGGTTGACGGCGAGCATGCCGTGGATCGTCTCCCCTTCGTCGCGATAACAGGGAACCTGGCCGCTCGGAGTCGGGACGCTCGACGTCGACGGCGGGGTGATGACTTCAGAACCATCAAACAAGGCGCTGATTGCACCACCGCCGATGTCTTCGGTCGGCACTTGCTCGGTCGCTCGTGTGTCGCCCTGTGCCGGGATCGTCGTTTCGGATTCGTTCAGCGCCTTCTCCATTGAGGATATTGGTTCCCACTTCCGCGGATCGCCTCACGGAAGACATAGCAAAGGCCATGCCTGAAGCCGGAAACGATGCAAAACGTAAGACATTGCCTACATTGCAGATACAGCGACTCTTTTTCAACGCATGATCTCGAACCCACTTTTTCGGGGGTACCGCCCCACGCCGGCGTAGGGAAAGACTAATACTGCCCGGCGAGCGAAGCTCGTCGCTCCGACCCTCCCTCTCCCCCATGGGGGGAGAGGGCCTGGGGTGAGGGGGATGTCCAGGGAGGGATGTCCGAGCTCGCCGAAGCTCCAAGAGCGAAGGCGGGACGCTCGGGAACCCTCTCCCGCAAAAGCGGGAGAGGGGGGATGCGGAACAAGAGCTTATTACAGATATAATCTCCGCCATGCTCTCGGTGATGGAGGTCATCCTGGCGCTGAAGACCACTCCTTTGTTCCGCGAGGTACCGGGTGAGGGGTTGAAACGGCTGTCCGATTTCATCCAGGAGAAGACTGTCCGCGCCAACGAGATCGTTTTTGCCGAACAGGATCTTGGCGACGAGATGTATCTGGTGCGAAGCGGGCGTGTGAGCGTTCAGCAGAACGTCGCGGGCGAGGCGACGCAGGTGGACGTCCATAGCGCCGGGGGGCATTTCGGCGAGATGGCAATCATTGACGATCGGCCTCGCTCGGCGACCGCGGTCGCGTACGAGGACACGAGCCTTCTCGTGCTGCACAAGAACGATTTTCGCTCGGCGGTGCAGGACTACCCCGATATCGCCTTCGAAGTGTTCCGCGAGCTCACCCGGCGACTACGCGATTCGGACAAGCGCTACCGCGAGCTAATGGAACAAGCGCGACGGCTCGGCCTTGAAACTCGCTAAGGCTCTCAACATCCTCGAGGATGACCGACGACTCGTCCTCTCGCTCGGCCTGTTGCACTTCCTGCTCGCTGCAGCCCACAGCCTCTTCGATATAGGCGCCACTGCCCTTCTCATCAGACACCTCGGACCGGACACCCTTCCCGAAGTGTATATGGGAAGCGCGGTCGCCCTCATCTTCGTAGGCGTCGTCATCATCCCCATCATCGATCGCCTCGATCGAGCGAAGCTCTTCAGCGTTATATTGATCGCGTTCGCCGGGATTCTTCTGGTATCGCCTTCTTTCGCCGACCTCGCGCCGGCCCTCATCTATCGCGAGCTCTACATCGCCTGCTACGTGATGAAGAGCCTCGTGTTTCTCCAGTTCTGGCTGCTCGCCGGGGATCTGTTCGACATGCGGCAGGCGAAACGCTTGTTCCCAATCCTTCTCGGCTTCAGCTTGATGGGAGGGCTCATGGCGTCAGGTGCAACCGCGCTTCTAGCGGGGTACTTCGCGACGGAATCGTTCCTCGCAACCGCCGGCGTCCTTTTGGCCGTGGCTATCGTTCCTGTCACTTGGGTCGCACAACGATGGCGGGGGCGCCTTCCGTTGCGTCGTGATTCGCAAGGCCGGATGGCAGAGCTTGGGAAGGGGCTTCGTGAAGACCTGAGGGTCGCCCTCAGCAACGACTTGTTGCGCACTCTCTCGCTTTGCCTGTTGCTTCTTGCTCTGCTCGCGCAGGTTCTCGATTTCCTGATGGGTAAAGCGGCTCACGCAAACTTCGGCTCCGTCAACGAGCTAACCTCGTTCTACGCAGTGCTGAACGCGGTCGTTCTCGGGGTCGGCGCGCTGGTTCAGTTTGGGCTCGCCAACCGCATCATCTCCGCAATCGGAGTCACCCGCGGGCTAATGTTGGCACCGCTCACGTTTCTTGGAGCTTTCTTGGCGATCGGCGGCGTTTGGATCACGAGTGGTGGTCAGATCGCCGGGATGTTCTTCAAAGCTGTTCTCGCATCGCGGGCTGTACAGAAGGTCCTTCGCATCTCGTTGGTGCGGACCTCCACCGACCTCGTCTATAACGCCATCCCGGGCGAGCGGCGTGGTCGTGCGAAGGCCTTCAAGGAAACCCTCATCGAACCGTTCGGTGTCCTCCTCGGAGGGTTGTTTCTCATCGTCGGCACGGCGCTACCGCTCAAATACGCGTTGGGCGGAGCTATTCTCCTTGCGGGCGCCTTCCTGCTCCTCACTGTTCAGCTCAAGGAGTACTACATCGAGAGCTTGGTCCACGTGCTCAAGGAGACGAGCCGGTTTCGATTCGCGTTCCCGTCGATCATGACGCGAGCGGTGCAGACTCCGGCACCGCAGGCGCACGTCTCCGGCTTGAGGCGAGCCCTTGAAAACGACGAGACATCCATGCGCCTGCTCGCCGTGGAAGTCGCGGGCGAGCTCAAGGAACCAGAGGCCGCATCGCTCCTCGTAGAGCGTTTTCGAGAAGAAAAAAACGCGGACGTGAAGGCTCGGATGCTGTCGGCGCTAGGAAAAATGGTGAATCGCCGGGACGAGGCGTCGGAGCGGAAGAGCCTCGAGGACCGCGACCCCCGGGTTCGGGCCAGCGGGATGACGTCGATCGCCCAAAGCGGTATCTTCCGGATCGAAGATCTGACCGGGGCTACGGGAGAAGACGTTGAACAACCGAGCAGCGAGAAGTTGGATCCGCCCAACGGCGGAGCGACAGACAACCCCTTAGCTCCATCAGAGTCTTTCGCGACTAAGAAATCGGCGAAACGGGAACAGTTTCTCGACCTCGCGCGCTCCGGCGACCGCGATGCTCTCGAACGACTCATTCACTACCTGGAGGAGGGTGACGGCGCGACTCGGCACCTCGCGGCTCGCGCACTAGAGTCGTGCGGCGAGCCAGCGGTCGACATGCTGACGCTCGCCCTCTGGAGCGCCGACGTCGAAGGGCGACGGTATGTGATCCGTGCCCTCGATCGTATCGGTACCGAACGGGCACGTCAGGCATTGCTCCCGGTCCTTTCCCTGGAAGCGGAGGAGGCCTATTACGACCTGGTGAGGCTCGAGACCCTGACTCACCTGCACGACGAACCCGCGCTGGCACTGCTCAAAGACTCTATCGTACAGCGCGTGGCGCGCGCGAAACGCAACGCACATCAGATCTTGCGAGCCGTCTTCATCGCCGAGCCCGGTATGAGGTTGATTCTCAGCAACATCCACCACCCAGACAAATACGTTCGATCCAGCGCGCTCGAGGCGCTCGAGGTGCGCGTCGAACCTGTACTGCTCGGAGGGATCTTGCCGCTGTTCGAGCACGAAAACCCCCGTGTCATTGCTGAGCACGGAAGCTCCTATTTCCAGTTCCCGACACGGGAGCCCAACGAAGTGCTCTCCGAGCTCACCCGTCACCGCTCACCCTGGGTGAGGGCGTGTGCGATCTATGTCGTCGGGCGCCTCGGACGTAGCGAAGACCTCCGTCCTGTCGAAGAGAGGCTCGGCGACGAGTACGAACTAGCGCGTCTCAACGCCATCGAAGCCATCGGCAATCTCGGCGATGCAAACAACCTCGCGATGCTGCAGGGCTTGCAAACCGACGACGACGCCAAAACCCGCGACTATGTGTCGAAGGCAATGCGGAACATCCAAAACCGTATCTAGAGCTTTCATCCTCCGTGAGCCCGTGGTTAGTCTTTTTTGGTGAGTTGGGAGGCTACGGCTTCGGTGGCTTGCTTTATTTTGTCGGGGTCGCCCAGATAGTAGTTGCGGACTGCTGTCAGGTCGTCTTCGAGCTCGTAGACCAAAGGGATCCCGGTCGGAATGTTGAGCTCAGCGATCTCGTCGTCGGCAATGCCGTCGAGGTACTTCACGAGGGCGCGCAAACTGTTGCCATGCGCAGCGATCAGAACACTTTGGCCCCGCGCGACATCAGGGGCGATCGTGTCCTTCCAATACGGAAGGAAGCGCTCGACCGTGTCCTTCAGGCATTCCGTTCTCGGTAGCTCGTCCTCGGCGAGGTTCGCGTAGCGCCGGTCTTTGCCGGGAAAACGCTCGTCGTCAACCTCCAGCGGGGGCGGGGGCGTGGCGTAGCTGCGCCGCCAAATCTTGACTTGGTCCATTCCGTGCTCGGCGGCGGTCTCCGACTTGTTGAGCCCTTGGAGCGCGCCGTAGTGGCGCTCGTTCAGGCGCCAGCTCCGCCGCACCGGAATCCACATCGAGTCCAACTCGTCGAGCGCGAGCCACAGAGTCCGAATCGCCCGCTTGAGGAGAGATGTATAAGCGATATCGAACGCGAAGCCTTCCTGTCGGAGCAACCGTCCCGCCTCACGAGCTTCGTTAATTCCTTGCTCCGTGAGATCGACATCCGTCCACCCCGTAAACCGATTTTCCTTGTTCCAAGTACTCTGCCCATGCCGCAAGAGAACCAGCTTCTTCATGAGTCTTCACACGAAGGCACGATAGCCCGACAATCGAAGAAGAGACCCCGTATGCCGTCCGCAGTACGTCGCATGCCGATCACGCTGTCGTCGGGGCCGCCGCGCGCACTTCCTCTGACACTTCCTCCAGGAACTGCTCGAAGTTTTTATCGAACATCGCGGCCAGCTTCCGTGCTTGAGCGTCATAGGCGTCCGGGTGAGCCCAGGTGGAACGCGGATCGAGAACACTCGAAGGAACGTCGGGGCACGAGCGAGGCACGTGAACGCCGAAAATCGGATGCTCTTCGGTTGCCACATCATCGAGAGAACCGTCGAGCACTGCCCGGACCATTGCCCGGGTATGGGAGAGCTTCATACGCTCCCCTTCACCATACGCACCACCGGTCCACCCGGTATTCACGAGCCACACACTGACGTTGTGCTTCGCAATGCTTTCGCCCAGCATCCTCGCGTACACCGCGGGTTTTCTCGACATGAAGGGCGCGCCGAAGCAAGCGCTGAAGGTTGCCTGGGGCTCGGTAATGCCCCGCTCGGTGCCTGCGACCTTCGCGGTGTAGCCGGAGAGGAAATGGTACATCGCTTGCTCCGGCGTCAGCTTCGCGATCGGTGGTAAGACGCCAAACGCATCTGCCGTGAGCATGAGAATCTGCTTGGGTTGACCTCCAGTACCGCTCTTGGCCACGTTGGGAATATGGGAAATCGGGTACGAGGCGCGGGTGTTCTCAGTGAACACATCGCTGTCCAAATCGAGTCGGCGGGTTTTGGAATCGACGACAACGTTCTCGAGGATCGTGCCGAACATGCGCGTCGTCTCGTAGATCTCGGGTTCACCTTCTCGCGAGAGGCGAATGACTTTGGCGTAACAGCCCCCCTCGAAATTGAAGACCCCTTTTTCGCCCCAGCCGTGCTCGTCGTCGCCGATGAGCTGTCTGTCGGGATCGGCGGAAAGCGTCGTCTTCCCCGTTCCCGAAAGCCCGAAGAAAATAGCCAAGTCGTTCTCGTCCTTCCCGTAGTTCGCCGAGCAGTGCATCGGCAGGACGTCTTTGGGCGGAAGAAGATAGGTCATGACGGTGAGGATGGACTTTTTGATCTCTCCGGCATAGTCGGTCCCGCCGATGATCACCTCCCGCTTGTCGAAGTTCAGAACCACGAACACCTCAGACCGCGTTCCGTCTTGCTCGGGAACCGCGTTGAACATCGGCGCATCGATGACGGTGAACTGGGGCACGTGGGAGGCGAGCTTGTCTCGGTCGAGCTCACGGATGAACATATTGCGCGCGAACAAATTGTGCCACGCGCGAGTGTTCACGATTCGAATCGGGATCTGGTAGTCGGGATGCGCGCCCGCGTAACAGTCCTGAACGAACAGGTCTCGCCCCTGAAGATAGGCAGTGAGTCGCGCTTTCAGCTTCTCGTAGTGTTCGGGCTCGAACGGCTTCGCGGCGTTCCACCAAATCTCGTTCTCGCTCCCCGGCTCGCGAACAATGTACTTGTCGTTGGGCGAGCGGCCCGTGTACTGGCCGGTGCGGACGACGAGCGGCCCCAGGTGAGCAAGGATTCCCTCGCGCCTCTGAACGGCGTGCTCGTACAGTGCCGGGGTGGACAGGTTCCACCACACGGCGTTCGCGTTAACGATGCCGTGGTTGTCCAGACCGTGGTGGCTACGGGATTCTCCCTGTTCTGACATGCGACGCGACTCCCTCCCCAGAAGTTTTCCTACAGAGCGGTTCTCAGGACTTCAATTAGTAATGAAGCCCCACGATGCCTCGCCAAATTTACACCACAAGCGCACCAGAAAGGAAGATCACCTATTGAGAGCCGTTGAGCGCGTCAATACACGAATTCTTTGTGACTGACGCGGAACAGTATCGAGTACATGATCGGGACGAACCCCAGCGTGAGCGCGGTCGAGAACATGAGCCCAAACATGATAGCGATGGACATCGGCTCCCACATGGGCCCGCCTCCGAGATACAGGGGGACCAGACCTCCTACCGTCGTCGCCGTCGTGAGCAAGATCGGGCGCAAACGGCGCTGCGCCGCTTCGACGACGGCACGTGCTCCGTCGAGCCCGTTCTCCTCACGCTCGATCTTGATCCGGTCGATGAGCACAATCGCGTTGTTGATGACAATGCCGGCCAGGGAGATGATGCCGAGCAGCGTCATGAACCCGAAATAGGAATCGAGCACCAGCAGCCCGACGGTAACGCCGATCAACCCAAGCGGTATCGTCATGAGAATGATCACGGGCCGACGCACGGAGTTGAACTGGCCAACGAGCAACATCACGATGATGAGACCCGCGATCGGGAGCTTGGCCGCGATGGACTCGTTCGCCTTTTGCGAGTTCTCGTAGTCTCCGCCGAGCTCATAGCGATTGCCGAGCGCCCAGCCGGCACTTTCCTCGGCAAGCCAATCGTCGATGGCAAAGCTCACTTCAACCGGGCTCACCCCTTGGTCCACATCCGCTTGGACGGTTACGGTCTTGAGTCGGTCGCGCCGGTAGATCACCGCCGTTTGCCACACGACCTCGATGTCAGCGACTTGTTTCAGCGGTACCGAGGTTCCGGTCGACTGCGAAAAGATATTGTGGCTCTCGAGCTTGCCGATATCCGAGCGCTCGGCCGCAACCGTGCGCAGGGTCACCGGGATCACCTTGTCGTCTTCTCGATACTGCGTCGTCTCGTAGCCGGTCAACACCGTCTGCAGCGAGAGTGCGACGTCTTGGCTCGAAAGCCCGGCACGCTGCGCCCGAGGTTGATCGATGTTCACCAGGAGCTTCTTCGTTCGCAGGCCCCAGTCGTCACGAATATTCTTCGTCCCGGAAATCGCGGCAATCTCCGCTTTGACGCCTTCCACCAACTCGAACAGCTGGTCTTCGTCGCGACCGCTGACGCGCACTTCGACCGGCGCCGCCGCCGCGGGACCGAGGGGCAGCAACGCGATGCTCGCGCGCAGATCGGGAAAGTTCTCGAAGCAGAAAGCCTCCATCTTGGGGATGATCTCGTCGAGCACCACGTCGCGAGAGGTGCCGTTGACGAGAAGCACTGCGTATTCCGGGGTTGGAGGCTCGGGGTTGTACGACAACGCAAAACGCGGCGCACCTTCTCCGATGAAGCTCGCCCAATTGGTGATCCCCTCCGCTCGCTCATCGCCGGAGGCGAGCTCCTCGCGCATGAAACGCTCGAGCTCGGAAACGACGGCTTCGGTACGCGCAAGCGGACTTCCGACCGGAAGCGACAACTCCGCGGTCAGGATCGCTTTGTCGTTGGGCGGGAAGAAAATATTGGGAACGAACCCGAGCCCATACAACGCGGCCATGAACGCGACCCCGATCAACGCCAGAGAGAGGCCCTTGTGCTTCAAGCCGAGAATCAGAGCACTTCGATAGGCTCGGTACGACTTCGATTCGAAACCCGTTTTCTGGGGCTTCACCTTCAAGAAGTACACACACAGAAGCGGCGTCATCGTTAGCGCCAGCAACCACGAGCACAGCAGCGTGATCGAGACGACCTTGAACAGGGGCGCGGTGTACTCACCCGTCGACGACTCGGCCAGATAGATGGGAAGAAACGCGGCCGCGGTCGTTGCCGAGGAAACCAGTAGCGGAACTTGAAGCTCGCGCGCGGAGTCGATCGCGGCGGCGACCGGCTTCGCGCCCTCGGACATCTGCACCATGATCGACTCGGACATCACGATGGAATTGTCCACGAGCATGCCGAGCGCGATGATGAGCGCCGCGAGTGACATCTGGTCGAGTCCGATACCGACGAACGACATCACCAACAGCGCCATGATCATCGCCATCGGCACGAGCGCGGCGACCACGAGCCCGGTGCGAAACCCCAGGCTCACGAGCATCACCACGAGAACGAGGCCGACCGCTTGCAAGAGGTTTCCGACAAACTCATCGACTTTCCGGTTCACGTGGTACGACTGCAACGCGACAAAATCGAAATTAACGCCGTAGGGAAATTGACTCGACAGGGACGCCACCAACGACTGCACCTTGTCTCCGAGAACGGTGATGTTGCCGCCTTCGCGCAAGCTGATCGCGAGCGCCAAGCCGGGGGTGCCGCTCGCATGCGTCGTCGTCGTCGGTGGGTCGATATAGCCTCGCGATACGTCAGCGAGGTCCCCGAGATAGACGAGATCCTCTCGTCCGGGCAGGCGGATGACCGTCGCTCGTAACCCCTCGACCGACTCGAAATTGCCGGATGGCTCGAGCACGATCTGCTCGAACTCGGTGCGGACATCACCGCCCGGAAAAATGATGTTTTGACTGGCAAGAAGATCTCGCAGCTGCATCGGCGAGACGCCTAGCTCCGCAAGCCGGGCGTTATTGTACTCAACGAACACCCGCTCTTCCTGGGCTCCATAGATGTCGACCTTGGCGACTTCGGGAATGAGCAGCAGCTCGTCGCGCACATCGTCAGCAATGTCCTTGAGCTCAGCGTAGCTGTAGCCTTCGCCGGTCAGGCCGATAATCGTTCCGAACACGTCGCCGAACTCGTCGTTGACAAACGGACCTCGCACGGTCTCCGGAAGCTCCCCTTGCGCCGAGTCGACCTTTCGGCGCAGCTTGTCCCAGATAGGTCGCATATCGTCGTAGCGTTCGAGAATACTGACCAAGATGATCGACGTTCCCGTCTTCGACTCGGAGGAGAGAAAATCGATCTCCGGCATCTCCTGGATAGCTTTTTCCAGCTTGTCGGTGACGAGCTGCTCGACCCGCTCCGGGCTCGCGCCAGGAAAGTAGGTAACGACCTGAGCTACGCGAATGATGAATCCGGGATCCTCGGCTCGAGGCAGGCTCAAAAACGCCTGAACACCGGCCACGAGGATGACCGCCAGCGCTACGAGGGTGATACGGTTTTTTTCGATTGCGGTTTGCGTCAGGCTCATCTCAGACTCAGGCTCACAAAGACGGCTTGACCTCGAGTCCGTCGTGGATCTGGCTAACGCCGGCGGTCACAACGTGGTCACCCTCCACGAGGCCCTCGAGCACCTCGAGACCTTCCGCGGTGAGCTCTCCGATGCTCACCTCTCGGCGGCGTACTATCGCCACGCCCTTCCCCGTCGACTCGACCACGTAGACGAAACGTCCATCGCGATCTTCGACGACGGCCTGGGCGGGCACGATGAAACGCTCTCGCTGGTTTTGCACCGCGAACGCGAAACGAACCTGCGCTGCCATCCCAGCGCGGACGTCAGGCTCTGCTTGGACGAGCTGCACCGTCACCGGAAACGTCGTCGACAACGTCCTCGACATCAATCCGAGCTCGGTGACTCTCGCCTCGAACACGCGGCCTGGCAACGCGTCGAAGCCGACCTGCACCGACGCTCCACGCTCAATCTCGCCGATGAGGCTTTCGGGCACGGGAACGTTGACTTCGGGGCGCTCTCCTGATGTGAGCACAGCGATATCATCACCCGAGCTGACGTTCTCGTTGACTTCGACAGGAACTCTGCCGATCGAGCCCGCTATCGGCGCCCGCAATCGGGTGTAGGACAGCTGCGCACGAGCTTGCTCGACTCGTTGCTGGGCGGCATCGATCTGCGCGTGCGTCGACTCCGAACGAGCGCGCGCAGAGTCGAGGTCGCTCCTGGATGCGTTGCGATTCTCGTAGAGTCCACGCACCCGTTCATATTCGGCATCCGCTTGCCGTGCCTGCGCTTGCGCCTGAAGCAGCGTCGCGCCTGCTTCCTGCTCACGCAGCTCGTAGTCGGTCGGGTCGAGCTCGGCAATGAGCTGGCCCGCCTCCACCGTATCCCCGGCAATCACCAACAGACGCCGCACATTTCCGGCCACCCGGAAGCTCAGCTTCGACTCGACGTCCGCTTGAGCCACACCAGCGAACGTCCGCATCCGGCTCATGCCCGCGGAGTGGACCTCGACAGTTCGCACCGGGCGAAGCGGCACTTCGGAGACGACTTGCTCACCTCCACACGCCCCCAGGACGAAAGCGCCAACGACGGGCGCTAGCAGCAGTAGCTTACGAGCTATCATGCGATCTACCTCAATCGTGACGGGGGTTGTCGGCCCCGCTCCAAAAACACCTGGTCGACGCGCTCGAAGAGCACTTCGAGCTCCAATGGGTTCGCGCGAAAATAGAATTTGCCGATGCTCCGCTCAACCTCGAGCATATCGATGAGGAAATCGTAGACCGCGTTCGCGGCCGCTTCTTCCGACAACACCGCGGCATTTTGTGCATCGAGGAGATCGAGTATCGAGACCGCGCCCTGAGAGTACGAGTCAGTTACGAGATCCAGGTTTCGAGCCGACGCTTCAGCAGCGTCGCGCGCGAGTTGGATACCGGCGTACGACGCGCCCGCCTCGTGCAACACCGAGCGAATGCGTTGTTCGACACGTTGTGCAAGGGCCTCTCGTTGGAAGCGAAGCTCGGACAGCGCTTGCTGGTCCTGCTTGCGAACGGCGGGGCGCCTGCCACTGGTGAACAGTGGCAGCGACAAGTCGACGCCAAGCGACCAGTTGGTAGCGTTCGGAGGGGTCAGCTCGAGGTCAGGAAACAGTGCGCCCAGGCTCTGAAATGCGCCCAGGCCGCCGGCGCCTCCTCGGAACTGGTGGTCGATGCTTCCTTGAAAGAAGACATCGGGAACGTAGAAGGCTCTGCCCGCCGAAGTGAGACTACGTTGTTGCGCGGCGACGGCAGCATCGATCGCCATGAGCTCGGGCGCTTGGGAAAGTCCGATCAGCGCAAGCGCATCGCGAGTAGTATCGAAGTACTCGCGGCTGGAAATGTAGGGGTAAAACTGGGCGCGCACGTAGAGAAACGTCGGATCGTTCACGCCGACTTCGTCCGTTGTGAACGCTTCTTCGAGAGGGCGATTCAACAGACGATTCAAGGCAATCTCCGCGAGATTGCGTTGCGCCGAGGCTTGGATCACCTGGTTTTGATCCGCGGCGATTTGCGCCTCCCACCGATAAACCTCCGAGGGTCCTGACGCGCCGATTGCTTCGCGAACTTGAGCGAGCTCGAGATTCGATCGGGTCAGACCGAGGTTCTCTCTTTGGATCCTCTCGCTCGTGAGCGTGCGCATGACGTCGAGGTAGGTGGTCGTGGCCTGTTGCACGATATCGAGACGGAGAGTCTCGCGATCGTATTCGAGCGCGCGCTGCAGATCCTCTTGGATGGTCTTGTTCGCCCACACAGGATCGGAATAAAGAAGCTGCGTCACCGTCAACCCGGGTGCAAACAGATACTGCGCCGCTCCCGTCGCCTCGGCACGGTCGACGTCGATAGCACTCCCTTGTGCGCCGAAATCGAGCTGCGGAAGAAGCTGAGATTTCGCAATGGGGATATTCTGAGCGCCGGCCGCGACCCCGGCATCGAACGCGACGAGGTCGCGGTTGGCCGCCACTGCGTCGTCGGCAACGAGCTCGATGTTCAAGCGTCGAGCTTGCTCGGGCCGAGCGAGGTCGTTGTCGACGAGCTCGGCCACGGTCTCGAGCGCGAAGCTGGGGAAGACGTTGATGGCGCGCGCCGTCGCCATGTTGACGACGAGCTCTTCGCGCATGATGAAATCGACCGCGAACGTACCGGGATCTTCGCCGAGAAGCGCCCGTTGCAAGTTCAATGCGACGCGGCGCGTCCTACGATCGAAGATGTTCTCCGTGAGGCTCATCAACAGGCCCCGCTCGACTTCGCTTCGACCGACGCGTGAAAAACTAGGAAGGCCCCGCTCGATGAGACCCTGAGCAATCTTTTCGAGCTCACCCTCCTCGAGCTGCAATAAGGGGTTGACGAATACGGCATCGGTCTCGTTTGGGATCAGGGGGAGCGCTTCGTCGGCGCGCGCTCGCACTTCCAAGAGGGTCAGCTCGACATCGAATCCCGAGACGACCTCTTCGAGTCGGGTGCGGATTCCAGGAACGTCATTCAGCGACGGTCCGTGCAAGATCACGAGATTCTTGAATGGCCGTAACCGCTGGAACACTTCGAGGTCCCGTTCGATCGTGATCGACGACGCGAGGTAGTTGAGGTTTGCCACCCCGCTGGCACCCCCCTCGCGCGGCGCACCCTGAATCTCGGCGTCGAGAACGAACGGAGCAATGAGGGGTTTATCCAGCTCTCGCCGATAAAACGCCCGGTCGGATGCGATGATGCCCATCGCGAGCACGATATCAACGTTGGGATCAGCGAGGAGACGATCGAGCGACGACTCCACCGTGGCCACTGTCCAGTCGCCAACGATGCGCGCGGTCTCGGGGAAGACGACCTCGAACTCACCGCGCAGAAGATCGAGAATCTCTCGCTGAAACAGCCCCTCGACTTCGGCGTTGCGCTCCCAGGGTCCATCGATGACGACCCCGATCCGCACCGGTGGCGCCTGTGGGGGTTGCGCTGCCACGACGCTGGCACATAACAGCCCAACCGCCCAAACCCCCGCCACACGATGCATGCAATCCGTCATCAATCACTCAAAAGCAAGGGCATATGGGGATAGGAGGGGACATTGGAGATACAAAACACATCGAACGCGTCTCGAATCATCCCCATATCCCCTCCCATCCCACTTATCTCCTTGCTTCGAACAGGGTTTAGTTCATTGGGAATGTCGACTTTTCGGGGCTCTCTCGTTCGATGCCGACGATTTCGTAGCCGGTAGCCTTGGGACGAAGATAGACGCTCACGGTCGTGCTCCAGTGCGGGTAGTCTTCGTTCATTGAGCGGATCTCCGCGAGAAGGAAATTTCGGCCACCCTCGGGAAGCTCGATACGATTTCCCGACTGTGTCATCGGACCACCGAGGGCCCGCCGCTCGTCGCGCTCGTTATCGTAGGTCGACCACGACACGCCGTAGCGAGTGTCCACGTCAACAAAGCCGTACTTCTCCGAAAGATTCGTGAACTCGAGCGCATTCGCATCGAGACGAAATTCGTCGAGTGGGTTGATGGAGTTGATGCCGACGCGGCCGCACTTCTGCTGACGCTCGAGGAGCACTTTGAGAAAGTAGACCGGGTTGTCCGGATTGGTGTACTCGCCCGTTGCTACGATAGCCTCGAGCTCCTCCGGCGTGAACCGCATCATGATTTTCGCGGCCCAGAACGCATCGCGCGCCGTCATCCGCCAAAACGCAGGATTCGGGTAGTCGTTGCGCCAGCCTTCGCAGTCGAAGAGCTCACCTTCCCATCGACCCACCGCCTCGTGCTCGGGAAACGCCGGCCATTTCGCGTGACGATACTCGGGCACGCGGAAACCGAATCCGAAAAGGTTTCGTTTCATCTCGCGGAAGGGGATCGAGTAGTTGAATCCCAGATCCGCCCGTTGCATATCGACCGACCCGCTCCCGAACGTGGAGCCGTAGTCGAGAAGATAGTGACGCACGTAGTGTTCGCCGTCTTCTTCCACCCACGCGTCTTGTGTGTTTTGAGCCCGGGTATCGTCATGGTTCAGCCAGGCGGCGAACAGTCGCAACCCGCGCAGCTCGCGCCGATCCTCGTGTCGAATGACATCGTTCGGATCGTCACTCCGCGTTTCGTAGTAGCGGAACGGCCCGAGCGGAATCCCCGACAAGTACTTGCTCGCTACCACGCGGATCGACCCGTCCTCGAGCCGCGGCACGAGGCGAATCGAGCGCCGGAACCGCCAATCGGTGAGCGGCATCTTGTCGCCGAAGCTGTCTTCGATCTGAGTCCCCGGCTCGATGGTGAACCGCTCCGGGCTGACACGAACGATGTAGTTCTCCGGAGCGTTGTAGCCGAGAGCGTAGAACATCTTGGTCGCGATGATCTCCGCCGCGGAAGCGAGCTCAGGGATGTCGACGGGGTCAAGCTTGATGATGTAGCGCTCGCCTTGCTCATCGTAAATCTGAAAGCCGGGGGTGAGTCCCTGACTCTTGCTCGCGAACACCGTCCACGTCTCCGCGGGGTTGGGGCCGACGCCCTGGTTCGGCCCTCGTCCGAGTTGGTCGATGTTCAAACGCCGCGCGCCATGACGGTTCGTGAACCAGCTGCTGTCGGGCACTTCGTCGAGCGTGTTGACGTTGACCGCCTCGCTTCCAATCGGAGATGCACCCCAGTCCTTGAACATGTGACCGAAGCGGTCATACATGTCGGAGAGCTCGATCTCCTCTGGTTTTTCGGGAACGTCGAGCTTGTCGTTGTCCGTTAGCAACGGATCGTCGGGGTAAAACTTCTGGGCTTCGACCTGTGCGGCGCCGAGCCCGATCAAGAGTAGAACAGCAGCGCGCATCAAAACGTCGGTCCCCCGCTGATATGAAACTTGATCCCTTCGGCGCTATTGGCCACATCCATACGAAACGCCATACCGCCCGGTGTATGGATCCGTAAACCGACACCGTAGCCGGTGTGCATCTTGCCGAAATTGAAGTCGTCGAGGTCTTCAAAGACCTTACCGGCGTCGAAGAACAACGAAAAGTCGACGAAGGGGTAGACTTCCCAGCGATATTCGGCCGAAACGTAGAGGTTCCGTTCGTCTCGGAATCGAAATTCGTCGTAGCCACGGATCGTTTGGGCACCGCCTAGGGTTTCCATCAAATAAAACGGCACCTGGTCGTCTTCATCATCGATCGAATGCGACGTACGTAAGCGAAGCGCGAGAATGCGACTACGCGGCCCGAGAGGAATATATCCCTTGATGTCGGCAACGACCCGGGTGAAATCGAAATCGTCCAACTTGGTGTCTTCGTAGCGTTCGCCGGTCACGCGGGCGACGATGCCCACGGGCGGGTCGGCCCATTTGTCCCGGATGTCGAACTCGACCCAGCCGCTGGTCACGAGGTAGTCCGTTCTCAGAAAGTCCGAGCCGGGCACGTCGATCGGGTCGAATACATTCTCGATCGACGGCTCGTCCGTGCCCGAGTCGACGTCCGAAGTAAGAAACCCACCCGAAACACCCATCGACAACAGCCCGCGCGGGTTGAGCCAGAAGTAGCCGGTGACACTTTGATCATTCAACAGGTAAGACGAGTCGTTATCCAAGTTGGAGTCGTTGCCAATACCGAAGAAGCTGAGCGCCGTCAGGTCCCGATACTCCGCGCGTACTTTGAACTCGACGCGGCGACCGATCTGCGGGGGCGGGAACACGACTTCGGCGTCCGCGGTCGTGTAGCCTTTCGTCGACCATCGCCCATTCGCCTGAAACTGGTAGTACTGAGCCTCGAGCCCGTGGATGTAGCCGCCGCCGATGACGGTGCCGGAGCCCGAAGGCATGCCACCGAAGACGGGCCGGAAACCTTTCCATCCTTTGACGAGCCAGTTCTGCGGAAACTTCGCCTTCTCCCAGCCACGAAGTCGGCTTTCCGCGCCAGAAACTTCGTAGGGAATGAGATTCTCGGCTTTTCCTTCGCGTTGCCGTTCCAGTATCTCCTGCCGAGTGGCCGGTGGGGCTCCCTCCTGGTCTTGAGCGCCGGCGAGGAGAGGCCATGCGGAAAGCGCAAGAACGAACAGTCTTCGATACATCCTCAGGCTTTCTTTCGTTTCAACGCGTCGGGCGTTTCCGTGCTCGCGTGAGGACCACTCAGCTTGAGCAAGTAATACCCCGCGGCGAGCGCCAGGACAAGTGCCGCGGTCCCGAACAAAGTGAGAGGCTGGACGTGAGCGTAGTCGAGCTCGATGATGTGACGTCCGACCGCAATCATGGCCACCAAGTAGACGACCTCGACGTGGATTACGTGGTCGATCAAATACATCTTCACCGTTTCGAGGAGCTCGATACCGAGAAGAATGACCAGAAAGCCGGCAAACACCACGTGCATTCGGCTCTGCATGAAATCGAGTGAATCGATCTCTTTCAATCGGGCCCAGAGTCCGCTGAAGAGAAGATAAACGAACTCTCCGGTCGCGATCAAGATAACGATCATCAGGAGAACGAGGAGCACACTGACGATGAACGTCTCGAATCGATCGTGCGCGTCCAGCAGAATTTTCTTCATGGTCTCTCTACCTCAACGCCTCCGGCCACGACCCGCGCGCGCGCGACCCGATGAGCTCCAATTCCGATAGGCCTGGGTGCGGTTCGCACTCTGTGCGCGCCCGCGAGAATCACGATTCAGCTGGCTCATCGTCGCCCCATCGACGCTTCGATTGGCCGGCGTTTCGCGCGAGCGCTCGGTCGGCGTCCAACCTCCACCGTTGTAGTGCTCCCATCCACCCTGCGAGCGCCGGTAGACGTTCCCGTCCTCGCCCGCGTAGACGTTGCCGCCGCCGCGTGCAATGACCCCGGACTCACCCGACGACGTTTGATAGCCCGCGACAACTCGGCCGGGCGTCGATACTCTCGCCGTGCGCGCCCAGTCATCGCCGCGGCTCACCGCACTCGAACCCCATCGAGAATAGACGTTGCCGCCTTGGCGAGTCTGAGCGTACGTCCCGGTCCTCGGGTTGTGGGCCGTCGGCCGAATACACCAGCGCCAATCGCGCATGGACTCGACGCTGTTCCTCCCAGCTTTCGACGTGAGGTTGGTAGAGGACGAGCTTGCCTCCGTCGTCTCCCGAGAACTCTCGCGGCCAATCTGCGTTGCTAGCGGGCTCAGCAGTCGCGTCCTGTAAGACGGGGACCGCTGCGGTCGCCAACAACGCCGCGCAGAGCATCGCTAGAGCGCTCAAGACCGCGACGCCTCGAGCGCTACCGACGATTGAAACGCCGTTGTTCATCCCGCTGCTATTCGGATTTCAGTTGATTCTTGATCCGCTCGTAGCTCTGTTTGACTTCGTCGAGAACGAGGTCGAGAGCCGAGCCAACGTTTTTGGCGGACTCCTCCATCACGTCGCGAATGGGTTTGGATTGCGCCTTCGCTTCGGCGGTCCATTGCTCCCACTTTTTCTCGAGTGCCTCGAACTCGTCTTTGGCATCGAGTGAGCCGAGATGCATTCGCACTTTGAGCTCATCTCGTTGTTGCTTCAGGGTATCGATCAGATCCTCAAACTTGTCCTCTGCCATGTGCTTGTATCCTTTCTCCGCCGATTTAGCGCGTCGTCAGAGCCTCCAACTGAGAAACCAGTTGTCGAACAGACGCATCGGAAGGATTCAAAGCCGCGAGCCGGCGTGCGTACAATAACGCACCCTCGAACTCGCCGCGGTCCCGATAAGTGGTCACGAGCGCAATCAAAATATCCCCGTAGTAGGGATGCCGGTCGTTCGCCTCACGCAACACCCGCAGGGATTCATCGACATCTCCTGTGCTCTGAAGCGCGACGCCGTAGACGTAGCCGTATCGCGGCTCGTCGGGCATGAGCTCGGCGGCGCGGCGGAGCTCTTCGAGAGCCTCTTCGTTCCGTTTCAGGCGCACCAGCGTGAGCCCAAGCGCATGGTGAACCCCTGGATCGTTCAAAGCCGAGGGCGCGCTACGAAGAATCTCTTCGCTGCGACCGTCGTCGCCCATGACCCGGTAGAGGTCCGCGAGGTTTACATAGGCACGCGCGAAATGAGGATCGAGCTCTAGCGCTGTTTGGTAATCCCGCTCTGCCCGTTCGAGCTCACCGAGTTGCGCGTGCACCATCCCGAGATTCATGTGGGCTTCGGGCCAATCGGCGTTGAGCGTCTGCACAGCGCGATACTCCTCGAGGACCCGATCGAGCTTCGAGCGCTGCTCCGGAGTAAAACGCTCCATCGGAACTCCAGTCAGCACACGGGACGCCTCGATTCGGACGGCCCGCACGGCGTCGTCGAGCAGCGGCACCACGAGCTGGTGTTTGAGCGTTGGGTCGAGTGCGTCGGCGCCGGAGAGCGCGCCGGCACGCACAAGAGGATCGGCGCTCTGAAGCGCGGCCGCCGTCGGCGCCAACGACGCGACCGATGCCTTCACGATACCGGGCACGTCCGGGTCGTTCGCCACCGCGGCAAGCCGATCGGCGGCGTCGGGCGCTCCACTCCACCCGGCGTGAAGCGCTTCACCGTAGTGGCGTGGTGCCTCGTGTCCGTACCACTCGGCGACGGTCTGCGCCGCCCACTCGGACGTCTCGTTGTCATGACATCCGTTACACGCGTTCGGCGCACCGAGTGACGTCGTCAAGTCTGGACGCGGGATCCGGAAGCTATGGTCGCGCCGTGGGTCGACACCCATGTACGTCGTCTCCGGCATGTGGCAATCAACGCAGTAGGCACCACGCGTTTCCGGCTCGTGAAAGTGATGCGCGGCGGTGTCGAACTTCTCCGACAAGTGGCACGACGCACACGTGGCGTTGCCCTCGGCACGAACGTGCAATCCGTGAGGGTCGTGACAGTCCTGGCAGGTCACGCCCTTCTGATACATCTTGCTCTGAAGAAACGATCCGTACACGTAGACTTCGTCCCGGATTTGCCCGTCGGGATAGTAAAGAGGCTCTCTCAGCAGCGCCGGGCGGAAGTCGTCTAGAAGTATCTGACCGTGAGGATCGTCCTCGTGGAGCTGCCCACGCCGGGAGTGGCACGGAGCACAGGTTTCGATCTCGGTGCGCTCGGTTCGCGAGGGCTGACGTTCGGAGAGACCCGTCTCGATGTCCGTGACCCACACGGCGTCGTCGGTTCTAAAATCCAGCGTCAAACCGGGGTCACCGCGCTCGTCTTCCGGTAAGTCCCCCCACGCCACGTGTCGCGAGCCGGGACCGTGGCATGCCTCGCAGGAGACGTCGATCGCGAAGTACTGTGTGTCGTAGCTGTTCGTCGCCAAATCGAAGTTCTTGCGAACTTGTGTGGAGTGGCACGACGCACACATGAAATTCCAGTTCTGATAGCGCTTCGTCCAGTGAAGTGGGTCTTCATGATCGATTTGCTCGTCGGGGTAGAGATGAAACCAACGCCCCCCACCGACCTCCTCGAGCCGTGCGTCCCAGGCAATACTCAGTGTTTGGTAGCGCCCTCCCTCGAACGGCACCAAATACTGCTGGAGCGGATCCACCCCGAACGTATACGCGATCTCGAAGTCGGCAAGCTCGCCATCGGGCCCATCGGTTCGAACGAAGAACTTGCCGTCGCGCTCGAAAAAAGTCGACGTCACGCCCGCATAGTCGAACGTCGCGTTGTCGAAATTCCCGAGCACGGTCGCCGCGCTCGCCGGCTGCATCGCAAGATCGTGATGCGAGCCTTCCCAAAGCTCGCTCTCAGCGACGTGGCAGCCAGCACAGGCTTCCCGACCCACGTAGGTAGGAGGCTCGTCGCCGGGGATGTCCGGGGCGCTCTCTGGTGAAGTGGAACACCGCACCAAAAGCACGAGCGAGACAAAGCCGACGGACCAACGCATGAGCGACGCCATGATAGCACCCGGGAGGCGAAGACCTAGCGGGTCGGGACGAGGCGCTCGAGCTCTTGGAACCAGTTTTGGATGAGATTCAGATGCGTGATCGTCCGCGTCGAGTCGATCGTCATCAAGAACCGTCCGTCGCTGGTCACATCAAGATTACTCCGAGCGTTGTCGACGTCGAACAGCAATCGGGGCTTTCCGAGACACATATCGGAAAGGCGCACGTCGACCGCCATCATCTTGTCGCCTGCCAAGTAGAACATCTCGCTACCGTCGCGGCTTCAGAGCCGATCCGCGAGCTGACGCGAAGCCACTTCACTCATCCTCGACAAGCATCACTCTTAATACCAAGGGCCGGGTCGTACACTTCGTTCTCGCACAAGGCGTCCGGGGCGGCATACGATGGGCGCCATGCTGAGCTGGTTGACGCGTCTGGTGGACGTTCGCCCAGGCGAGCTGCGTCGAGTGGTCTCGATGTTCTCTCTGCTCGGCCTCATCATCGCGACGAGCTACATCCTCAAACCGGTGCGCAGCTCGCTGTTTTTGAGCCAGTTCGGCTCGGAGCGACTCCCGTACGTCTATATCCTCGTGGCACTCGTCCTCGGAGTCGTCGCGGCAGCATTCGCGCGTTGGGCCCCGCGGGCCAACTTGCCGCGCCTGTTCATCGGCGCCGCTTACTTTTTCGCGGCCAACCTTCTGTTTTTCTGGCTAGCGACGACTTCCGGTTGGTCCTGGACCGGCTTCGTCTTCTACGTTTGGGTCAGTATTTTTACGGCCCTGATGCCGTCTTTGTTTTGGTTGCTCGCGAACTACGTCTTCTACTCGAACGAAGGCCGACGTCTGTTTCCGGTGGTCATGGCCGGAGGCCTCCTCGGCTCCATTGTGGGCGGCGCCTTGACTTCGTTGCTGGTGCGCTTCATCGGGACGCCGGGTCTCCTGCTCACCGCAGCAGCTTTTCTTGTGGGGGTCGCCGCTCTCATCCGCGTCAACACCGCCCACGAGCGTGAGCGAATGAGCGAACGACGCTCCGAGATCGTGCGTGAAGAGAAGAGTCGCTCATTTCAAAACGACGACAACCCGTGGGCGCTCGTCGCGCGGTCACGCTATCTCTCGATGCTCGCCGTTCTCATCGCGCTCACGACAACGACTTCCACGCTGGTGGACTACCAGTTCAACACCGTCGTCGAGCAATCGTTCGAAACCATGGACGCGCTGACGGGATTTTTTGGGATCTTTTTCGCCGGCATCAACGTCGTCGCGTTCATTCTCCAACTCGTGGTCGTCGGCCGGCTTTTGAGCCGATTCGGCGTCGCCGCCGGACTCGCGATCCTGCCGCTCGCTCTGCTCGGATCATCAGCTGCGTTTCTTGTGATCCCCCATCTAATCACCGCCGCGTTGATCAAATCGGCAGACGACGGGCTCAGCAACTCCGTAAACAAGTCGAGCGTCGAAGTTCTCTATCTGCCGATCTCGCTCGCGGTGAAAAATCGGCTCAAGGCGTGGCTCGATATGTTCGTGGAGCGCGTCAGTCGAGGTATCGCCGGCGTGACCATCCTCGTGGCGACGACGTTTCTGTCGCTTTCAGTTCCCCAGATGAGTCTGGTCGTCATCGCGCTCCTGATCCCGTGGATCGTCCTGGTGTTCTTGCTCCAGCGAGAGTACGTCACAATCTTCCGGGACTCACTCGCGAGACGGGATATCAGCGACTTCGCATCCCAGCTTCGGGACCAGGCAAGTCTTTCGGCGTTTCAGCAGGTGCTCACCAGCGCCGACGATCGCGAGCTCGTCTATGTTCTCGAGCTCGCCAGCGGCATCGACGATCCCACGATCCTGGAACACGTGGCACGTCTCAGCTCCCATGAAAACGCGGCGGTGCGAAAAGCTGCGCTTCGCTTCCTCCGAGGCTCCTCGCAACCTCCATTGCTGGACGACTTCGGCGATCGCGTGCGCGACGACAACCCCAGTGCCGCGGCAGAGGCCCTCGCGTTGTGGGTCGAAGTCGAGCCCGACAAAGGGTACGAAGCGCTACAGGCCGTCATCGAACAAGGCGATACCGAACGTATCGACGCGATCCTCGATAGCCTCGAGCTATCGGAGGGCCTCGTTCCCGCGGCGGATATGGAGTCGTTCGTTACCGAGCGTTGTCAAGCAGAGGAGGCAACGACGCGACGCTTGGCGGCGCGTGCCGCAGGTTACTTGGATTTTGAATCACAGGCGGCTGGGTGTCTTCCGAAGCTCGTGCAGGATGACGACATCGAAGTCGCCCGGGCCGCGGCTACCGCTATCGGACGCTTGCGATACGAGCCCGCGTTCTCGCTTCTCGTGAACTCGTTGGGGCGAAGACCCGTACGGGTTGCTGCACGAAAGGCGATCGCACGATTCGGCACCGACAGCATCGACGGGCTCGTCGCTCGATACCGTGACGACGGCGAGGAATTCAACGTCCGGCTCGCCATTCCTTTGGTGATCGCGGAGTTCGACGACGACACCGCCATCGACGCGCTGTTCGCATCGCTACCGCACGACGACCGGAGACTTCATTATCAAGCGGTCAAAGGGCTCGGCAAACTTCGCTCCAGATTTCCCAGTTTGCGGTTCTCCAAAGCCGAGGCAGATCGCTTGCTCAAGGATGAGGCATCCCAACTCGCCGCCGTCGCAAGCCTGCACTCCGGCATCGCGAGCATCCCGCCTGTGCTCGAGAGCCATCTCCTTCTTCTCCGGATCCTCGACGAGCGCCTCGAGTTTACCCGCGAGCGGATTTTTCGACTCCTCGGATTGATCTATCCAGCCGATGCTATTTTCAGCGCATTCAATCGCATCGCCACCGGTCGTCCCGCTGTTCGCGCTTCGGCGCTCGAGTATCTGAGTAACGCCTTGTCGAAACGGCATCGCGCATGGATCCTGCCGCTGATCGAAGCCGACTCTTGGGAAGACGTTCAAGCGAGAAGCCAGACGCTCTTAGGGTCGACGGCGCTGAGCTTCGACGAGGCTCTGAAACGACTCGTCCGCCATCGAGACGCTTGGGTCGCCGCCGCCGCTGTGACCGTGGTCGCGCAACTCGACGCCTCGCCGTTGCGGGCCGAGCTCGAGTCTATCCGGGAGCACGCGTCTCCACTCGTCCGCGAAGCTGTGCGAGGCGCACTGCAATCGGTTGGCTAGTGTCCCGTCCCAGAAGTTCTGTACATAAATCTCGGGCCCTTTTGCGCGCTGGCTTCGTTGTGAGACATTATTGCAGTTCGGCCTTCGGCCTATCC
>CAMYKY010000039.1:4334-33887 GCA_947259165.1 uncultured Acidobacteriota bacterium | reverse complement strand
GCCACCAAGCCCTGTTCGAAGAGAGCCGACACAAAGCCGCCACCGTTTCCCCTTGCGCCCAACCCGGCCCACAGAGGACAATCCACCCCGCATGCTCACCGCTCCCGAATTCATTCTCTTAGTTTTCCTAACCGTCATCGCCGCCACCTGCACTCGAATCACCGTACCACTCGTGACCTCATCATCGACCGGGCAAACGACGGCGGACCCCCGGTGTGGGTAGGACGGGCTTACCCCGGATACTGGTAGTCGTAAGTCGTTCCGCTGGCCGCTACTTCGCCCTCTGGGTCGTTCTCGGAACCCTGATCGGGTCGGTCCGTCCCGAGATCGTCGCGTGGGTCGGCCCGCAAATCCCACTACTCCTCAGCGTCATCATGTTCGGGATGGGCATGACGCTCTCAGGAACCGACTTCAAGAATACGTTGAAACGACCCAGAGAGGTGGCGTTCGGCGTGCTCGCTCAATTCACGATCATGCCGCTCGTCGCCTACGGGCTCGCGATCGCTCTCCGATTGCCGCCCGAGCTTGCGGTCGGCGTCATCCTCGTCGGAACGTGTCCCGGCGGCACGGCGTCGAATGTCGTGACTTATCTTGCCCGGGGCGACGTCGCCCTTTCGGTCTCGATGACGTCGTTCGCAACGCTGTTAGCGCCGGTGCTGACGCCGTTGCTCACGCTGTGGCTCGCGGGACAGTGGATTCCCGTATCGGCCGCAGCACTCTTCCTGTCGATCCTCGAGATCGTGCTATTTCCCATCGCTGCCGGCGTGATCGCACATCGCTTCTTGTCGAAAACCGTGGAACAGGTGACGCCGCTGCTGCCGCTCGTGTCAGTGAGCGCCATCGTCGCGATCGTCGCTTTCGTCGTCAGCGCGAACATGGAGCGCATTCTGGCCACCGCGGCAACGCTGTTCGTCGCGGTCGCGCTCCACAACTTGATCGGCCTGGGATTGGGATACGCTTTGGCACGCGCGCTGCGCTTGCCTGAGGCGAAGAAACGAGCCGTCGCGATCGAGGTCGGGATGCAGAATTCCGGACTAGCGGTCTCGCTGGCAGCGGTTCACTTCAACCCCGCAGCAGCAATACCAGGTGCGCTGTTCAGCGTCTGGCACAACCTCACCGGACCTGCGCTCGCTACGTATTGGGCGCGCAAGCCTCCCGATCAAACGTACTGAGGCCTCGTCGGCGGCGGTACCTGGAGCTCCGGCATCGGTCGCGCCGTGAAAACTCGGCGGCAGGGTTTCGCGAGCCACCGTGCCCATTGGCGAGCCCGGCCCCGTGCGCTGTCAGTGGCAAGACCCGTGTTCGCGTACATTTGTGGGAACAGCATCGAGATGAGAACGTAGGCAAGCCGGTCCCGTAGCTTGTTGGTGACGCGCGAGCGCTTCCAAACCGTCGACAGATTGTAGAACTGGTGCCAGACCTTCTGCGTCCGCACCCGGATCTCGTCCGGTGTCATCGTCGGGTGCGGGAGGTAAAGCTTGGGTCGCTTGCTTCGCGGGATGAGCCAGAACCGGTTGAGAGGAATGCCGTCGACGGTTTCCTTGGCCTGGTCGATCTCGGTCTCCCACTTCTTGAAATCAACCGTTCCTGGAAACGGCGTGAGCGTGACGAACTGCGCGAAATCCAGCCCCGCCTCACCTGCAAGCTTCACCGTTGCGTCAAAAGTGTCCTCCCGGTCCGTCGACAGCCCGAAGATGAACGAGCCCAAAATATGAACATCGTGCTCAACGAACCGCTTCAGCTGGCGAACCAGGTCATCACCGGCAACATTGAAGTCCTTGAAGACCGCCTTCAAGCCTTCCTCGGTCACCGACTCCACGCCTACGAGCGCGCCCTTGACGTTCGCCCGCTTCATCGCCTCTAGATACTCGACATCGTCGGCGGCCTCCATGGTGATCTGAGTCAGAAACACCATGTCGTGCGGTAGATCGGCAAGTCGATTCAGGAGCTCGAACCTCTCCGCGCGAATGTCCTTGAGCTCTTGCACGCGCGGTCCATTGCGACGCTCCTCTAATTCGATGTCCTGCTGGGTAACCGGATAGAAGTTGTCGTCCGCGAGCAAGATGAAACGAAATCCCTTCCGTCGCAGCTCCACCACTTCCTGTACGACGAGATCGGACATCCTCTGCCGCGGGCGCTGCCCGTCAGTGCGCCACACCGAGCAGAAAGAGCAATGCTTCGGACAACCGCGCACCGTCTGAACGGAGGCGATCATGTAGCTCTCGGCTGGCATGAGATCCCACCGCGCGGGTAGAAAGCGGTCACCTTCGATGCGACCCCCTTCGTAAACGCGTCGCGGCGTACCTGCGTCGATGTCCTCGAGGACCTGACTCCAAATCTCGTCGCCGTCACCTTTGACGACCGACGTGGCACCACCATGCTCGAACGCTTCTTCCGGATACAGCGTGGGGTGCGAACCGCCAAAAACGACGTGGGCCCCACGTTCGCGCGCTTTTCGACCAGTCTCGTATCCGCGCAATGCGTTTAGCGTGTGGATACCAATCCCCACGACATCTCCCGGCTCTATCGCGTCGAAATCCATCTCATCGAGAGTTTCGTCGACGATATTGGGCGTACCGAACCGTGCGGGCGTGGCCGATGCCAAGACATAAAGCCAGCGAGGAACGATGATGCCGATCCCGAAGGACGTATCGTTGGGGTTAATCAGATGAACCTTCATGCAGGGTGTCTCCGTTAGTGGTCGACCTAACGTACAGGCGATGCCGGCCGAACGTGACCAGGCCCGACCGACTGTAGATGAGCGAGGATACTGGAGCCCGGACCCGGTGTCAACGAATAGCAATCAGTAGGGATCCGCGAGGCGAGCGCGGGTGCCGTGCTAGGATTGCCCCCATGGTAGCGCGCGATTCACCGGAGTCCGAAGGACTTACGATCCTCGGCGACGGCAAGACGCGGCATCCGACAAGCCCGGACGAGTCGATCCTCGAGGCGTTCACAAACGCGTACCCCGACCGCAACTACAACATTCTATTGGATTGTCCGGAGTTCACCTCGCTTTGCCCAATAACGGGCCAACCGGATTTCGGCCGCATCGTCATCGACTATGTGCCCGGTGAACGCTGCATCGAGAGCAAGTCGCTGAAATTGTATTTGTTCTCTTTTCGAAATCACGGTAGCTTCGGCGAAGCCATCGTCAATCGCATCCTCGATGACGTGGTGGCAACGTGCTCGCCTCGACGTGCAACCGTTCGCGGAAGTTTCACTCCGAGAGGCGGAATCGCCATCGAAGTGACCGCGAGTTTCCCGGAGGAGTAGAAACTGGATGGCTGGTTATCTCATCGCTCGCGTGGAGGTCACGAACCCCGACGCTTATGAAAATTACAAGAAGCTCGCGGCCGCCGCCATCGCGAAATACGAAGGACGCTACCTCGCACGCGGTGGGCTCATGGAAACCCTCGAAGGCGACGAAGAGTCACGCCGAGTGGTGATCGTAGTGTTCCCGACTCTGGAACAAGCGAAGACCTTCTACAACTCACCCGAGTATCAGGAAGCCAAGGCCGCCCGTGCAGGCGCCGCCAACGGCCAGTTCGTCATCGTCGACGGCATCTAGTGTCTCGTCTCAGAAGTTCTGTGCATAAAGCTCGAGGTCATTTTGTGCGCTGGCGAGACGTGAATTCGATGGCATATCTGGATATTTCGAGGATTCACAACGAAGCCAGCGCGCAAAAGGGCCCGAGATTTGCACAGAACTTCTGGGACGGGACACTAGACGGTAACCTCTCCCCCCAGGGGAGAGGTCGACGTCGCGCCAGCGACATCGGGTGAGGGTTTCCCGCGCAAGTTCGGCCCGATGAGCCGCACCATTTTCTCCGCTAGTCGCTCGCGACGGCTCGTACCACGTAGCGCTCCGGCCCCCCGGGAACGATGGCGTCGAACGGAAAACACGTCACCAGCGTCAGTACCTTCTCGTCCGTCGCGTCGAGAACCCACAGGTCGTTTTCGTCAACGACGTAGGTGGTCTCGACGCGGTAGCGGTACCGCTTCGTATCCGGCGTGTCGATGACGAGCTCGTCACCCGCCCGCAAATGCTCGAGGAACGCAAAGTGGGTATCGCGGTGACCGCTCAATACCGCGTTCGATTCGCCGCCAAGCGTCGCCGAGCTCCCGATATGGGTTGGCCCGAACGCCATGTTGCGGCCACTCGCACCGGCGAGAACGATCTGCTCTTCCCCTAGCCGGGGCGCTCTCAACAGCGCCACCGGCCAGGTGTCGGCCCAGGGCCACGGCTTGGGTCGGGGCGTCCCCAAGACCCGTTGTTCCCAAGCCCGTGCCAGGAGGAGCTGGGCCAACTGCGCTTTGGCGAGAATCCAAACGCTCTCGCCAAACATCACGAGCGCTAGGGAGATGAAGAAAATACCGAGCGCTCGTCTTTGCAGGATTTGTCTCCACTCCAATGAATCAGAAGACCGACGATAAGTAGTAGAAACCCCAGCAGAGCGAGTAGCTGTGCTGCGGTCCCGCCCTGCGGCAACGTTCCCACCGTGTGTTGGTAGCTCCAGCCGGCGGGCAGTTGGGTCGGCACCACCTTGGTCATCGGTGAGCCGTTCGGTGCGGTCGGGGTGACGTCGACCGCGACGAGGCTCGTAAACTTCGACACGAGGTGATGGTGTAGCGCCACGTCGATCACCTCTGCCCGAGCCTCATCGCGGTCTGCCCCCTCGATCATAGAGTCCATGAGCGCGGCGATCTTGCGTCGCGCCCACAGCTTGCTGACGCCGGAGTGCGTCTTTCCGCCTCGGAGTTGGAACCCCACCCCCCAAGGCTGCTCGCCGCGTTGTCCCCGAACGTCTAACCCAGTCGGTACATCCGCTAAACGAGCGGTGACGACGACCGGCTCACCGAGATAGAGGTCCGGCACTCGCTTCGGCCAGACTTCAGCTCGGTCATCTCCGAAGTCGAGCTCGATATGGCTCAGCACCGGACTCTCGATCTTCCGAAACAGCGCGCCCATCTTTTCGGAAATTTCGCCAGCCGTACCAACGTAGGTAAAAGTCCCCCGACCAAACTTCGCCGCGCGCGTCATGAAGTGCGAGTTGGGCGCCGATCCAATCCCGACGGTAAATAGACGTCGCTCCCCGAGATGCTGCTGAATGTACGTGAACAGCTGGTCTTCGTTCCCAACACTGCCGTCTGTAATAAAGATGACCTGACGCACGCGGTTCGACTCGAGCTCTCCCCGCTGGGAGAACGCCGCCGACAACGCCGACATCATCTCGGTAGCCCCGTTCGCACCCAAGCGCTCGACGTAGTCCCGCGCCCGGTCGACGGCGCCTCGATCGGCAGGCACAGCTCGGTCGAAAAGCTTCGAAGTGCGCGAGTTGAACTGGATCACGTTGAAGGAATCGTTGGGCATCAATCGATCGAGCGCCAGCAGGAGCGCGCTCCGAGCCTGCTCGATGGAGGTTCCGTTCATCGAGCCCGAGGTATCGATGACGAAGATCGTTTCTCTTGGCAGCCGTGCGGCCTGTCCCTCTTCATGAGGCGGAAGGAGCATGAGCAGCACATAGTTATCTCCATCAAGGCTCTCGGTGAACAGAGCCGCACGGGGTGCCCCCCCAATCTCTGGTTTCCAACTCAAAGTGAAGTCGCGCTCCGCCGGGGTAGACGTCTCAGAAAGAGCGATGCGATAGCGAAACCCGGCTTCATGCTCCACCCGAATGCGATGGGACTCGCTGTCGATGCTCGCAAGCGGCATACCCAGCCCAAGCTCCACTTCGAGGTCGACCGGGTTCTCACGTTCCACACTCGGGTGGAGCACCGGCGGCGTGATCCTGCCCGCATCCGGGACCACATCCGTCGCTCTCGCCCATCCGTTTCCAGCGAACGCAACCTGTTCCGTTCGAGGTTTGCCGGGAATGTAGCGAGGTCCCACGGCCATCGGGAATCGCAGATCAAACCGCCCCGCCTCGTAGCGAATGTCTTGCTGGTATTCGAGCTCGATCTGAATCTCCTCGTGCGGCCCGATGTGCGCGACCGACATGGTGAAGATGTTCGGGCGCTCTTGCTCGAGCAGCGATGCTTTCTTTCCCGCCTTCTTCGCCGTCTCATACGTCTGTCGCGCCTTTTGTTTCTCTTCAATCTGCCCCTCGATAACCCGCTCTCCGATCACCATCCGAAGCGTGTCGACGGCCGAGCGCTCGGGCAGAGGGAATGCGTAGACCCCCTCGACCCACCCACCCGAGGAATTTCGGAACGTTTGCACGACGCGCGTCCGTCCGATGAGTCCAGTCACACGGATGCGAACCTGGGTCTCGACCGACGGCGCCGGGACATAGCCGCGGTCGATATCCGTACGGAGGAGCAAACTCCCCATCTGAACGTCCGCCGGCCTCACGGTTTGAGGCCGCGCTCGCTGCTTCGTCGAAGCCCATCCCAGCGATGCGAAAGTGGTGATGGCCACCAAGGCGATGACCCGGCGTCTAGTGGCGCTGCTGCTACCTGTCCTCATGAAGCCCTCCCGAATGGCGCTTGATCCCTACACCCCATTTAAGGGTGTCGGTGCGCCACCGGGCGGGCACTCGCGTGGCAAAGCCGTGAAACATTGTGGCATTCCCGAGGCAAGGGTAGCCGGCACACAAGTCATGCGCTACATTGGAATTACATGAGCAATCCGTTGGGAACGGTCGCGGTCGTCGACGACGAGGAGAACATCCGCGAGACCGTCGCGTACGCGCTTCGCCGTGAGGGCTACCACGTCGATCTCTACGGCGACGGCCAGGACGCATGGGAGCGTCTCGAGACTCGGCTCCCCGACGTCGCGGTACTCGACATCTTGATGCCGCGAATGGACGGGCTCGAGCTTTGCCGCAAACTCCGAGGGCAATCCGAAGTTCTGCCCATCATCTTTCTCACCTCGAAGGACGAAGAGTTCGACCGCGTGCTCGGGCTCGAGCTCGGCGCGGACGACTACCTTTGCAAACCTTTTGCGATGCGCGAGCTCGTCGCCCGCATCAAAGTGTTGTTTCGGCGACTCGCCCTCGCGGGCACGAGTGCAGGGCCAGACGCCAACGAGGCCGTAGCCCTGGGCGCGCTCATGCTCGATCTGAGCCGGTATCAAGCGACGTGGAATGAAAAGCCGCTATCGCTCACCGTGACCGAGTTCATGCTCTTGCATGCGCTCGCGCGTCGCCCGGGGCACGTGAAGTCCCGCGCCAAGCTCATGGAGGAGTGCTACCCGCACGACGCCTATGTGAGCGAGCGCACGATCGACAGCCACGTCAAGAGACTTCGAAAGAAGTTTGCTCAGATCGATCCCGACTTCGACGAGATCGACACGGTCTACGGCTTGGGCTACCGGTATCGTGAGCACGAAAGCTGACGGCGCTGCGCTGCTCGGGCTCAGGCGCTTCGTCTCTCGTATCTCGATCCGCCTGCTCGCGTTCAACGTTCTTCTTGTCTTTCTTCCCGTCGCAAGCGTTTCGTATCTAGCAATTTACGAACGGAAGCTCTTGCAAGCGCAAGAACAATCCATGATCCAGCAGGGGCGCGTGCTCGCCGCGGCACTATCCGAGCGTGGCACGGTCGACAATCCCTTGGTCGAGCCGATCCTCGTCCGACTCCGTCAGCGCACCCGATCTCGAATCAGGGTCATCGATCAGGAGCGCGATCTCGTCTCGGACACCAGCCGGCTCGGACCCCAGCGCGAACCGGGAGTCGACGCCGGTGTCGACGAGAGCTTGCGCACGAGTTGGCTGTACCGACTCGGCTCTTCCATGTTTCGATTCGTCGAGACTTTAGTCGCAGGGCCTCGGCCCGTCGTCGGCGAAGAATTCTACTCGGCAGAGCGCCCTTTCTATGGCGCCGAGATCGACCTCGCGCTCACTGGCCAATATGGCGCCGCCACCCGCATCACCCCCGGCGGCCAGCGCTCGGTAACCCTCTACAGCGCCCTGCCTATCCACGACGGCGAGGCCGTCGTGGGCGTCGTCCTCGTCTCTCAGTCAACATTTCAAATTCTTCAAGACCTCTACGAAGTCCGTCTCGCGACTTTTCGGTTTCTTCTCGTCGCCGTCGGTGTCGCGGCCGTGCTGAGCCTGCTGGTATCGACCACTATCTCCCGGCCGCTGCGGCGACTTCAGCGCCAAGCGCACGCGCTGCTCGATCGTCGCGGCCGCCTCACCGGCCGGTTCAAAGGATCCGAGCGTCTCGACGAGATCGGCGATCTCAGCCGCTCGCTTTCCGAGCTTTCCTCTCGCCTCGAAGAGCGCATGCGCTTCATCGAGTCTTTCGCCGCGGACGTCTCGCACGAGTTCAAAAATCCGCTCACCTCGATGCGCTCCGCCACGGAAATGCTCGCCGAAGTCGAAGACAGGAAACAGCGAGAGCGATTCGCAAAAATTGTCGAAGTCGACATCGCTCGGCTCGAGAAGCTTCTCTCCGAAGTTCGGGAGATCACGCTTCTCGACGCATCCACTGAAGAAGAGGAGGAGCTGCCCGGCCCCGTCGATCTCAACGCGGTCCTGCGCGGGGTGGCAGCACGAGAACGCTACGAGTCCGTTGAGCTAGAGCTGGATCTCGCCGAGGGTGAAGTCGTGGTCGCAGCCGGCCCCGATCGTCTCACCCGCGTTTTCGAGAACTTGATCGATAACGCGTCGGCTTTCTCGAAAGACGGCCGGGTGCGGCTGAGCTCGAGAGTGGAAGGACGCGAAGCCTTTGCCACGGTCGAGGACGACGGCCCTGGCATTCCCGAAGAGCACAGCGACAAAGTGTTCGACCGCTTCTTCAGCTATCGACCAGAGGGGAATGCTGCAAAGTCGTCCGAGCACAGCGGCCTCGGCCTCGCCATCGTCAGAGCGATCCTCGAGCGACGCGGCGGCAGCATCCGCACGTTGCCGTCGACGCTCGGCGGCGCCTGCTTCGAAGTCAGGCTCAAGCTAGCGGCAGGACACTAGCTATAGCTAGGGACGGGCGCCCAGCAGACGCGCCGGCAGAAATAAGACAGCGCGCAGAAATTCGAAGACGCCGCCCACGGCAATGCCGATGAGCCTAAATGGCAGCGACAGCAACCAAACGAACGGATACAACACGAGGGCGAACAGCGCAATCGGCCAGCAAAGAAGGAACAGAAGCAGCCACAGCAAGAATTTCATCATACATCTATTAATACGAAGTCATTGCCCGCGAAGTTCAATCGCGTATCAGGGCGATGAACTCCCGCTCTGACAGTACTTTGACCCCGAGCTCCGCTGCCTTTTCAGCTTTCGAGCCAGGGTTGTCCCCGACAACGACGAATCTCGTGTTCTTACTCACCGACGACGTCACGCGTCCGCCGCGCTGTTCGACGAGTGTTTTCGCCTCGTCGCGTCCAAGCTCTACCAGCGTTCCGGTAAACACGATTTTCGAGCCTTCGAGCGTACGCTCCACCTGACTCGCCTCCCACACGAGCTCGAGTCCTTGCGCCTTCATGTTCTCGATAACGCTGCGATTGCCTTCATCACCGAAGTAGTCGACGACGCTGCGCGCGACTTCCTCGCCCACCTCGTGGACTGCCACTAGCTCCTCTTCACCTGCAACCATGAGCGCGTCGAGTGAGCCAAAGTGGGTAGCGACGACTTTGGCCACATGTTGTCCCACGTTCGGGATGCCGAGCGCGTAGACGAAACGATCGAGGCCCGCATGCTTGCTCGCTTCGATGGCGGCGACGAGATTGTCTGCCGACTTCTCCCCGAATCCTTCGAGTGGCAGGAGCTCGTCGCGCGTGAGCCGGTAGAGGTCCGCCAAATCATGGACCAGCCCACCCTCGACCAACTGAACGACAGTCTTCTCTCCGAGAAACTCGATCTCCATCGCGCCCTTGCTCGCAAAATGTTGGATACGCCCCGTCTGTTGCGCGCGGCACGCCCAACCCCCCGTGCAGTAATGGTTCGCTCCTTTGGCGACGACCAGCGACTGGCTGACCGGACAAAACTCCGGCATGCGAAACGACTCGGCCCCCTGCTTGCGACCCTCAGGCAGGACCTCGACGACCTCGGGGATGACATCTCCGGCGCGTTGGATTCTCACACGGTCGCCCACGCGCACATCTTTTCGCAGCACTTCGTCCTGATTGTGCAGCGTTGCGCGGCTTACAGTGACCCCTGACACATCGACCGGTCGCAGGAGCGCGACCGGCGTCAGCTTTCCAGTGCGACCGACTTGCACGGCGATATCCACGACGTCGGTGATCTCCTGACGCGGTTTGAACTTGAACGCAACCGCCCACCGTGGCGTGCGCGAGCGAGCTCCGAGCTCGGCCTGATGGTCGTGGCGATCGACTTTGACGACGACGCCGTCGAGCTCATAGTCGAGCTCGTCCCTCTTCACCTCGAGCTCATCGTGGTAGGCCACGGCCTCGTCGAGGGTCTCGCACAACCGGGAGCTTTTCTCGACACGAAAACCCCAGTCGGACAGCGCGTGAAGAGACGCGGACTGCGAGCCGAGAGCCTCTCCCTCGATGTACATCACATCGTACGCGAACAAATCGAGCGGCCGGCTCGCGGTGATGCCTGTATCGAGCTGGCGCAACGAGCCCGCGGCGGCGTTTCTCGGATTGGCGAAGGGTTCCTTGCCGAGCTCGATCATCCGGCGGTTCAAGTCGTCGAACTCGCCGACGCGCATGATCGCTTCCGCGCGCACCGCCAACGTTTCCGGAACGTCTCTCACTTCGGGGAACAACCTCAGCGGTAGCGAGCGAATGGTCTTGAGATTCTCGGTGACGTTTTCGCCGGTCGTCCCGTCGCCGCGGGTAGAGCCGCGCTCGAACCGACCGTGAAGATAGACGAGCTCGACCGACAGACCATCGAATTTTGGCTCCGCCATGAACGACGCGTCGGAAACTCCCCCCTTGTCGACACGCTTGCCAAATTCGAACACTTCGTCGGCGCTCATGAGCGACTCGAGAGACAACATCGGGGCGAGATGGGTCACCTCTCCGAATGCACTTTGAACCTTGCCGCCGACCCGCTGCGTCGGCGAGTCGTTCGTGGCAAGCTCGGGGTGTTTCTCTTCGAGCTCCATGAGCTCGCGCAAGAGCTTGTCGTAGGCGGCGTCGGCGATCTCGGGTTTGTCTTTGACGTAATAGAGGTAGTCGTGTCGCCGAAGCTCGCGGCGCAGAGTCTCGATACGCTCAGCCGTTTCCACGGAAAAACCTCGGGAACCGCTGACGCAGTTGCTTGCGCCATTTGGCAACCACGGGAATTTCGCTCGCGAGGAGGGCGGACGCCAGCAGCAGCAGCAAAACGCCTTGCAGGACGGGAATGAACAAACCGACGATGCCGAGCGGGATGAGCGCGGTGCCCAAAACGATCCTCACGGTACGCCATAGCGGATGGCGCGGCAGGGTCCCTTCATCCGTCATCGCGTAGCCTCAACACGCTTTCGGGCGAGTAGCCCTCGAGTGAGCACGGCCGCGACCAGAACCAAGAGGCCGGCGACAGGCCCGTAGGCTCGCGCGAGCCCTGCGATCACGACCGCAAACACCACGAGACGGGCGGAGAGCGACAGCCACACGACGATCGGTCGGCGTCCCAGCGCTGCCAACCAACTCAACACGAATCCAAGCGCCATCCCGATCCCGGCGAAAACGACGAAGCGCGTGATCCGACTCCTTCTCAGCGCTCAGTGCGGGCTCGCTCTTCGTTCGCGAAGGCTGCGAGCGTAGTTCCCAGCACCCTGCTAGAGGACTCCGCTGCGATAGTGCGGGACGGGAACGTCGATCATCGATCGCACACCGGGTTCGAGTTTCTTCATCGCCGGCACCGTCGCGACGAGCATGGCGACGGTCGCTTCATCGCCGGCGATGCCGTGCTCGAAAACCACGTTCACGTCCGGTCTTCCTTGAATCGCGATGCGATCGCTCGGCTTCTTGGCGCCGACGTACATCTGAAGGTCCAAGGACAGGACTTCTTTGCGGTTCTTGAATCCCTTGCAAACATGGTGAATCCCTGCGACCTGGCCCGACTGAACCGTGACATGAGGCGTGCGCACGCGCTTTTTCGAGATAACCGGCTTGATCTTCTCGTCGACTTTGTCGAGCTTCCACCCGAGACCCTCGGCAACGAGATGCATCGACTCGAGCAGCCCGACGTGGCCAAGCTCTTCCTTCTTCACGCCTCTCCGAAACTGCGCCGTAGTCATCCCTGCCCCGACTTTCTTCTGGAGGTTCTCACGGCGACTGGAGGCGTCGACGACGCGCTCGATAGCTATCGAGGTCACATCGAGACACGGCGACGTTGCAGCGAGCGCCATCGTGTCCATCGCGAAGCCTGGATTGACGCCGGTTCCAAGAACCGAGACGTCGCGCTCTCGCGCGAGCTTGTCGAGCTCCCGAGTCTGCGCGGCGTAGCGAACGTGCGGCAGTAGAAGCTCTTCACACGAGCTGACGACATTGGTGCGCGCATTCACGCACTCTTTGAGCTGAGGCAAGATCGACTTGAACCTTGACCCGGTAGCCAGGATCACGACGTCTGGCCTCGTGATGCCAAGAACGTCGTCGGGACGATTCGAGACACGAACCCCCGACGGGCGTTTCATGCCAGCAAGGTCGGCGACGTCTCGTTGAAGCTTCGCCGGATCGTTGTCAATGACCCCCACCAACTGAAGATCGCGTCGACCGAGTATGACGATGGCAGTTTCTAGACCAATTTGACCAAGGCCGTAGATCACGACGCGGATCGGATCCGGGGTTTTCATCGAACGCACCTCCGATTGAACACAAAAGGACGGGATTCTGCGACGAAAGTCTATCGCAATCGGATGCGCTCGTCCACCTTTCGCGACTACGTTGATCTATAGTGCAGCCATGCCGTCATCATCGCCCGCGCAGCCACGAACACCGACGCCGGCGGCGGGACTGGCCCTTTTCTTTGGTGTGGTCGCGATCAACGTCGTCGCAGCCCTGACGCTCCCGGAGAACCTGGTCCTGTTCGCGATACCGATCTCGATGTTGCTCGCCACCGTCGCGGCCGTGGTCGTGTTCAAACTCGACGCCAAAGAAACACTCCTATTGAGGCTCCCCACCGCGACAGACCTCATCATGGCCGCCCCTCTCGCAATATCGTTTTTCATTCTGGACGATCAAATCGCCGGCATCTCCCACGCGCGCTTCCCAATTTCCGACGAGACTCAGGAGTACTTCCGACAACTGCTTACGGTGACGAGCCCGTGGGACTGGGTCGAAAAGATAGGGCTCATCGGAGTCGGGGCCGCCGTGTCCGAAGAGCTCATGTTCCGCGGCTTCATCCAGACGGCATTTGCGCAGCGCCTGCGTCGGCCGTCCGCCATCCTCATGACGGCGTTGCTCTTCATGGTGCTCCATGCGCAGTTTTTGCCGGTGCTTGCGGCGGGAATCATCTTGGGGTTCGTGGCCATGGCGACTCGAAGCATCGTCATCCCGATACTGGTCCACTTCGCCAACAACGTCTTGCAGCTGCTGCTGCTGAACCTCGCGGGGCTCGAAACGCTCGGCGACCCGATTTGGATCCCCCCGACCATACTCATCCCAGCCCTCGTCATGTTCGCGCTGACGTGGGGCTACTATATGAGGCGTCTTGGGCCTGAACCAGAACCAGAGCCTACGTCGGAGCGGGCCGCGGACCCTCCTGCGCCACGCCGTCCGCTCGCCATCCACCACGCCCCTCCACCCCTCTCAGAAGAGCTGGCGATAGTCTCGGCGAGTCGACGCCGCCTCGGATGGATCGTCGTAGCTGGGGCCGTCCTGTGTGGCGTCGTCGTCCTTTTCGCGCTTTTCAGTTGGTCGATATATCTCGTCGACCCTCAACGTGCACACAGTCGCGGCCTCGAGGTACTGGAAGGGCAGATCACCGCAAAGCTGGAGCCTTCAGCGCAAGCTAAGCAATCTCAGATCGAATCGGCGTTCCAGGCCCTGTCGATCTTGAACGAGAGCGGGCAAATGGGGTGGCGCGACCTCGCGACGGTGGCGCTCAGCTACCGCGAGCTGAGTGCCGACGGCGGCCTCGACGCGAACGACGCCGACGTTCTGGTAACGTCGATCCAAGACCTGGTCATGGATCGGACTCGCCCGCGAGCGCTGTGAGCCCCGTGGGGCTGGAAACTCCTTCGCGGCCGTTTTCACCACGGAGACACGTTAGACACAGCGCAGCAGAGCCACAGCCAAAACTCACAACGCAAAGGCGCGAAGGCGCAGAGACGCAAAGGTCGTCGAGTATGAGTGGTGGTCATTATGTTCCGCAGACGACGATTTGACACTTGCCGAAGCGACGTCGGCCGGAAGACGTCCGCGCCGAAGGCGCTCACTTTGCGCCTTGGCGTCTTTGCGTTGAAAAAGTACTGGGTTGCGGTCTTTCCGCGCTGTGTCTCGGTGCCTCCGTGGAGAATGGCTCTCTCTAGTTGTCTGATTGCGGTTGGGTAAACAGGTCTGTGTAGAACGCGGGCAGCAGAAACAGCCCGACGCCAACGGCTAGAAGCCCCAGACCGAACGCGGGATTCCGCTGAAACACGAAGAACCCGACAATGAGAAAGTGGACGAGGAGACTGCCGTAGAGCGCCAGAAAAAGACACCGGATGGCCGGTCCCGTCTCCATCGCCAAAAGGGCCAACGAATCCGCCCCCGTCGAAACCACGAAACTGGCACCCATGACGACCCAGAAAGAATCCAGATCAATCGCAAGACCTATAGCCTGCCACGAGAACGTCGCGAGCAACGCGGCTTGGTAGGGGTTGTTTCCACCTAACCGACGGTAGGTAATACCCTTGACGGGCGTGAACGCAGCAATGAGAAAAAGGGCGAATCCTGCATCCTGCCATGACGAGTCGCCCAGCATGGCGAAGACGAGAGCCGCGCCGTCCATGACGACGAGAAGCATCAAGAACACCGGGCGAAATCCTGTCATCGGTGTCCCAGCTCTCGCGCCACGAGCTGGGCCTCAGTCTCCGCCTCCCGTACGATGCGATACGCGGCGCCATCCACCACGAGCTCGGCAGGCCGAGGCCGGAGATTGTAGTTCGAGCTCATCGCAAAACCGTACGCACCCGTGTCGAGGATCGCGAGGCAATCGCCTCGTTCGAGTCCCGGCAGCTCGCGGTCCCGAGCGAAAACGTCGGAGCTCTCGCAAACCGCTCCAACGACGTCTACGTTCGATATGGGAGTGTCTTTATCGATCAACGGAACAACGCGGTGGAAAGCATCATACAACGCAGGGCGGATCAGATCGTTCAGCCCCGCGTCGACCACCGCGAAGTTACGCCCATGAACGGTTTTCATGTAGAGGACGGTGACGACAAACGCACCGATGGGGCCGAGTAGCACTCGTCCAGGCTCAGTGAGGATCTCAACGTCGAGATCTCCCAGGTGCGGGAGCATGGCCTCAGCGTAGGCTGTAAACCCTGGCGTGTCGTCGCCATAGTAGGGGATCCCCAGCCCGCCGCCGATATCGACGTAGCGTATCGGGACGCCGACACTGCGAAGCTCTCGCACCCACGACGCGAGGACTCGCGCATTTTCGGAGAGCGGCCCAACCGAGGTGATTTGAGAGCCAATATGAGAGTGGACGCCAACGAACTCCAGGTGGGAGAACTCGCGATGTCGGCGGTAGAGATTGCGAGCGGTGTCCGGATCGACTCCGAACTTGGCAGCGGAAACTCCAGTTGCGATGTGGCGGTGGGTCTTGGGATCGATGTCAGGGTTGAGCCGAAGCGCGACGGGGGCCCGACGACCTTCCGCAGCCGCGCGCGCGTTGAGCCGGTCGAGCACGTGGAGCTCGGCCTCCGATTCCACCAGGAACAACCGGATGCCCGCGCGAATCCCGGCAACGAGCTCCCGCTCCGTCTTGCCGACTCCCGAGAAGACGATGCGCGAGGGAGAAAACCCCAGCTCCAAAGCGAGCGCGAGCTCGGCGCCTGACACAACCTCGGCCCCTGCGCCCTCCATAGCTAGAGGCCGGAGCAGCGCCGGCTGGCTGTTGGCCTTCATCGCGACGCAGTGCAAATGACGCGAATTCGCGAACGCGCGATCCAGCGCCCGATACCGCTCCACGAGCGGCCCAACCGCATAGAGGTAAAACGGCGTCGGGACCGTGTCCGTGACGTCCGATAAACGAACGCCCTCGGTCGCGAGATGACCACCCTCGTAGTGAAAGACATCCCCACGCATTGGCGCGGCATTATACACGTGAGCGCCGCGGTCGCCGCGCCCACGTGTAGCATTCAGCCATCAGCGGGCTTCAGCCGAATTCGCCTCGGACGGAACGGGTCTCGCCTCTGCCCCGGCAAAAACATCGAGGTCTCTGTGCCGACGCACAAAACTCCACCCTCGCTCTGTTCTGAAGGCAACCGCCGAGCTGTATCCAACCGATAGCCGATGGCCGACAACCGATAGCCGCGACGAATTTCATTCGCCTCTAGGGGCGAATGAACTTCCTCAGGTCCGTGTGGCCTTCGTGGACGACGACGATTGCGCCGTCTCTCAGGTCCTCGTCGAAGAGCTTCAGAAGATTGAACAAAGTCGAAGTGATCTGATTGTCTTCCATCTCGTCGGTGCGAAAGAAGATGACCGATGGCCACGTCCCGGAGTCAGACTCTATGAGCCGGGCGAGGCTTCGATTTCGGGTGACCACAATGCGCTGTTCGAAAGAGGCAAGGCGGAGAAACTCACGCATGGGGAGGTCGGCGGCCCCGATCTCGACCGCGTGCTCCGCGTCGTAGCCCGCATCGTTGAGATCCTGGACGACTCCTTCGGGAAAGAACGGGTCGGCGAGAATCTTCATCATTTTCTCGGCGCGGTCTCGGGATGAGGAACAGTCTCGTGAAGCGCGTCAGCAAAGCGCTCGATTTCTTGTACATTGTTGAAGTGCAGCATCGACGCCGCCACGCCCCCTTCATCTTCGGGAAGACCGAGAGCCCGCACGAGCCGAGGCGACCCACCGTTACCGTGACTCACGCGGACATTTTTTTCCAACAGCGATCCGACGACGTCTGATGGAGCCAGACCCGCGAGCCGGAACAGAATATGAGGCAGCCGGTAGGCGGCTGCATCGGGGTTGGAAATTCCATAAACCGTCGCCCCCGGGACGTCTCGCAGCCGCCGCAACGCCAGCGCCGTCAGCGAGCGCTCGTAGTGACGGATCGCTTGCATGCCCCGCCGCATGTGACGCCGGCGACCGTAGTCTTCAGACGGCTGCAGTTGCATTTCCTGCGTGATGAGGCCGAGCTGTTCGACGTAGCGAAGCGCTGCACCAAAGCCAGCGAGCTTCTTCGGATCCACTCCCGAGCTCTCGAACAGCTCTGGGGCTTCGTCCCGAAGGGCACGCATGCGTTCCCGACGCCCCCACAAGAACGCAACGTCCGTGCCGAAGAACAGCCGGGTCGACGCGATCACGAAATCAGCGCGTAGAAATCGGACGTCGAGGGCTCCGTGCGGCAAGAATGCCGACCAGTTGAGCAGCAGTGAGCAGTCTTGGGCCTGGACGCCAAGAGCGACCGGCAGGAGCTCCACAATCGATCCGACGGCGCCAGAGGCTTTCGTCATGATGACGAGACGCGTCCGCTCCGACATGAATTCCTGAAGGCGGCCCGTATCGATACCACCAGTTTGAAGTCGGATCGGCCAGCGGGCAACGCTCACACTCGGCTCGAGCGCGAGCCACGGCGCCACACTGGCTTCATCCTCGAGGTCGGTGACAACGATCTCGGAGTCGGGGGGAAAACTCTTGGCGAGCGCGCCGCTCAACCGAGCCGTCAACGCCGACACGTCAGGAGCTATCAGAATCTCGTCACTCGCCCAATCTACGTTGGAGTTCAAGAAGAAGGCCAAACTCTCGCGCGTTTGACGGAGTAGCTCGTCCGGGTCGCCGTCGAAGCCTTCATCTTCAAACGCACTCACGGAACTTAGACCTCGGGAAGCTGCCGAGTTGTCGAAGTAGATGGTTTCTGAGTCCTTCAACGACGGAAAGCAACCGCGGGCAAAGTCGAGGGGAAACTCCATGCAGTACTCCTTGAACGGGCGCCCTCTATTCGCTCGGGTCGCGCCCCCTTCACCTGTTCGCCAAGCGGGCCTGCCGCCTCGCTAGGCTTCCCGGCGTCGGCCCTTCCGGGCCGGGCTCTGTCTTTCGATGCGCCCGTAGTTGGACCGGGCCACCGCCTCGCTGCCCAAGCCAATCGCGCAGACTGCATACGCATTTTTCAACAGCCTGTTAGTATAGTACGTTCGCATGCCCAATGAGATTGACAAATCGATGGAACCGGGGTCGATCGGGGCTTTCTTCGAGACGGCTCTCGAGGCCGCGCCACTCTCCCTAGAATCGCAGTCCGAGGCCGCTACGAACGGAGTCGTCGTCCTCGACCGTTCCCACCTCGTGCGGGTCGCGGCCCGCGGTGCGGACCGGGTGGCGTTCCTGCACAACATGCTCAGTGCCGATATCAAGAAGCTCGCCGCCGCTCGAGGAACGGAAGCTACGTTCCTCACCAATAAGGGCAAGCTCGTCGCCAACTTGACGGTTTTTGATGACGGCGAGCAACTTCTCCTGGAAACCGAGTCCAACTGTGTGAGCTCACTCGTCGGGGCGCTATCGCGCTACATCATCTCCGAGGACGTGACCCTCGAACAGCTCGCGGAGGAATCGTCGTTCTCAGTGGAGGGGCCGGGTGCAAGCAAGCTGCTCGCAGCGGTCGCGGACCTATCCACCGACGAGCTCGTCGCCCTCCCGCACCTCGCAAGTCTCCGCGCCGGTGAGGTGCGCGTGACCGCACGACGTCTCGATCCAAGTCCGAGATTCGATGTGGCCGCGCCCGAGACGTCCGCGATCGCGCTCCTCGCGGCAATGCGGGAGCACGGTGCTACGTTTGCCGGCCCGGAGCTCGCGCGCACACGCCGAATCGAAGCGGGCCGGCCTCAGTTCGGGATTGACATGAACGAAACCCACCTGCCTCTCGAAGCAAGCCTCCACGATGCCATCAACTTCGAAAAAGGATGCTACATCGGCCAAGAGTATGTCGTTCGGCTCGCTCACCGGGGACACCTCAACCGAAAGCTCGTCGGAATCCGCATCGACTCCAAAGTGCCTCCCCTCGCCGGCGCTAAGCTCACGTCGGGGGCAACCGAGGCGGGCGAGCTAACGAGCTCCGCGTATTCGCCAGCGCTCGGCGCCACCGTCGCGCTCGGTTACGTAAAAAAAGACTTCTTCGAACCGGGCACGGAGCTCGTAGTCGATGGCAACCTGAAAGCCACCGTCTCCGTACTTCCTTTCTTTTAAGCGCTTTGCCCCGGCGACAAAAGCTCGATGTCACCCAGCTCACGAGAAAATGGCTTTAACTCTTCTCGCTGACGGCTCCGTGGCTCCGTGGTGAAAAAGCAGGCTAGCTCAGGCTTGCTAGGAAGTCTTTCCAGGTTTGCCAGTACGCGTCGCCGCCGACAAGGAAAGTGTCAGAGTGACTGGCGCCATCGATCGCGAGGAATCGTTTCGGCTCGTTCGCGGCTTCGAACAGGGACTGGCCCTGTGCAAAAGGAACGGTGCGGTCCTCGGTTCCATGCAGCACCAGCACCGGCATTTTCACCGTGGGGATCTTTTCGATATTTTCGTAACGCGTCTTCACCCAACCGTTCGGGATGAACGGGTAGGCCACCCGGGCCATATCGCGAATCGACGTGAATGAAGCCTCGAGCACCAGACCGGCAGCGTCCACCTCCGTGGCGAGCTGAAGCGCCACCGCCGCACCGAGCGATTCGCCGAACAGTACGAGGCGACTTTCGTCGACCCCGCGCTCGTCCACCAGGTAGCGATAGGCCGCGCGCGCGTCCTCATAGGTACCCGATTCGTCGGGACGGCCAGAGCTGTTTCCGAAGCCGCGGTAGTCGAACAGCAGCACGTCTGTGCCCACGTTCGCGTGCATCAGAAGCGTCCGGTCGAGCCGGTGAGAGATGTTGCCGGCGTTGCCATGGCAAACCAGCACGGTGTAGCGATGCGTGGAGGGCTCTACTGACGATGGCAAGAACCATGCGTGGAGCCGCTCACCGTCCGGCGTCACGAGAGTGAGCTCGTCGTGCCGCAGTCCGAGAGCTGTGGGCGTGACCTCGAACTTGCTGGACGGGAAAAAAATAAAACGCTCTTCGAATTTCACGGCCAACACCGTTAGCAAAACAAGAGATACTAGGAGGGTGATGAACACTCTGCCTAGCCGGGGCACGAGGCCATTATGACAGAGGAGATACCCGCGTGAGCGCGACGAACGCGCGCGAGCGTTTCACCGAGCTCGTCCAACGTGAGGGCCAAGGTGCGGGAAAGTGCCTCGCACTCGACCGCGCCGCGCTTCTCATCGCCGCCGAGGAATACCACGAGCTCGTCATCGAGAACTACCTCGAGGAGCTCGACCGTTTTGCCGAACGCGTATCATCCAATCTGCACCGTGATGCCGGACCCCACGAGACGCTCGACCGAATGCGGAAGGTTCTCGTCGAGGAGGAGGGCTTCACCGGCAACACCGAGGAGTACTACGATCCCCGCAACAGTTTCCTGAACGACGTCCTCGATCGAAAAACCGGAATCCCCATCGCCCTGTCGACGGTCTACATGGAGGTCGGAAGACGCATCGGTTTTTCGCTCGAAGGCATCGGCTTCCCCGGACACTTTCTCGTCAAACACGTTACGAAGGCCGAAGAGATTCTCATCGACCCGTTTCATCGCGGCGAGGTGCTCACCACCGAAGATCTGCAATCTCGCCTCGATACGAGCTTCGACGGACGCGTGCGCCTCGCGCCGGCGCTCCTGCGTCCGGTCAACACTCCTGAGCTCTTGTTCCGGATGCTTTCAAACCTGAAGTCCATCTATATCCACACACGGGACTCCACACGCGCCCTCGCTGCTGTCGAGCGCATGCTCGTCCTCGATCCCGAGCAAACTCAAGAGCACCGCGATCGAGGGGTCTTGCTCGCACGACTCGAGCGACCCTACGAGGCCCTCTCGGTTTTGGCCAGATATCGAGAGCTCGAGCCCGACGCCAGCGACGCCGACGACGTGGACTCGCTGATGGAGCAGCTGAGGACGAAGATCGGGATGGCCAACTGAGGCGCGGTTCGGAGGGTCAGCGGCCACCTCGATGAACAACTATCCCTTCCCCGTGAAATCTTCGTCCCTCGTAAGCCCCGTGGTTTGCGTTTGAAACGCCGCTGCCATAAAGTATCGATTGGAGCGTAGTCGCGGACCAGCCGGCTCGGCGCGCACCCGACAGTGGGTGGCATGCCGAACTCGCCCTGACATCAGGTGCTGCCGCGACGCCTATTCGGTGCTGTTAGCGCCGTTTTTCCGCCAGGACCTGGGAGCCTTCGTCCCGGGTGGTCTTGGGCTCCAAATGAGGACTCTGCCGCTCGGTGGAAGTTCCTCCCGCGCCGATCGCTGAAAAAGGCGCAATCGTGATAATGTTAGACGTCTAATTTTAAGGAGGTGCACGGTGGGCCAGGAAACTCCCCCCCTGACAGGGCTTCCGGAACCTGGTGAGCCGGTCTTCTATCCAAAGGTAGGCCATTGTATCTACCGCGGCGTCACGGAAGACCGAGGGGCGCCGGGAACGGAACTGCTCGAGCTCGAAGACCTGGAAGAGGGCAGCCGAATTCTCATTCCTTTGAAGAGGGTGCCGCAGCTCAATCTGCGCAGTGCGGGGAAAGCTCTCGACGACATCAAACAGGTTCTCTCCGCCGAGTTCGAAGAGACGCTCGAGGACGACGACGAGCGGCATCAGCTCATCGAGAGCCTGATCCTCGACGGGTCGCCTCGGGCCCTGGCGCAGTCGCTCAAACGGCTTCACCTGCTGCGGCAAACAACGGGACTCACTCGCGAGGAAGAGCTGACGCGAAAAAAGATCCGCAGCTGGCTCGCAGCCGAGGTATCAATCTCCAAAGAATGCACCCGAGCAGAAGCACAAGCTTTCATGACCCGCGCGCTGCAAGATTCCATGGCGGAGCACGAGAAAAAAGAAAAAGAGGAAGCCAAATTGCGCCGCCGGGCAGTCCGGGAGCAGAAAAAGGCAGATGAAGCTGCGGCCGCGGCGCGCGCCGAGGAGGCGCTACGCCCCGTCTTCACTATTCCCGAGGAGCCGGCTGGAGAGGCTGAGCCGACTGGAGAGGCTGAGCCGACTGGAGAGGCTGAGCCGACTGGAGAGGCTGAGCCGACTGGAGAGGCTGAGCCGATTGAGGAAGTGCCTCCGCCCGAGCCGGTGGGTGCCGAAGCGCTAAACAGCAAGCCGGAAGATTTGAGCGCAACTGAGGCACCTGAGATTGCAAGCGAGGGTACCGCCCCCCTGCCGCGCCGCGCGGAGGAAGAAAACCCTCTCGGCTAAGGCACTCGACATCGTCTCGGATCGTTAACTCCTTGCGAGCCTATTGAGTACGTTGGGTATGCCGCAATTTCCAGAGCTTCTCATCAAACCGCTCCACGGCGAGGCGTATCACTTTTCGCTCGACAAGGACATCGTCAGCATCGGCCGCTCCAAGAGAAACGATCTAGTCCTCGCCGACCAATGGTTGTCCCGTCACCACGCCGAAATTCGCAAGACGAATGGATCGTTTTCGATCGCCGACCTGGAAAGCCGCAACGGAACCTATGTCAACGGTCAGCGAATCGATGGCACGATTTCCTTGAACAATACCGACGTCATCACCCTCGGCGACCAAACGCTCAAATTCCTCGATGAGGCCTCCGGCAGCGTCATTCTCACCGCGATGCCGGACGGACTGGACCTGGAAGGCACCGTCGTCGTTCCCACCGCACAATTGCTCAAGCAAGCACGGGCGCACGAGGACACCTGGGACAACATGGGCGGCGAGCGAGGTCCCATCGTCAAGCCGGTCTCGGGTGAAGAATCGTCGCGGATCAAGAAGCAGAACCAGATGCTCACCGCTCTCAGCGACGCGAGCATGGCCCTCATCAGCAACCGCCCGGTCAACGAGCTACTCGAGTTCATCCTCGAGCTCGCGTTCAAGGTGATCAAAGCCGAGCGCGGAGTATTGATGATCGAGTCGAGTGGCCAGTTGATCCCGAAGGCGGTCCGCACCGCGAGCGGTAACCAGACTGAAGAGCAAATCAGCTTCAGTCGGACGATCGCCGACAAGGTCATCGCAGAGAAAGTCTCGATCCTCACAAACAACGCCCTCAGCGATCCGAGGTTCAACCGTCAGGAATCCATCGTCTCGCTCGGCATTCGCTCCGCTATGTGCGTCCCGCTCTGGCACGACGAGGCAGTGACGGGACTCATCTACGTCGACAGCCTCCGTCGCGAGAACTTCAGCGCGGACGACCTCACTTTGTTGACAGCGCTCGCCAACGTCGCCGCGATTAAGCTCGAGAACGCACGCCTGCTCGATGAAATGATCGAGAAGAAACGTATGGAGCGTGAGCTCGAGCTCGCGCGCGACATTCAACAAGGTTTGTTGCCAAGCGAGGCTCCAGCGATCGACGGCTGGGATCTCTTCGGGTCGAACACGCCGTGCTATACGATTGGCGGAGACTACTACGATTTTATCGAACGCTCCGGAGGACTCGCGGTAGCACTTGGCGACGTCTCCGGCAAGGGTGCCGGCGCCGCGCTTCTGACAATGGTGCTTCGAGCTACGATCCATTTCGCCAGCCAACGCGAAAAAACGGTCCTGGACATCATCACTCAGACGAACGCAGTCATCTACGAAAACTCTCCCCAACAGTTCTACGCGACCTTCTTCTTGACCGATGTCGACACCGCCACGGGAAAGATGCGCTACGTCAACGCCGGGCACATCCCGCCAATTCTCTACAAGAAAGCGACGGATTCGGTCGTTCGTCTAGAGGAAGGCGGGACCGTCCTCGGCCTGTTCGATATCGCCCCATTCAGTGAAGGCGAGAGCGAGTTTGCGCCCGGCGACATCCTCGTCGTCTTCACGGACGGCATCAGCGAAGCGTGGGGCGCGGACGAGGAAGAATTCGGCGAAGACCGACTCGCCGAGCTCGTGCAAGACAACGCGTCTCTCTGTGCAGCCGAGTTGGAGGCACTCATCCAAAAAGAGGTCGACACCTTCACGAACGGCGCCCCACCCACCGATGACAAGACTATTATCGTTGTCAAGCGAAACTAACCCCGGCAAAGCCGCGCAGTCGACGCTCCTGGCTAGACCGCTCAAAGCAAGGAGAGAGGGGATAGACGCAATTCGATGTTTGGAGATGGGGAGATAGAGAGAGTTTTGTACCATCCCCATATCCCCTCCTATCCCCTGCCTTTTGGCGGCGTCCGCAGGCCCCACGCGGGGATCCGTTGACGGTCCAAACATACTGTGTTAACTTGAGTTTAATCTCTTCCAACGAGGAAAAATGGTTCAAAAACGGGGCGGGCTTTCCGATGTCACGAGTCTGCAAAAAGACATCAGCAAGCTCTTCGAACAACTAGCACAATTCGACAGCACTGACGCTGGCATCGGCCTCGGCGAATGGTTTCCCCGGGTCGATGTCTTCGAGACCAAGCAAAGCGTCGTCGTCAAAGTAGAGGCTCCCGGCTTCGACGAAGACGACGTCGAAGTCGTCTTCCGCGGTCCCAAGATGATTCTCTCCGGCGAGAAGAAGCAATCCAAGATGGACGAGTCCGTACGCGGGTACTTGTGCCTCGAGCGAAGCTTCGGCAAGTTCTCTCGCTCGCTCTATATCGATCAAGCCGTTGACTTGACGCGCGCCACCGCTCGTCTCACCGACGGCGTCCTTACGGTGGAGATTCCGACGCTCCAAGATAGACGGGGCAGCGAGTTCCGCCTGGCAATCGAAACCTGAGTGACACAGCCCCCCAGCCAAATGGATGTAGAACCTAACGAAGCCGAAGAACCTTTATTAGTGCCGGAGTCTCTCCCGGTGCTGCCGCTGCGGGACATCGTCATTTTCCCGTTCATGATCGTGCCTCTGTACGTGAGTCGCGACAAATCCGTTAAAGCCGTCGACTCCGCGCTCGCTGGCAATCGGATGATCTGCCTCGTTGCGCAAAAAGATCAGGAGCGCGAGACACCGGCGACGGACGATCTGCATCGAATGGGCACGGTGGCGGTGATCATGCGGATGCTCAAGCTTCCTGACGGCCGTATCCGCGTGCTCGTCCAGGGAATGAACCGCGCTCACGTCGACGGCTTTCGTGAGGACGATCCGTATTTTCTAGCCAACTTGACTTCAGTCGACGAAGCAGACTGGGAAGAGGACTCGCTCGAGCTTCAGGCTTTGATGCGAAACGTCAAAGAGGCGCTCGAGAAGTCCGTCAATCTCGGCAAATCGATCTCTCCGGAAGTCATGGTGATCGCCGCCAACCTCGAGGACCCGGGTCGCCTCGCCGACCTCGCAGTGTCCAACCTCGACCTGAAGGTCGAATCAGCGCAAGACATCCTCGAAACGATCGACCCGATCGAGCGTCTCAAAAAAGTACACGAGCTCATCACCAAAGAGCTCGAAGTCCTCACCATGCAGCAGCAAATCAGCTCGCAGGCGCGTGGCGAGATGGACCGCACTCAACGAGAGTTTTTTCTCCGCCAGCAGCTCAAAGCCATCCAGTCCGAGCTCGGCGAAGGCAACGAGCTCGCCGAAGAAGTCCGCCAGCTCCGAAGCAAGGCTCGCAAGGCGAAGATGCCGAAAGACGTCTTCAAAGAGGTCAACCGGCAGCTCGGAAAACTCGAGCGAATGCACCCCGACGCGGCGGAGACGGCGACGCTCAGAAACTATGTCGAGTGTATGGTCAACCTGCCGTGGAGCAAACACAGCCGCGATAATCTCGACTTGAAAGAAGCGCGACGCATCCTCGATCGGGACCATCACGGGCTCGAACGCATCAAAGAGCGGATCATCGAGTACCTCGCGGTACGCAAGCTCAAAAAGAAGATGAAGGGTCCGATCCTGTGCTTTGTCGGCCCGCCAGGTGTCGGCAAGACGTCGCTCGGCCGCTCAATCGCGCACGCGGTCGGAAGACAGTTTCACCGTATTTCTCTCGGCGGAGTTCGCGATGAAGCCGAGGTCCGCGGACATCGGCGGACGTACGTGGGCTCGATGCCCGGCCGCATCATCCAGGGGCTCCAACAGGCTGGTACTTCGAATCCGGTGTTCATGCTCGACGAAGTCGACAAACTTGGCTCCGACTATCGAGGGGATCCGAGCTCGGCGCTGCTCGAAGTCCTCGACCCGGAGCAGAACTACTCGTTTCGCGATAACTACCTCGGCGTGCCATTCGATCTCTCGAATGTCATGTTCATTGCGACTGCGAACCACCTCGACCCGATTCAGCCGGCGTTTCTCGACCGCATGGAAGTGATCCAGCTGACGGGCTACACCGAGGAAGAGAAACTTCAGATCGCAAATCGGCACCTGCTCCCCAAGCAAATCGACGAGAACGGGCTGACCGAGTCCACGATCGCTTTCAGCGACGAAGCGTTGCGACAAATGATCACCCGCTACACGCGGGAAGCCGGGCTCAGAAGTCTCGAGCGCGAGGTATCGCGCGTGTGTCGCAAGGTCGCAAGACGAGTCGCCGAGGGACGCGATGAGCTCTCGCGGATCACAGCCGGGAACGTCCCGAAGTTTCTCGGTCCCGCGAAGTACACGCCCGAAGAGAACCTGAAAGATGACCAAGTCGGTGTCGCCACCGGGTTGGCGTGGACGCCGACTGGCGGTGAAATTCTGTTCGTCGAGGCGACGCTCATGAAGGGCAAGGGCGAGCTCATCCTCACCGGCACCCTCGGCGACGTGATGCGCGAATCGGCGAGGGCCGCGCTTTCGTACGCGCGCTCGCGGGCAGCTGAGTTCCACATCGATGAGAGCGTGTTCGCCACGCATGATATCCACATCCACATCCCCGAAGGAGCGATCCCCAAGGACGGTCCCTCAGCCGGAGTTACGATGGCGCTCGCCATGGTGTCTGTATTGACGGACGCGGCCATCCGCAGAAACGTCGCGCTTACGGGCGAAATCACGCTACGCGGTAACGTCCTGCCGGTCGGAGGCGTCAAAGAAAAAATTCTCGCGGCCAGGCGCGCCGGGATTGACACCATCGTCCTTCCGAGGGTCAACGGCAAGGATGTCGATGAGCTTCCAAATTACGTAAGACGGGAGCTCGATTTCCAGCTCGTGGATCAAGTCGACGAAGTGTTGAAGGCCTGCTTGATCGACCACGGCAAGATCTTTCGCGTCGCGTCCGCCCCGGCCCGAATTCCCCGCCGGTCTCCCTCGTCCCGGAGCACGCGGACGGCGCTGAAGTGAAACTGCTCGTCGCGGGCGATATCGTAGGAAAAGCCGGCCGCAACATCTTTCGCTCGGGACTCGACCACCTCCGCGCCAAGGACGATTTCGACCTCATCGTCGTCAACGTCGAAAACGCGGCAGCGGGTTTCGGGGTCACCCCGGAAATCGCGGACAAAATTTTTGATGCCGGTGCCGACGTCCTTACGACGGGAAATCACATCTGGGACAAGAAAGAGATCTTCAACTACTTAGAACGTGAGCCGCGCATCCTGCGCCCGATCAACTACCCGACTCCCTGCCCCGGCGCCGGATCGTTCGTCGCCACGACCGCGAGGGGTGTGGACATCGCCGTGGTCAATGTGCAGGGGCGCGTGTTCATGCCGCTCATCGACTGTCCTTTTCAAGCCATGGATCGCGAGCTCGAAGCACTGAAGAACAAAACGAACCTCGTCCTCGTTGACCTGCACGGTGAAGCCACTTCTGAAAAGCTGGCGATGGCCTGGTATCTCGACGGTCGCGTCTCCGCAGTCGTCGGCACCCATACCCATGTGCCCACCGCGGATGAGCGGATTTTTCCCAAGGGAACCGGCTATATCACCGATCTCGGGATGTGCGGCGCCTACGACTCGGTCATTGGCATCGAGCCCGAGACGTCCCTGCCCCGGTTTCTCACAGCAATGCCCACCAGGTTCGAGCCTGCGAAGGCGAACCCCTGGATGTGCGGCGTCATTATTGATGTCGACGAAGATACCGGACTCGCCCAAGACATTCGTCGATTCAAACTAACCGAAGCAGATTTATAGAGCCGTGTCTCGCGCGCCAGCAGATCGCGACGCTGAACGGACCATCTACTCTGTCGGCGACATCACCCGCCACATCAAGCTCAAACTCGAGCGAACCTTCGCCAACCTCTGGATTGCGGGCGAGCTGTCGAACGTCAAACGCCACACGTCCGGCCATATCTACTTCACGCTGAAAGACGACAAAGCTCAACTCCCCGCGGTCATGTTCCGTGGCAATGCCAGACATCTCCGCTTCCGCCCAGACGACGGCACGGCCGTGCTCGCCTGGGGCCACATCACAGTGTACGAGCCCCGCGGGGCCTACCAGATTCAAGTCGAGCGGATGGAGCCGCGAGGTAAGGGGGCTCTCCAGCTCGCCTTCGAGCAACTCAAGGAGAAGCTGGCAAAAGAGGGTCTGTTCGCCCAGGAGCGCAAGAAACCACTGCCGCTGTTGCCGCAACGGCTCGGTATCGTGACGTCGCCGACCGGAGCCGCGATTCAAGATCTCTGCCGGGTGCTCCATCGTCGATTTCCGAATCTCGACGTCGTCGTATATCCGGCTCAGGTTCAAGGCGATCTCGCCGCGGCGGAAATCACCAAAGGCGTCCAAGTGCTCAACCGGATTGGCGGTTTCGATGTCATTGTCGTGGCCAGAGGCGGGGGCTCGATGGAAGATCTGTGGCCCTTCAACAAAGAGTCCGTCGCTCGGGCCATCGCCGCATCCGCCATCCCTGTTGTGAGCGCAGTCGGACACGAGGTGGATTTCACCATCGCCGATTTTGTCGCCGACGTCCGAGCGCCAACTCCGTCGGCAGCGGCCGAGATCGTGGTGCAGCGCAAGGACCACGTGCTCGAGCGCGTGGCTGCTCTCCATGGGCAGCTCGACAAGAACGTGAGCTTCAAGCTCCGGCATCTCGGTGATCGAGTCGAGCGCGTGGCCGATCACCGAGCGTTCGCGGCGGTTCGACACGGTATCGAAATGCGCGGCCAACGTCTCGACGAGAACGCCTTGCGCGCGCGTTCCCTCTTGGAGCGCCGGCTTACAACCCACACGAAGAGGCTAGACGAAACGACACGACGGCTCGAAGCGCAGCGCGTCGACCAAAGACTGTCCAAGGCGCGGGCTGCTCTCGCAAAGCTTCGCGTTCGCCTCGATGCGGCTGAGCTCTCTCGCCGCGGCGCGGCGGAGCGCCAACTGGGGTATGTGGCCGCTAAGCTCGACGCTTTGTCCCCGCTCGCAGTTCTCGGGCGAGGCTATAGCCTTACCTGGACGGCTCAAGGTAAGCTTCTGCGCCACGCCTCGGACGTTTCCGCAGGAGAATCCGTCCGCGTCGATCTTCACGAGGGACAGCTGGACTGCCGCGTAGAGGCGATGCGGAGCAGCACTGAAGACAGCGATAATCAGCATGACCGATGACATAAAGCCCAAAGACTTCGAAGACGCGCTCAAAAAGCTCGAAGGCATCGTACGGGAGCTCGAAGACGGCGAGCTCAGCCTCGAGAAATCGCTCTCTCGTTACGAGCACGGTGTTCGGCTTGCGCGGTTTTGCAACTCAAAACTCGAGGAAGCGGAGAAGCGC
>CAMYKY010000039.1:0-4306 GCA_947259165.1 uncultured Acidobacteriota bacterium | reverse complement strand
CGGACGCCTCGGGTGAGATTCTTCAAACTCCCTTGGAGTTTGAAGAATGAGCTCGGCCTTCACTCATCTGCCCGCGGAAACCGATTTCGAAGCGTACCTGGCTAACCGGCGTGCCATGGTCGAAACATTCCTCGAGCACTGTGTCCCGTCCGATGACTCCCCGCCCGAAACCATTTCTCGCGCGATTCGCTACAGTTTGTTTGCAGGCGGCAAGAGACTTCGGCCCATCCTGGTGCTTGCTGCCGCGGAAGCCGTCGGCGGTCGACTCGATCACGCTCTACCCGCGGCGGCGGCGTTCGAGATGATCCATACGTATTCGCTGATCCACGACGACCTTCCCGCAATGGACGACGATTCACTTCGCCGCGGCAAACCCACGTCTCACATCGTCTTCGGAGAGGCCATTGCGATCCTCGCCGGCGACGGGCTACAAAGCCGCGCGTTCGCCGTTGTCTCCAACGGCCCGTCATCGGTGCCCGCCGAGCGACGTTTGCGCGCCGTCGAGCTTCTGGCTGACGCCGCCGGTGTGTCCGGCATGGTTGGCGGTCAGGTCGCGGATCTCGAGGCGGAGCGCAAAGACATCGACGCTGATGGTCTCGAGCTCATCCATCAGCAGAAGACCGGCGCGCTCATCCGAGCCGCGTCGGAAGTCGGAGCCGTCATTGGCGGAGGCAACAGAGAGCAGATCGCTGGTCTCGCTCACTACGGTGCGAGCATCGGACTCGCCTTTCAAATTATTGACGACATTCTCGACGTTACCAGCGATACGGAAACACTCGGAAAGTCAGCGGGGAAAGACGAGAAAGCGGGAAAGGCGACGTATCCCAACATCCTCGGTATCGACGTCGCAAAACAGCGTGCGGCCGATCTCGTCACGGTAGCCCTCGAGGAGCTCGCCCCGTTCGACGAGCGGGCGCAACCGCTGGCGCGACTCGCCCAACGAATTCTCGACCGAAGGTCCTGAGCGTTGGCGGTCAGGGTCGCAAGAGACGACACGAAGGCACGAAGGCGGAAACGAACGGAGCAGGAATGTCGGAAACCACGCGACTTGGCGAAAGGCGGAGTTTCGAAATGCCCAACGCAGAAGAATCAACGCAAAGGCGCAAAGGCGCCAAGACGCAAAGGGCGATTTCGTCGGCAATGTGGACGACCCTGGCCGTACGTCAACGTCCACACTTTGCGCCTTTGCGCCTCTGCGACTTTGCGTTCTCTCCTTTTTGGGCTCGATAGCCGGTTCCTCCGATGGGACGCCAGCGCGTCGACAAGCTCGTCGTGGAGCGCGGCATAGTGCCAACCCGGGAAAAAGCGCGACGGCTCATCCTCGCCGGCGAAGTTCTCGTCGACGATATGCCTGTCGACAAGCCAGGAACACTCGTGCCAGACGACGCTCAACTGCGTCTGCGGAATCCGCCCAAGCCTTACGTCGGGCGCGGCGGCGAGAAACTCGAAGGCGCGCTCGATGGACTCGCGCTCGACGTATCGGGACTCCACGTCCTGGACGTAGGTGCCTCGACCGGTGGTTTTACCGATTGTCTGCTACAGGGAGGCGCCTCCGAGGTAACAGCGCTCGACGTGGGCCGCGGCCAGCTCGATTGGAAGCTGTACTCGGACGAACGCGTTCACGTCATCGAGGATGTCAACGCGCGCTACCTCGGACCCGACGATTTCCCGGAGCCGTTCGCGCTCATAGTCGTCGACGTGTCGTTCATTTCGCTCACGAAGGTGCTTCCGGCACTCGTGTCTATTCTGAAACCCGGAGGACATATCCTCATGCTGGTAAAACCCCAATTCGAGTTGAGCCCGGTCGAGATTGAGCGTGGCGGGCTCGTGCGCGACTCACGCAAACACGATAAAGCGATTGCAGCCGTCAAAAAGGCAGCGACCGAGCTCGCACTTTCCGTGCTCGAAGTCGTAGCGTCTCCGATTACTGGCGCAGCTGGTAACCAGGAGTTTTTTCTGCTGGTGAGAGCCGATGAAGACTAAAAAGCCGAGGCCAGAAAAAGTCGCTATCGTCGCCAAAGCCCACGCCAAGGAAGCCCCAAAGGTCGTCGCCGATCTCATCAAGTGGCTCGACGAGCGTGGAGTCGCCTCGTGTATGGAATCCGGGCTCGCAGCGAAAGTGGGGCGAGGTGCCAGCTTCTCGCTGGACAAGATCCCCAAAGACGCCGACATGTTCATTGTTCTCGGCGGCGACGGAACGCTCCTGTCGGTCGCCCGCGCGATGCGCTCCCGCCAGATTCCGATTCTCGGCGTAAACCTTGGGAGTCTCGGATTCTTGACCGATGTTGCCCTGAAAGATCTCTACGAGACGCTCGAGACCGTCGTCGGCGGTGACGTCACCATCGTGACCCGAAGCCTCCTGAAAGCGGAGCTCGAACGGAAGGGTGAAACGATTCTGACCGAGCGCGTTCTCAACGATGTCGTCATCACCAAGGGTGCTATCGCCCGGATCATTGAGGTCGGTGTCGACGTGGAAGAACAGTTCGTCGCCATCGTGCGTGCCGACGGGCTCATCGTTGCGACACCGACGGGGTCAACGGCGTACTCCCTTGCCGCGGGGGGACCGATTGTCCACCCCGATCTCGATGCCATGGTCCTCACGCCGATTAGCCCGCACACGCTCACCTATCGCCCAGTCGTGCTCCCCGACCGCTCGACGGTTGAGTTAACGCTTCGGGGAGACCCGGGCGAGGTGTACGCGACCTTCGACGGCCAGGTCAGTGAGCCCATGAAAACTGGCGATGTGGTCCGCGTGCAAAAAAGCCGCAACGCTGTCAAGCTCGTGCGCGTTCCCGACAAAGACTATTTTCGCGTGTTGCGCCACAAACTGCGGTGGGCCGAGCGGCCACGCAGGCGCCGAAACACCGCCCCACCGAAGCCGTAGAGCTCACCACGGAGTCTAGACCTTCGGCGACACCTTGGCGAGTTTGCAGATCAGCTTCCATTCGTCTGCGGTCACTTCTTGAACAGACAGACGCTGGCCGCGCTTCAATAGTGCCATGGCCTCGAGCCCCGGAATTTCGCGAAGCATTTCAAGCGACCAGGGCTCAGCGAACTTGGCCACAAATTCGATGTCGACCATGAACCAGTAGGGTTTTTCCTGGGTCGCTCGTCGGTCGTAGTACTTGCTCGTCTTGTCGAACTGCGTGAAATCCGGGTACGCTTCTTTGCACACGCGAGTCGTTCCGACGATTGCTTTCGGATCGGCGTTCGAATGATAGAAGAACACGCCATCCCCGAGCTTCATGTCCCGCATATTGTTCCGCGCTTTGAAGTTTCGGACGCCGTCCCAGTGGCTAGTCTTGTCTTTCTTCAAGTCGTCGATGCTGTAAACGTCAGGCTCACTCTTCATCAGCCAGTAGTTCTTCTTCCCTGCCATGAGCCGCACTTTATGCGCTCACCCGCGGCGAGGCAACCCGCGGGAGGGACAAAGCAGTTCGGCCTTGCGCTAGAATGCGGGCATGAAGACCCTAGCGATTTCTCTAATGACCCTGGCGTTTTTCACGGTTTCCGCCGCACAGGATCGGAACCAGGCGCTCGAAGACGCCGTGCGCGCCAAGCTCAAGAGCGAAAAACTCGACAAACAGGTTGCGGAGGTTGTCGCGACAGGTGCGACCGTGACCCTTCGAGGCAAGCCGAGCAACGTTTACATGAAAATGAAGGCGATCGAGCTCACCCTGACCGTCGAGGGTGTCGAGACCGTGGAAGACGAGCTGGAAGTCGCCGAGGCGGAAAGTCAAGAAGACATGGTGAAGCAGCTGCGCAACAAAGTGCTCACCTACCCACACTTCACCGTGTTCGACGATGTCGGCTTCCTGATTCAAGATGGGGGTCTCGTGGTCTTGAACGGCTACGTTACCGACCCGTTCAAGAAGGACGAGCTCGAAGAGCGGGTCGCGAAGGTGACCGGCGTGCAGCAGCTCGACAACGTCATCGAAGTGCTTCCCGTGGGCGCCAGTGACGACAGGCTGCGTAGAACTCTGTTCAACAACATTTACCGCAACGAGTTGTTCATTCAATACGCTAATCGCGCCCAGCCTCCGATCCGCATCATCGTCAAGAATAGCAGCGTCATGCTGACAGGCGCAGTGGGCAGCCGCATCGAGAAAGTCCAAGCGGAGAATATCGCTCGCAGCACCTTCGGCGTGACGAAGATCAACAGCTCCGCCTTGTTGGATTGATCCGAAGTGCTCTTGAACAGACGGCCGACGCCGGGCAGATCACCCAGCACCGGCACCTTGTTGACCGTCTCGCGGCGCTCGGTCTCGAAGATGCCGCCGAGGACGACGGTCTCGCCGTCGTTGAC
>CAMYKY010000038.1 GCA_947259165.1 uncultured Acidobacteriota bacterium | reverse complement strand
GAAGACGCCACCGAAATAGCTCTGCACCGCGTCGGCGAGAGCCACGTTGCGTCTTTGCGGCTTGGCGACTTCGCGTCGGCTTTTTGTTTTTTCATTGTGACTCGACGTTAGGCACTACGCGAGCGGCAACGCTTGCCCAGCCTCGACGAAAATGTCCTCGAAAAGCGCGATGCCGACGAGCGCAAGAATGGCGGCCGGTAAGAACGCGCCCGCGGCGAGTAACACGATGGGAACGAGATGGCAGCCAAAGAATACCCAGAGCCAGAACCGCACCCGGAACTTGCCGGAGGTAATCATCTTCGCAGCCGCTTCGGCGTCGGCCGTCTGGTGCCGGGAGAAAAACTCGGCGCCGAGGGCGAGCAGGCTCACTGCAAGACCGCCCGCGAGTACCCGCGACATCGTGGGCAGCAGTGGAGACAGACTCGAGGCCATGAATGCCGCGAGCCCCAGAGCGGCGGCGCCGGCGATGATGGCATGCGAAATCAGGTGCAGCGGCAAAACAGGACTTTGCCAAAGATCGCGACCCTTGGCCTGGTTGAACAAGAACGCACTGTAGACGGCCGTGCCTAACGCAAACAACAAGATTAGGACCATGAGGATCGACGGGGGGCGTCCGCGCGTCCAAGCGATCAGAAACGCAATGGACTGAAGCGCTCCGTAGCCCATCATGATGTAAGCGCCTCGTACCAGCCATGACCGCCACTGAGGCCGAATCAGCACGTAGATAAAACGTTCGCGCCGCTCTAGCTTGTAGACGAGCAACAAGTTCGTCAGCGCCAAAAACACGAGCGCGAGCAGGGCAGCCGGGAAAAGGCTCTGCGACGAGACGGGTGCGCCCATCAACAAGAGGGGCGCGAGAACGAGCCCGACCCCCGCGGACACCGACTTGGTGAAGAGATAGGCGGAAACGGTTCTGTCCCAGCTTCCACGATGCGGCTCCGCGGTGGCATAGACCTTGCGTGCGCCCTCGGTCTTGCCCTCGTAGGCGGTTTGCTCTTGGCTGTGCCGTTCGGAGGCAATCCGCCAGGCCTCCAGGTCGACACCCTGCGGTGGGGCATCGCTCCACATATAGGAGCCGTCGCTGTCAGTGGCTCCGGGAGTGAGCGACGCGGCGTCTCCTTCGATGTAGAAGTGCTTGGGCTAGGTACCTTTTTCGGGCTTGCGGACCTGGACGGGGTGCAGGGCGAGGAGCGTCGATATCTCACTCGCAGGGTTTTCGAGATCACCGGAGATGATCGCGTGCGTCGGGCAGACGTTGACGCAAGGCGGCTCCAAGCCAACTTCGACCCGATGCGCGCAGTAGTTGCATTTCGCCGCGGTGCCGTTCGTCGGGTCGATGTGGATCGCATCGTAGGGGCAAGCCTGGATGCACGCTTTACAACCAATACAACGCCGGTTGTCGAAATCGACGATGCCGTCGTCGCGTGCGTAGAGCGCAGTCGTGGGACAAATCGTCGTGCACGGTGAGTCTGCACAATGGTTGCAGCGCATGACGCTGAAGGCTCGGTGCGTATTGGGGAAGGCGCCCTTTTCGATGTACTTCACCCACGTTCGATTGACGCCGATCGGGGTATCGTGCTCGGATTTGCAGGCGACAGTGCATGCGTGGCATCCGATGCACTTGCGATTATCGATGAGGAAGCCGTAGTTCATGCGTGCCGGCGAGATAGTATCACCGGCCTCTGAGCCCCGGCAAGGTAATGCGCTAGTATTCAGCGGTCCAATGAGCAACGGCGAACGAGCAGAAGTTCTCACCCCCGACGCCGCGGGTTCCGAGGTTCGGGTGGTGTCCGTGCTCGTGAGTCTCCTGACTCTCGGACTCGTCGACAACCAACTTCTGGCTCCGATCCTTCCCGAGATTGCGGTGAGCCTCGGGACTTCGGAAGTGTCCGTCGGCCGAACCGTCGTGGGGTACGCGATCGCTGCCGCGATTGCGGCGCTCATCGTAGGTCCTCTCTCCGACGGAGCCGGGCGTCGCAGGTTTCTCATTGCGGCCGGGGCCGTTTTCTCCATCGGAAGTGCGTTCGTTGTGGCGACTCCGACGTTTGCGCTCTTCGTGATCGCCCGGATCGTTACTGGCGCTGCTGCAGGAATCATCTCCGCCTTGGTCGTGGCGGCGATCGCGGATCTCGTTCCCTACGAGCGGCGCGGCAGGACCATGGGGTGGGTTGCAGCCGCCTACTTTGCAGCCCCTATCTTGGGGGTCCCCCTCGCGGCATGGATCGCAGACCGCGCCGGATGGCGCACGAACTACGTTGTGTTTGCGGCGGTCGGCGCGATCGTCACCGTTGCGGTCGGAATGTGGTTCGATGAGCCGGCGCGCAAGCACAAGGCGGTACGCGCGCCACACGCCTATGCGCGATTCCTGAAGAACCGCTCAACCGCCGCCGGCGCTATCTCCGCGTTTTTCGTCACCGGAGGTCTAACCGGATTTCTCTTGTACCTGGGCGCGTATCTCCGAAGTCGCTATGGGTTGTCGCTGACTGATGTCGGGCTCGTTTTTCTTCTTAGTGGCAGTGCAAGCCTCGTCGGCGCCCTTTCGGCGGGCTGGATCGCGGACCGCGTGGGGAAGCTGCGAGTCGCTCTCGCGGGAAGCGCCGCGCTCGCCTTTTTTCTCATCGTGGTTCCGGAAACCGGGGGAGCGCCTTTGTACCTGACGCTTGGACTCGTGGGACTTGCGGCTGCCGCTCGGGTGGCACCCCTTCAGTCTCTCGTGACCCAACTAGTCAGCCCGGAAGAGCGCGGCGCCTACGTCGCGCTACGCAATACGTTGTCGCAAGGCGGCAGTGCGACCGCCGCGGCGCTCGCATCCGCTCTCTACGAGTACGGCTTCCAACATATCTGCCACATGACCTCGGCTTTCAGCATTGCCGCGCTCGTTCTCCTTTTGTTCATTGACGAGCCAGAGGCAGAAAGCTAGGAACGAGTGCTAACAGCATTTCGAAATCACTGGAAGAAAATGTTGCTTGGACTCGTGATCGCGGTGGTGCTCGTGGTGACGGTCGGTCTGCCGTATTTGCTGGCGCGTCTCGTCACCCGTGCCGGAACCCGCCCCATGGATCGTGAGCTCACGTCGTCTCCGGCCGACTATGGGCTCGAATTCGAAGAGGTCTCGCTCTCGTCCACCGACGGCGTCTCGTTGTCGGGTTGGTTTCTGGGCGGTGCGAGCTCGGACGTCGCCATCGCGTGCGGTCACGGACTGTTCCGTTCACGGCGGGAAGTGCTCGATCGCGCGGCGTTTTTTCGCCAGCAGGGCTACGACACGCTCGTGGTCGACTTCCGGCGTCATGGCGACAGTGAGGGCGACAAAGTGTCGCTCGGCTTCCATGAACGACAGGATCTTCTCGGCGCCGCCGAGTTTCTCCGTTCACAAAAGCCCGGTCGCAAAGTCGTGCTGTACGGAGTTTCGATGGGCGCTGCCGCGTCGCTTCTGGCGGCGGCGGAGTCGACTGAGATTGCAGCGGTCATTGCCGACAGCTCGTTTTCGAGTCTGGAGCACACCGTGGTCCATCACCTGGACCTGCTCTTTGGCCTCCCACGTTTTCCGATCGGGAGCTCGCTTCTGTTTTTTCTCGGGATGCAGGCGGATTTTGATCCCGAGGAATTCGATCTCGCCCGTGTCATTGGCGCGATCGGAGATCGGCCCATACTGATCGTGGCAGGCGAAGACGACCGTCGAATGCCGGCGGAGCTACAGCGCCAACTTTGGGCGGCGTCCACGAACGAGCAAAGCCGATTCCACTCGTTTCCCGGAGCCTCGCACGGCGCGGCCTATCGTACAGATCCGGACGGTTACGAGGCGCTGGTGACGGAGTTTTTGTCGGCGGCGGGTTTAGCGCCGAAGGCTCAGGTGGGGGCGCCTTAAATCGGTTTCAAGTACGGGCACGGAGCTACGGATCGGGACGGGTACGTTCAGCTCACAGTTGCGGGTGACGACATTCTACGTATCGCGGACGTGGGGCATTCGCGGGTGGAGATAGTAGCCGCGCGTCTCGGTCACTTTCTTGGATGCAGCCATCGCGCGACCGTCCGTAGGGGGGTGGTCGGGAAAATGCTCGAGGAACAGATCCCGGATCGTATCGTAGTCATCGAGCGGGAAGAACCGCTGGATCGAGGTCGCGGTGTTGAGGTCTTGATCCCAGTACTGCAGGTCGACGCGCATGACGGCTTCAAGGGGTCGCGCTTGGGTCGGTGGCTGCTCGCCGTAGCTTTCTGCGTCGACCCAAATGGAGATCTCTTCACCGTCCACGATTTTCTGATGAGCGTGCGTCATGTAGTATTTCCAAAGTCGGAACTCGCGAAGAGGCACGAAACGTGCGGCGGGTGCATCTCCGGGAGAGCGGAGCGTACACTTCACCAACTTGATTTTCGCCATTCAGCGTCTCCCCAAAGCGCCAAGCCATTCCAGCAGCTACCAGACGGTGTTGGGTCGCCAGCTTCGAACTGGATGTTGATTCCCGACGAGTATACTGAGTTCGATACGAAAATTGAAGCGGTTTGAGCCCCGACAGGAAATGTCGGCTAACTAGTTACAAATCAATCAATTACCTCGATGACGCTGGCGAACCAACTCACGTTGTTACGCATGTGCCTCGTGCCGGGGCTCGTGATTTTGTTGGTTTACGGGTTCTATGGCTGGGCGCTCATCGTGTTTTTTGTGGCGGGGGTTACCGACGCCCTCGACGGTTTCTTTGCGCGGATTCGCAACGAGCGGACCGAGCTCGGGACGATGCTCGACCCCCTCGCCGACAAGTTACTGGTCACCTCGAGCTTGATTGCGCTTTCCCTGCCGAGCGAGAGTCTCACCGTACGTATTCCAGCTTGGATCGCGATCCTTTCGATCAGCCGCGACGCCGGAATCCTACTCGCGGTGCTCGTCTTTAATCTCGTGATCGCGCGACGCAGCTTCCCACCAAGTCTCCTCGGCAAAGCCACGACGACTATCCACCTCGTGATGATTCTGTGGGTCATCGGGTGCAACTACCTGCAAACCGATCATCCAGCGACGGCCTACCTGCTGGGCGCCACTGCCGTTCTCGTCGTTGCTTCAGCTCTGCACTATCTGTTTTGGCTGCAGAAGATCCTCTCGAACGAAGCAGGAGCGTAGGCTACGTTCGCACCCGTGCCCGGCGCGCGACGAACGGATAGGGCTCAGGCTATTCCGAAGGGAGAGCGTTTTGTTTGCGCTCCCGCTGTCTCTCCACTTGGCGGTAGGCGATGTAGTACTTGTAGATATTGGCAACGTATTGCACAGTCTCTCGACCAATTTCTTTCGAAGCGATCACCTCGACGTTGTCGAACCATAGGTTCGGGTCTAGCCCGGCGGCTTCGGCTTTGTTGCGCAGTCCGCGTACGCGGGCGGGTCCCGCGTTGTAGGACGCAAACGTGAACAGGGTTTTGTTGACTTCGCTCATAGGCTCGTCCTTGAAATAACGGTCGCGCAGGAAACGAAGGTATTTCGTCCCGGCGTGGATATTCGGTTCGATCTCGTTGATGTTCGGGATCGCGACGTTCGGATCGGCCGCAGTCGTCGGGAGCATTTGCATCACGCCGACGGCTCCGACCCGACTCTTGACGCTCTGATCTAGCCGGGATTCCTGATAGCCGAGAGCGGCGAGCATCAGATGGTCGAAGTCGTATTGTTCTCCGTAGCGTTGAAACAGGTGAACGGTTGACTCGAATTTCGCCATCTCGGTTCCGGAAACGGCGTTTTCAACCCATTTCGTGTTCTTCAAGTAACGTTTGAAAAGCATGTTGCCCATCAGCGTGCCTTTACGGTTCGCTTCGATGAAGGCGTTGACTTCGGCCGCAAGCTTCGGGCTCTCGGGTCGGAAGGCCCAAGCTATCTCGCCATCAGTTCGCACCGCGAGGTTCGAATGCAGCTCGAGATTGTCGAAGATTTGGGTCCAAAACTCCGCCTTGCTACTATCCACGACGACGATAGGAAGAAGGCCTGCGTTGACCATTTGAAGCAAGTCCTCGTCCTCGAGGTGCTCATCGGCGAGAGTGAGCTTCATCTCTTCTTTGCCGGCGTCGCGAAGCTCGCGATTCAGTTGGGTCAAGCTCGTGAAATAGCTGCTCGACGCGCGCACATGGATTTCCTGGCCGGCGAGATCGTGGAGCTCTTGGAGCTCCGGACTTTGCGGACCGGTCACAACGATTTCTTTGACGCCAGTGAATGCCGGAATCGAAAAATCGACGAGTTGCTGTCGATCGGGCGTGATCGTAAGATTCGCAGCGGCGATATCCGCTCGACCCTCGAGAAGTGACGGGAGGAGTTGGTCGCGGGCGACCGGGATAATGGCAACGTGGAGCTTCAGGTTCCCGGTGTTCATTTTCTCGTTGAGCGCTTTTTCGAACAATTGCAGGGCCTCGTAGGTGATACCGCGTTGGGTGGCCCCGTCGAGAAAATACTGAGTCATGCTGACGACGACCACGGCGCGGATCACGCGTCGCTCGATCATCCCGTCGAGATCGCCCTTCCACGGTTGGGCGAGAGGTAGATCGTCAGGCAGCGCATCTTCCGTTACCGACAACACCAGCGGCTGGTCCGTCGTGGGTACCTCGTCGAGTGTGTCGGGCGCGGCCATGGCGGACTCGACCGTTTCCGGTTCAGGGCTGGTACAGCCGAGCGCGAACCAAAGCGTGACTCCGAGTAAAAGGGATCGCATGGGTGCCTCCGCGGCGATTATGTCGTACCGGCACCGGCCGCGCCAGTTTGCTAGGCTTCGCGCATGAAGCTCCGTACGCTGGGAGACGTCGTGGCCGTGGTGGCGGTTTTCGGCTCATATGGACTTGCCGCGTCCGGGCAAGACGCCGTGTTTTCCCAGTTTCTTGCCGCCGAGAGCGTGTCGGATCGTGCGAAGGCTGGCGAACGGCTTCAGCGCGCCGGCGCCGAGTATTCGGTGGTGCACGCCAGGCTGCGAACGGGTCGCTCTTACCCACAAGATGTCGAGACCGGCCGGCTGGAGTGGAGCCGCGACGGGGCTGGGGGCCGGCACCAATACGTCGTCTTGGTACCCGAAGACTATGACCCGTCAGTGTCGTATCGGGTGTGCTTCTATTTGCATGGCGGCGTGAATCGCTCCGACGCTCCTCGAAAAGGAGATAGCTGGTGGCGTCGCTTCGACCGGTTCGAACGCGTTGAGCAGATCTCTGTGTTCCCGGCGTCGTGGCGGGGCTCGCTTTGGTGGCAGCCCAGTCAAATCGAGAATCTGGAATCCATCCTGGACCGGATCAAGTCGCTGTACAACGTTGATGAGAACCGGGTGTTTCTCTACGGCGTCTCTGACGGCGGAACCGGGGTCTACTACTTCGCGATGAAGGCGTCGACACCCTGGGCCGCGTATTTTCCCTTCATCGGTCATCCCGCGGTGTTATCGAACCCGCGCTCTGGTGTTCGGGGAGAGATGTTCGAAACCAATCTCGTGAACAAGCCGCTCTACGTCGTCAGCGGTGAGACCGACCGGCTCTATCCGGCAGCGCGTGTGCGAGCGTACATCGAGGCCTTCCGTGAAGAAGGAGCGACGGTGATCTTCCGTCCTCATCCGGGAGGACACAACACCCGTTGGTGGAATAGCGAGACACCCCGTCTAGAAGCCTTCGCCGAGGAGCATGTTCGCGACCCTCTTCCGGAGCGACTGTCGTGGGAGACAGAAGACCCTGCCGCATTCGGACGGTTCTCGTGGCTCGTCATTGACGAGCTCTCCGGTGACAACCTCGCCGGTGGGCTCTTCCCGCACACGAGACCCTCGGGCCGGGTCGTGGTCGATCGGCGCGGGAATTCGATCGAAGTCGCCGTGGACGGCGTGAGGCGATATACCTTGTTGCTTTCCCCGGACGAAGTCGAATTCGACGCGCCGGTCAAGGTAACGACAAATGGGGCAGTATCCTTCGAGGGAAAGGTTGAGCGGAGCGTGGAAACGCTGCTCGAGTGGGCCGCGAGGGATAATGATCGAACGATGCTGTTTGGGGCTGAGCTGACGATCAGGGTTGAATGAGCGTGTTGTTGTTGGTTGCGAAGACCGTGAAGTCTCTGATCCCGCCGTCGTCCCTACCGTGGTCGTCGTGTGCGTGCCCGTGTGCGTGCCCGAGTTCGCATGATGTTCGATTGGAAGGCGGCGGGGCGGGTCGGGGAAAAACAATCGGGCACGGACACGGGAAGTGCGTGGGACCTTCCGGTCAGGTTGCAACGGTTTCCTTCCTTAGTCGGGGCTTCAATCATTGAGCCACCGCTCTCACCGTGATACTTAACCCAAATGAAACTCACTACGATCCCGAACATGTTCATCGACTGACGCGGGACTCACAGTATGGCGAAAAACGTGGACGTTGCGATCATTGGCGGCGGGATTATGGGCACTTCCATCGCTTACCATTTGGCGAAGCGGGGGATGAAAGACGTTGTGATCTTTGAGCGCGAAGAGGCGCTTGGCACAGGCTCGACAGGCAAATGCGCCGGCGGAGTGCGGTTGCAGTTCTCGACGGCGGCGAATATCGAAATGTCACGCATCAGCATCGCTGCATTCGAACGATTCGAAGAGGAGATGGACGAGTCGGTCGACTTCAAACGCAACGGCTACCTGTTCGTGTTGACGAACGAGAGCGACCTGGAAGCGTTTCGCGCGAACGCAAAGCAACAACGACAGATGGGCGTGCCCGTCGACGTGCTGACACCGGAAGAAGCCCGCGGCGTGGTCGCGGAGTTGTTCATCGACGATTTGGTGGGCGCGACGTTTTGCGGCGCTGACGGCATCGCCAATCCTCACGCGATCGTGCAGGGGTACGCGAAAAACGCGCATCGGCTCGGCGTGAACATTGTTCGCTCATCCGAAGTCAGCGGGGTTGAGGTTGCCGGCGGCCGCGTCCGTACGATCATCGCGGGCGGAGAACGCTGGGAAACGCAATGGGTGGTAAACGCCGCCGGTCCGTGGGCCAAGGGTGTCGGCGAGATGGCGGGTGTGAACGTGCCCGTCGAGCCGGTGCGCCGGCAATATTTTCTCACGCAGCCGATGCCGTGGATTGCGGAGACGTTCCCATTGCTCATCGACTGGGGGACCGGGGTCTACATGCATCGTGAGAGCGGAGGCATGTTGATTGGTGAGTCCGACCCGAACGAGCCTCCAAGCTTCAACCAACAAGTCGATTGGGATTTTCTTGCGCGAGTCGGTGAGCACGCGATCGCTCGCGTCCCGCGGGTCGAAGAAGCGGAGATCCAAAACGCTGTCGCGGGTTTGTACGAAGTGTCGCCCGATCACAACGCGATTATCGGAAAAGTGCCGGAGCTCGAAAACTTCGTGTGTGCGAACGGTTTCAGCGGGCATGGGATGCAACACGCACCCGCCGTCGGGCTCGCGCTCGCCGAGCTGATTGTCGATGGCCGATCGTCGAGCGTGGAGCTCGAGCCGTATCGGATCGAAAGATTCCAAGAAGACGCAGTCCCGGAGCTCAATGTCATCTGAAGAGTTCCGCGCATCCTGGCGGAAGCGTCGTCAACGGGTGCTGAACGAACTTGGCGATGGGTTGCTCGTACTCCCAACCGCACCGCTTCGCATCCGCAATGGAGACGTCCACTACGCGTTTCGCCCCGGGAGTGATTTTCACTACCTCACCGGGTTCGACGAACCCGAGGCCGTTCTCGCGGCCTACCGCGTGAACGCGCGCGAACATCGCTCGATTCTTTTCGTCCGACCTCGAGATCCGAAGCGTGAAGTTTGGGATGGGTCGCGGATGGGACCGCGCGGCGCGATTCGGAAGCTCGGCGTCGATGAAGCCTATCCCACGGCGCTGTTGTACGAAAAGCTCGAGGCCCAACTCCAAAGCGTCGGCCGGCTGTTTTACACCCTCGGTGTCGACGAGCTCATGGACCGATCCCTCGCTCGGGTGTTCGAGCGCAACGTCGCGTTCGATTATCGTGGCAACCCCGCGGCGCATCCGATAGTGAAAGACCCGGCTCCCGTAATTGCGACGAGTCGGCTCATCAAAGACAGGTTCGAAATCAGCGCCCTCGACAAGGCGGCGAAAGTGACGGCCGCGGGACATCGCCGAGCCATGGAAGCCGCCGCGCCGGGTCAGATGGAGTACGAGCTTCAAGCGGAGATCGAAGCCATGTTCCGCTGCATGGGGTCGAAGCGGAACGGATACGATTCGATCGTTGCGAGCGGAGCTAACGCCTGCGTGCTGCACTACGTCGACAACAATCGCAAGATGAAGCCGGGCGAGCTCGTGCTCGTCGACGCAGGCGCCGAGGCCGACCTCTACACTGCGGACGTCACGCGCACATTTCCAGTCTCTGGACGATTCACGGACGCGCAAGCGGCGGTGTATCGGATCGTTCTGAAAGCACAAAAGTCGGCCATTCGGGCGGTGAGACCCGGACGGCGGTGGAACGCCCCGCACGCTGCCGCCGTTCGAGCGACGATTGACGGACTGCTCGGGCTCGGGATCTTGCGAGGAGACCGCAAGAAGCTGCTCGAGGCCGATGCTCATCGAGAGTGGTTCATGCACGGGACGAGTCATTGGCTAGGGATGGACGTCCACGACGTCGGCGGCTACCGAGAGCCCGACGGTAAGCCGATGAAGTTGCGGGCTGGTATGGTCCTGACGATCGAGCCCGGGCTCTATTTCGGCCCTCGAGACCAAAGGGTCCGGAAGGAGTACCGAGGTATCGGGGTGCGCATCGAGGACGACGTTCTGGTGACGCCGTCGGGACATCGGGTGCTCACGTACGGCGTGCCCAAGGAGCGACACGACGTCGAAGCTCTGTGCCAGCGCGGTCGGTAGCGGTGGACGGTATTCCGTTCACGACCGCCGGACCCTCAGCAGGTGCGCTGACAACGTTGCGGTGACGGCGGCAAGGCCAAGGATTCGACTTCGCTCGTCGGGGTAGACCAGCAGGGCGGCGGAGAGGACCAGGAACCACCGTTCGTAAGAAGTCGCTGCGCGCAGTGCGTAGCCTTCGGTAGACACGGCCACGGCGATAATGATGGCGAGGGTGATAGCGATCGACCATGCTAGCGCGGGTAATGAGACTCCATCGATCAGGAGGAGACTCGAATACGCCATCATGACCGGAATGATGAAGAAACCTGCGGAAAGCTTTAGCGCTTCCATCGCGGATGCCATCGGTCGCGCCTCGGCGATACCAGCGCCGGCGAACGCCGCCAGCGCGATCGGCGGGGTTACGTTGGAGGTCTGCGAGAACCAGAAGATGATCACGTGTGCGACGACGAGCGGGAGGCCGAGATCCCTGAGCGCGGGTGCCGCCATGACGGATAGTACAATGTAGGCGGCCGTCACCGGGAGTCCCATCCCGAGAATGAGGGCCGCACCGGCGATGAGCACGAGTGCGAGCCAAAGCGCACCGCCCGCGAGCTCGACTACGGACTCGGTGAACTGAAGCCCGATCCCGGTCTGTCCGATCACTCCCACGACGATGCCGGCGGTCGCGCACGCCGCGGAGATCGGAAGCGCCATGATCGCGCCGCGTTTGAGGCCGTCGAAGATCGTTTTGACTCGGACTCGCGTGCCGGCGCGTAAGGCTCCGGTCAAAACGACGATCGCAGCGCCGACAGCACCGACTCGCATCGGAGAGTAGTTCAAGAGCAAGAGGAGGGTCACGATGGCGAGCGGGTAGAAGAAATGGAAACCGTTTCGCAGCGTGGGCCCAAGTGGCGGCGTCTCACTCATCCCGCGGAGCCCGAGTTTTGCCGCCATCAGGTGGACGAACAACAACGTGCAAACGAAGTACAAAAGCGCGGGGGCGATCGAGAGGACGACGATCGCGTTGTAGGGGGTGCTGGTGAACTCTGCCATGATGAACGCGCCCGCACCCATGATCGGCGGCATAATCTGCCCACCCGTGGACGCTGCCGCTTCGATGCCGGCGGCTTGCTCGGGCCTGTAGCCGAGCTTCTTCATCATGGGAATCGTCAACGAGCCTGTCGTGACCGTGTTCGCGATCGCCGAGCCCGAGATGGAGCCCATCGCCGCCGAGGCGAACACGCTGGCCTTGGCCGGCCCGCCACGGTAGCGTCCGGCGCCAGCGAACGCCAGATCGATGAAGAAGCGGCCCGCCCCCGTGACTTCGAGAAACGCGCCGAACAAAACGAACATAAACACGGTGCCAGCCGCGATCCCGAGTGGAGCGCCGAACAGTCCGGCTCCCGAGAACACCTGAAAGCGCACGATGCGCTCGAACGTGAACCCGCGGTTTGCGATGACGTCGGGTAAAACGTTTCCGTAGGCGTTGTAGAGGAGGAAGAGAGCTCCGAGGGCAACCATCACCCAGCCGACCGAGCGGCGCGTTGCCTCGAACAGAAGAACAATGAACAGCAACCCACAGGTGAAATCGTGAATCGATAGTCCGTTGAGGATGTGGTCGATCCCGCGATAGTCGAAGCTAAGAATCGCGTAGCCGCAGTAGAGCGCGAGCCCGGCGAGCAGTAGGTCGATAACGCGCGCGCTACGTTCGCGAGAGAGAGGATAGTGAAGGAAGGTGAGGACGATAATCCACGTGAGGTGGATCGGACGAAAAAACGTAGCGCCGAGAGAGCCGGTGAGACTCTGCCAGAGTTGGAAACACGAAAGCGCGATCGCGGCAACGAAGACGAGCTTGAGAAGAGCCTCCTCGAGGAGGAGTGGGCTACCTTGCGCTTGCTCGGTCTGGTCCGAGGATCTCGTCATAGTAGCGTCTGGCACCCGGGTGTAGTGGCAATGAGCCGACGGTGGCGGCGTTTTCGGGGACGATGAACTTCGCAACCTGTGAGATGCTCTCCAAATCGGATCGGAACTCGAATACCGCCTTGATGAGCCGGTAGGCGAGCTCTTCGTCCATCGATTGGTTGACCACGAGCAGATTCCAAAGTGTTGGGGTTTGGACAGGTTCGTCGACTCCTCGATACACCCCTGGCGGGACCGAGAATGCGGAGTAAGCAGGGACAGCGTCGACGACCACGGCAATCTCCTCGTCGGTAAATGGGACAAGGACCATGTCTCGGGCGACGGCAAGCTCGACGACCGCAGCGATCCCAATCCCCCCGGCAATGAAGCCAGCGTCAATAGTGCCGTCTTTGAGGCCGTTCGAGGTTTCTGTGTAGTTGAGTTGCCGAACCACGAGATCGTTTTCGGTGATGCCGAGCGCGTTCAAAACATTCCACGCCGTGACCGCGTTGCCCGAACCTGGGGGGCCGACCGAGACGCGCTTGTTCTTCAGATCGCTGACTTCCTCGATTTTGGAGTCGTTCAACGTGACCAGGTGAACCACGTTGGGATACAACTTTCCCAGGATTGCAAGTGATAGAGGGTTCGGGAACCGGCCCGTGCCGACGACGGCATCCGCGACCGCGTCGCTCTGGGCGAAGCCGACATCGCTTTCGAGCTTGGCTATCTGGACGAGGTTGGTGACGGATCCGGCGGTGACCTCGGCCTTCATGTTGACGCCGTCGATGTGGTGCGACCAGATCGAAGCAAGACCGCCGCCGAGCGGGTAGTACATCCCAGCCGGGTTACCCGTCGCGATAGACAACGTCTGCCCGAATGCCAACCCCGATATCCCGAGCGAAATGCCAACGAGACAAATCACGCCCGTGGCTTTGCGCATAAGACCGCTCCTCCGGTGGCGGAGTTTATCAGTATTTATTGATAGCGGCATACGGCATACGGGCTCTCGGACGGGAACTTCGTCGCGCTTCGGGTGCGCGTCGTTGACGGGGTCGTATCTGCGCCGGTTTGAACCGTATGCCGTATACCGTTACTGAGCCATTTTCTTGCGAAAATACTCGATGGTGGTCTCGAGGCCGTCTTCCAACGAAACCTGAGGACTCCAGTCGAGCAACTTCTGCGCGAGCGCAATGTCGGGTTGCCTGACTTTGGGGTCGTCTTCGGGCAGGGGCTTGTACTCGATCGTGCTTTTCGAGTCGGTCATCTTCGCGATCGTCTCGGCTAGCTGGAGGATCGTCATTTCGGCGGGATTTCCGATGTTCACGGGGCCGGCGTGCTCGGAGAAGAGCAAGCGACATAGGCCCTCGACCAGGTCGTTGACGAAGCAGAAACTTCTCGTTTGGTCGCCCTTGCCGAAAACGGTCATGGGCTCATTCGTCAGCGCCTGAGAGATGAAAGCTGGGATCGCGCGCCCGTCACGGATGCGCATCCGAGGTCCGTAGGTGTTGAAAATGCGGGCGATCTTCACGTCGACGTCGTGATAGCGACGGTAGGCGACGCTCATCGCTTCCGCGAACCGCTTGGCTTCGTCGTAGACGCCTCGGGGGCCGATGGGGTTGACGTTTCCCCAATAGTCTTCCTTCTGAGGATGGATGAGAGGGTCCCCGTAGACCTCGGACGTCGACGCAAGCAGGTAGGTTGCTTTCTTGGCTTTGGCGAGCCCGAGCACCTTGTGCGTTCCGAGCGAGCCGACTTTCAAGGTCTGGATCGGAAGTTCGAGATAATCAATGGGACTCGCAGGGCTAGCGAAGTGGAGAATGTAGTCGACAGGGCCGTCGATTCGAATCTCCTCAGTGACGTTGTGCTCGACCAAGGTGAAGCGCGGGTCTTCGATATGGGCAAGATTTGCGCGGTCTCCGGTGATGAAATTGTCCATGCCAATGACTTCGTGCCCGCGAGCGAGAAGGTGGTCGGCGAGGTGAGACCCGATGAATCCGGCTGCGCCAGTGATGAGAGATCGTTTTGTCAATATGCGTGCTTGCGCAGTACCGCGCGCCATGTTCGCCACAGGATTTGCAAGTCCAGCGACAGAGACCAGTTTTGGATGTAGTAAAGGTCGTGCTCGATTCGTTTCTCGATGGACGTGTTACCGCGCCAGCCGTTCACCTGGGCCCAGCCAGTCATACCGGTCTTGACTTTGTGCCGCAGCATGTACTGGGGGATTCGCTTCTTGAAGTCGGCGACGAAGCTGGGGCGCTCGGGTCGAGGTCCGACGAGGGACATGTCGCCTCTTAGCACGTTGACCAGCTGGGGTAGCTCGTCGATGCTGAAGCGGCGCAAAAAACGACCCAGGTCGGTTCGTCTCGGGTCTTCGGAAGCCGCCCACACCGGCCCTGTCTCTTTTTCTGCGTCGTCTTGCATGGAACGGAATTTGAAAATCGTAAACGATTTGTTGTCGAGGCCTGCACGCTCCTGAGTGTAGAAGACCGAGCCCGTTGATGTGAGCTTGATGAGCAGCGCGATGATGGCAAACGGGATCGCGAGGACGACCAGAAGGGCGGTGGAGACGACGACGTCCATGATGCGTTTGACGACCCAGTTCCATCCTCGGATCGGAGGCTCGGACAGATTGATAATCGGCATCCCGTCGAGGTCTTCGACCCCTGCGTGGAATGCCGCATCAGTGAGGTAGTCCCAGGCGACTTTCACGTCGAGTGCCTCGCGGTTCGCGAAACCCACCAGCGTGCGAATTCTTGCGTGCAAATCCCAAGGGAGCGCAATGTAGAGGGAGTCGACCGTCGTTGCCGACACGACGTTGGCGACGTCGTCGAGTCCGCCCAGGACCGGGATGCCGCGATGACCGGCGAACTCTCCTCGCAGTCGGTCGTCGAGGAACCCGGCGACTCGAAATCCCATCTCTTGGTGATCGATGAACTTATCCGCGACGGTCCGTCCTAGCTCACCCGCGCCAGCAATTAGAATGTTGCGAAGACCCTCTCCGCGCCGCCACCGGGCTTCTCGCTCCCGGCGGATGAATGAGCGCGTCACCACCAGCAACGTGATGTTGAAAATCACGAACAGCCCGAGCACCAACTGGGAGTACTCGTAGCGTCCGGAGATCTCGGGCGGGCCGTAAAGATAGTAAACACGGGCGTACAGTGCGACGAACCACGTGACCGCCGTCCCCATTGCCACCGCCCAAACGATCGAAAACAGCTCGTCCGTGCGTGAGCGAATTCGTTTCAGGCTGTAGAGTCCGTGCGCGTAGAACAGCGGAGGCCACAGAAGAAGGATGAGGGGCAGGAGCAGCAGATACTGACTGAACGGGTTGATGCCCTTGGTGACGTGGAAGAGACCGGATTGGAAGCGGACGAAGTAGGCGAGCGCTAGTGCCGCGAACGTGGCAAAGAGATCTCCGGCGGCGTAAACCCCGGTCCACATTCGGCTTTGCTGTTTGACCATAAGAGGCGCCAGCGCGGTTAGTGGCCCGCCTCGGAAAGGCGGGCGTCGATGAATTCCTTCATGCGATTCTGGAACGTTTTTCGAGAAAAGCCAAGCGCCCAATCCCTTAGCGGCTTTTTATTTAATCCTAGCGAGGAAATCTTGTCAATGGCGTGGGATAGTGCTTCGGCGGAGTGCTCATGAAACAGCACGCCAGTCTCTCCATCCCGCACTGTGTCGAGAGCGCCACCGTGCCCATAGGCGACGACGGGAGCGCCCGACGCCTGGGCCTCGAGGGGAACGATGCCAAAGTCCTCGACACCCGGGAGAAGACAGGCGCGGCAGCGTTGGTATAGCGAGAGAAGCTCCTCATCGCTGACCCAACCGCGGAAGCTGACGTTTCCGGGTGCGGAGGCCTTCAGCCGGTTCGCCGACGGTCCCGCGCCGACGACGACCAAACGCTCCGATCGATTACGGAACGTATCGAGCGCTATGTCGATCCGTTTGTAAGGCACGAGGGCTGAGACGATCAAGTAGAAGTCCTCGGGTTCGTGTGCGGTCGGTTGATAGAACTCGGTATCCACGGGAGGTGGGATGATGGAGTCGGTTTCCCTGCCGTAGTAGGTCCGAATTCGCTCGGAGACGTAGGTCGAGTTTGCGATGAAGTGGTCGACCCGGTCTGCTGAAGACCTATCCCATGCTCGAAGTCGAGCCGCGACCGGGCCATAGACGAGCTTCGCTTTGATCCCGGAGCCGAAATAGTCCTCGAAGCGATCCCACACATACCGCATCGGTGTATGGCAGTAGCAGATATGAAGCGCACCGGCGCGGGGGATCACGCCCTTTGCGACACAGTGGGAGCTCGACAAGATGAAATCGAACTCAGACAGGTCGAGCCGCTCGATGGCCCAGGGATGAAGTGGCAAGTACCAGCGGTAGAAGCGCTTCGCGCCGGGAAGCTTCTGGGTGAACGCGGTACGGATCGGTAGCGACTCGATTGTCGAGCTCGACGAGCCTTCGACGTGGACGAGCGTGAAAAGGGTCGCGTCCGGGAAAAGCTTGCAGAAACTTTCGAGGACTTTTTCTCCGCCGCGATAGCCGGTGAGCCAATCATGAACCAGGGCGACCCGCATCAATAAAGAGCTCCGGGCGAGCGGAGTGAGCATCCGAGGCGATGGACACTCATTGTAAGGCTTCCACATAGGTCGCATGGATCCGTGCGACGGCTTCCTCCCAAGAAAATTGCCCGGCGCGGACGCGACCCTTGCGTGTCAGTCGGGCGCGCAACGCTTCGTCGGTGAGCACGTTTTTCATCGCCTCTGCGATCTCGTCGATATTGTAGGGGTCCACGGTGAGTGCAGCGTCGCCGACCACCTCGGGGAGGGATGAGATCTTCGACGTGACGACCGGCGTTCCGTTGGCCATGGCCTCTAGCGGTGGCAGTCCGAAGCCTTCGTAGAGCGAGGGGAAGACGAACACATCGGCCGCGCGATAAAGCGCGACCAGAGTCCGTTCGGGGACGAACCCGAAAAAGCGAACGTTAGCCCGGACGCCCTGACGCTCGACCGCGCGGCGAAGTGACGGGTACTTCGAGATTTCGTCACCGACGACGATGAGGGTCACGTCGGAAAATTGCGACGCTTCTCTCAGTTTCGCGAATGCGCCGATGAGACGCTCGACGTTCTTGTGAGGCTTGATATTGCCGACGAAAAGCGCGATGCGTCCCTGCAATTGGAATCGCTGTTTAACGCGGTCGAGCTCGAAGGGCTCGAGCTCACAAGTCATCGCGGGATCGATTCCGTTCGGAATGACCCGGATTTTGCTCTCTTCGACGTCGAAGAAGCCGAGAAGGTCACGCTTCGACGCCTTCGAAACCGTCATGACGAGCTCCGCCTTTTCGAGCGCACGTCCGATCATGTGCCTCGCGTAGTGAACGGCGAAACGAGAAGGAAGATACTGGGGGAACAAAAGATGGATAACATCGTGCACGGTGACCACCGAGCGGCACGGCATGTAGTAAGGAAGGACGTAGTGCGGCGCGTGGTAGAGGTCCGCGCGAATTCGCTTCAGCACGAAGGGGATAGTGAGGTGCTCCGACAGCGAGTAGTTCCGGGCCTTGACGAATGAATGGCGAAACCGGGTGGAGAGAGAACGCAATAGCTCCTCGTCTCGTCGATAGCCGAGCAGGGTGTACTCGTTGACGGAGTCGAGGTTGGGAATGTGTCGGATCAGATTCCGAAGATACGTTCCAATACCGAAATCATGGATCTTGCGGACGTCGATCGCGATCCGCATCTCTGCTTGCCCAGTTGCTCCTGGCTCAGTTTCTCATGGCGCGACGAGTTATCGTCCAGCCCTCGTTGTAAAACGTTCGTCAGACGAAGCAACATATCACGTCTCGTCGCCCGTGGTCTCGTCGATCTTGCTCCCGAGCTCGTCGAGCTCGCCGGAAAGAGCGTTTTGGAGCACGTCGAACTCGGTCGCCGAGGGTCGGTAGACGTCGACGAACTCTTCGCTGCCGAGTAGTGCGTGGAGTCTCGACTTCAGCACGGCGCTCGCAAGCGTGAAGTGGACCCCATGGAGCTGCAGACCTTCGAAGCCTTTCTCGCGCGCCCCGCCACGGCGGTTCCAAACGACGCGGGCTCCGACCTCGTACAAATCGGGCTGGTGATAGAACGAGAGCTTGAGATCGACGTTGCTTCCTGGAGAGAGCCGACTATCGGTCACAATACAGGCCCCGGTCACGGAAACGTTGGTCACCACGCCGTAGGCGAGTTGCTGCGATTCCCGAAACACCGCAGCGGTTGCGGCGTTTTTGGGTGCCATCCGTCGAATCGCACGAGGTACGTCGAATCGCTCGTCCATGAACCTACTCCCTCGGTTGTTCTTCTGGCCCCTCGACGGCACCGCGGGCACTGTTTGTCTTTTAGAAGGGTGATGTTACCGGCTTTCGGCGAGTATTGTCAACGCAGTGGCCGCCCGCGCGCGCATTCTCGTCGCCGGCCCTCTAGGTAGGCGCGCTCTCGGGTGTTACTCACTAGCTCGAGTGCTCGGTCGTAGCTTCGAATCGCATCTTGATAGCGTCCGTCGCGTCGGAGAAAGTCCGCTTTGGCGGAATGGAGCAGGTAATAGTGGCGGAGATTGTCGTCGTTTTCGAGGGACTCGATCGCCTCGAGTCCGATGGCTGCGCCTTGTGCCATTCCCAGCGCCGCAGCGCGGTTGAGAGCGACGACTGGCGAGCCGGTCAGGCCGAGCAGCCCGTCGTAGAGTTTGACGATCTGCGACCAATCCGTCGTCTCCGCCGATGCTGCCCTCGCGTGAAGCGCGGCGATGGCTGCCTGGATTTGATAAGGGCCGGGCCGGTTCGAGCGCATCGCCCGATCGAGACACGACAGACCGTCCAAGATCTGATCCCGGTCCCAACAGGTCCGATCCTGCTCCTCGAGCGTCACCAGCTCCCCGCTCGACGACACACGCGCCGCGCGGCGGGAGTCGTGCAACAACATCAGCGCGGTCAACCCCAGCACTTCGGGCGCATCGGGCATCAAGGAGCAGACGAGCCGTCCCAGCCGTATGGCTTCCGTCGAGAGCTCTTTGCGAAGCAGTGAATCACCTTCGGATGCCGCATAGCCTTCATTGAAGATGAGGTAGATGACCGCGAGCACGGCGTCGACGCGCTCGGGAAGATGCTCGCGCGCCGGGACCCGATAGGGGATTCCCGCGAGCCGAATCTTCTTTTTGGCGCGCACCAGTCGTTGCGCCATGGTGGTTTCCGAGACCAGGAACGCGCGAGCTATCTCGGGCGTTGTCAGTCCGCCGAGGGTCTTCAGCGTCAGCGCTACCCGCGCCTCGATGGCGAGGGCTGGATGGCACGCTGTAAAGATCAGTTTCAAACGGTCGTCGGGGATGGGTGTCTCCTCAGCGATCTCGACAGGATCCTCAACCAGTTTTATCTCGGCGCGTATCGCGTCGTGTTTCGACGCGAACGACTTCTCCCGGCGTATGCGGTCAACCGCCTTGTTTCGAGCGGTGGTGATGAGCCAAGCCGCGGGATTTGCAGGGATGCCGCGCGAGGGCCACACCTCCAGTGCACGGGTCACAGCGTCTTGAAGCGCGTCTTCGGCACGGTCGAAATCGCCCAAGTGTCGAATTAGCGTTGCGAGCACGCGCCCCCACTGTTCGCGGAAGACGCGTGCCGCTTTCTCGTCGATCGTCAGTGCCGCGTCACTCCTCTTCGAAATTCATGATCGGCCGAACTTCGATGGAGCCGAGTTTCGATGTGGGGATCTTGGCCGCGTACGCGATCGCTTCATCGAGATCCTTGCACTCGAGTACGTAGAGACCACCGAGCTGTTCCTTGGTCTCGGCGAACGGCCCGTCCGTGGTTGTCACCTGGCCGTCTCGCACCCTGACGGTGGTCGCGGTTGCTACGGGTTGCAGTGCGGCACCAGCCTGGTACATCCCGTTTTCTTTGACTTGGTCCGAGAGCGAGAAAAACGCACCGATGTATTCGTCGAACTCTTTCGTGCCCGGCTTAGGCTCTTGGGTTTCGTCGGAATAAATGAGCATCGCGTATTGCATCTTGAATCTCCTTTCAACGAAGTGACGAACGACCTCGCCCGCGATCGACAGCTAGTACCGCGGTCCACAAATACTGCCCTATTCGAACGCCGATGCATCCCGTCTGGCGGCGTTGCGCCTCGGTCGCATACACCCGGTATTCCTCACTCGGCGCGCCTTGCCAGCCGGGCGCCTCGACGCTCTCACGACGGGCACTATTTGTGGAACACGGTACTAGCATCGAATCAGATGTCGAGCGAGCTCAACAGCTCGTGCCACGTTCGTAGCTCGGAGGCGGGCGCTACCATCGGGGCCAGTTTGTCGCAGGCGCGTTGCAGACGCCGGTAGAAAACCTCATCGTGCTCGGCCTGAGCGAGAAGCTCCGCCAGGGTGGCGGCGTCCCCGATGGGGAAGTAGCCCGGGTACTCTTCGCCAAGAAGTCCCTCGACCCCGGCAACGCGGCTCGTCAGGATCGGTACGCCGAGGGCCAAGGCCTCGGAAAGAACGTTCGCCCCTCCCTCCAAACGGGAGGTCAGCACCAAGATGTGGCTGCGAGCGATGAGAAGGCGGGACTCTTGATGGGGAAGCGGGCCGATCCATCGGTATCGAGGATTCTCGGCCGCAGCGGCCTGTGCACGCTCTCGCATGGTGTCATTCGTGGCGGCCCCGGCGTGCACGATCTGGATACGCGACTCATCGGAGAGGCGCGCGGCGGCCTCGACTATCAGGAGGGGGTCCTTCACGGGGCGCAGATGCGCGATGAGGCAAGCCTGAAAACAGTTCGATGCCTTCGTGAGAACCGGTACGATGGATTTCGCGGATTGATAGATGACCGTCGTTCGCGCTCGGATTGAAGGGTCGAACGTGTCGAGTAGGTCGAGGGCACCGGGCTGGAGGGTGATCACGTGCGTCGCCTGGGCGAGCGATGCCGACGCCTCGGCGCTGTCCGGCAGATCTTGGTAGAGGTCGGTTCCGGTGAGTGCGACCATGAGAGGCTTTTGGGGGTGTGACTCCGAGAACTTGGAGATGGACGCGGCGCTCTTACGCGCGTGGAGCGCAACGAGCACGTCGGCTGGCTGACCGTCGTAGTGGCTCAAAAGGGTCACGCGGTGGTTGAGTTTCTTCAGTATCTCTTCCCATCGTCGAGCGGTGACCTCGTTGCCGGTCACCTTCCCCTCGAGGGACGGCTCACTGAGTGGCGTCACAAGCGCGATGTTCACGATGGCTCCGAGCTAGTTCTTTTCCAGGTACCCGGGCCCGCGAACGAAACGCCCGGGGAGCGCCCCAGTATGCTCACCGTCCTTCAAAACGGCGATGCCGTTGACGAAAACGTGCTGCATGCCGGTCGCGTATTGGTGTGGCTGTTCGTAGGTCGCGTGATCTTGAATCGTGTCCGGATCAAAGACGACGACATCGGCGAAATAGCCCTCTTCCAAGCGTCCCCTGGCATCGAGCTTCAAATTCTCCGCGGGAAACGATGTGAGTCGACGAATGACTTCGCTGAGCTCGGCGGCACCTTCATCCCGAACATATTTCCCAAGAAGACGAGCGAAATTTCCGTAAGCCCGGGGGTGTGTGCTCGACTTCAAGAAGACCCCTTCGGGGGCCATGGACCCGGCGTCAGAGCAAAACGCCATCCAGGAAATCCCGACTTTTTCGGCGACGTTGTCATCAGACATGAAAAAGTAGACAACCTGGACGGGGCTTCCGTCTTCGACCACCAGATCCATCGCTGTCTCCTCGGGGCTCGTCCCGCGCATCTGCGCGACTTCAGCGAGTGTTTTGCCGGCCAATGGCTTGAGCTCGTCGCTTTGAAAACCGACGAGAAGGGTCCCTGATGCACCTCCTGATGCCAGGTAGAGATTCTCCCATGCGTCTGTGGGCGTTTTCATCTCGACGGCAACCCGGGCCCGAACCTCGGGGTCCTGAAGCCTCTGCGCCCACGCTTCGTAGCCACCTTCCTGGATCTCGGGCGGCATAGCGGCGTCGAGCCCGGTGGATCCGGCGGTGTAGGTGTACATATTCGCAGTAATGTCGAGTCCTTTGTCGCGTGCCGACTCGACTTTGGCGATGACCTCTCCGAGTTTGTCGAAATTGTCCGCCCCCGCTGCCTTCAAGTGATAGATCTCGGCTCCAACGCCTGCCTCCCGCGCGATCGTCAACAGCTCGTCGACCGCCTCGAGAAGCTGGTTTCCTTCGCTTCGCATGTGGGAAATATAGCGCCCATCATACTCAGCAACGACCTTCGCCAGCGCGACGAGCTCATCGGTCTCAGCGTAGAAAGCAGGTGCGTAGATCAAGGAGGAGCCGATGCCGAGGGCACCCTCCTCCATTGCCTGGCGGACGAGCGCCTTCATGCGCTCGAGCTCCTCGGCGGTAGGCGGCCGGTCCTCTTCGCCGAGCTCGTGCATGCGAATCGTCGTGGCGCCGACGAACGACGCGATGTTGGTGGAGACACCGCGGGTCTCGAGAAACGTGAGGTACTCACCGAGCGTCGTCCATTGAATGGTGTAGCGGATGTCCCCCTGGCGCGCTTCGTTGCGCGCCTTCATTTCGGTCGAGAGCGGCCCCCCCGACGTTCCCTCGCCAAATACTTCGAGGGTCACGCCTTGCCGGATATCGCTTTGGGAGCGGCCGTCCGCGAGCAGTCGCTCGTCCGCCCAACTCAACATGTTGATAAACCCGGGCGCGACCGCGAGCCCCCGGACATCGAGGTCGACGGGCGCAGTGGCGTTTCCCAACGCACCGAGCGCAACGATGCGATCCCCACGAATACCGACGTCCGCGACCCGGGGAGGGGCACCGCTTCCGTCGTAAATCGTGCCGTTACGCAGGATGGCATCGAGGCCGTGCTCGGGCTCAGGAGAGGAACAACGCATAGCTGCCACAACAAGAATCGACACGCTCCAATAACGACGGTTCATGCATTATCTCCGTGGAACACGAGCTTGAGAATATTTCGATACGTCTGACGTCCCGAAGGACGAATAAGATACGCCACTCCGAGCTTCGCTGTCAGATAGAGCTTCAAGAGTCCGAGCCTCGGCTGGCCGTAATGCTTGCGATAAAAATGCAGTCGACTCCGTTGCGACTCGACCAACGCTTTGTCGCGATCCTTGGACGCTGAGCTACCGCCGTGGTGGGTGATCTCCACATCGGGAGTGAACACGACGCGACACCCTTCGGCGCGCAGCCGCGCGCACAAGTCGACGTCTTCGGAGTACAAGAAGAACTCCTCGTCGAAGCCGTTGGTGTGCTCGAGGAGATGTCGCCGAGTAAGGAGACACGCGCCACTCACCCAATCGACGTCGCGCTGGCTTGCGTGCAGACGCTCGACGTAGCTGCGAAACGGCCCGCGCCCGTCTTGATAGCCGGCATCGACGATCTTTTGTCGGAGCTCGGCGGACAGGCTCATCATGTTGCCGAACGACATTTGTATCGATCCGGCTGTATTGCGTAACAACGGCCCGAGGGCACCAATGTCAGAGTGCGCGTTCATGATATCTACCAAACGCGCGAGCGCATCCACGGGTAGAGTTGTATCGCTGTTCAAAAACAAAACGAGCTCGCTGTGGGTTCGTCGCCAAGCCAAGTTGCTCGCGCGAGCGAATCCGACGTTTTCGTCGGATTCCACGACGCTCGCCTGGGCGAAGCATTCGCGCACCATAGCCGCGCTTGCGTCGCTCGACGCGTTGTCGACGACAATCACCTCGAGCTCTGAAGCACAGGAGCTCTCGAAAACAGACGTCAGGCATGCCTCGAGCTCTTCGCGTGCGTTGTAGCTAACGATGGCAACCGCAAGCCCCACGGATCCTAGCTCCCGCAAACGACGTCAAAGAAAGACTCAACGCAAAGGCGCGAAGGCGCAAAGACGCAAAGGGGATTACCGCCGACGAGTCTTTCTTTGCGTCTGTGCGCCTTTGCGTCTTTGCGTTGGTTTTTTTGTGCTTTCATGCGAAAACCCCGGTGAACACCCGCAACTACCGGCTAGCTCCTAGGCTTCGGTAGAGCGCCACGGCCTTTTCCGCCGAAGCCTCCCACGAAAAACGAGATACACGCGCGCGTCCTCTCGACACGAGCTCACCTCGCAGTGCGTCGTCGCTCACGACTGATTCGATCGCGTCGGCGAAGGCTCTAGCATCGCTCGGCTCCGCGAAAACGGCGGCATCGTCAGCGACCTCGCGATGGACCGCGATATCGGAGGCGATGAGCGGGACTCCCGACGCCATGGCTTCGAGGAGGGGAAGCCCGAAGCCTTCCCAAAGCGACGGCAACACGACGGCGCTTGCGGTGCGATAGAGAGAGGATAACGTCGCGCTGTCAACGTACCCCAGCTTGTCGACAACGTTGTCGAGAGCCAATCGCTCGATCGTGGCGTCGACCCGGGCGGTGTCGAGCCCGAACCCTCCGGCGATACGAAGCCTTCCGTCCCAGCCCCGTTTCCTCAGCAGAGCCACCGCTTCGAGTAATACCGGGAGGTTTTTCCGAGGCTCGATCGTGGCGACGGCGAGAAGGTAGTTCTCTCGCCCGTTGGGGCTCGCAGGAGTAAGGAACCGCTCATCAAAGCCCGCGTGAATGACGTGGACCCGCTCCGACGAGACGTCGAGCTTGTTCACGACGTCTCGTGCGGTTGTCTCGGATATCGCCATAATCGCATCCGCGCGTTGGACGTGCGAGCGTACCAGGCTCGCGTAGTCGCGTCGGATCTCGCGCGTCGTGGCCTCGGGGTGCTCGAGAAAGAACAAATCGCAAATCGTGATGACCGATCGACCGCGGCGCGAGGGGAGCAGCAGCGGCGTTGGAGAATGCGCGATATCGAGCGTCGCTCCTGCGAGCCGATCCATCGACGGCGCCTCGACACGGTGCCACAACGCGTTCAAAACCCGAACCGGCACGCGGCGGTCAACGAGCCTGAAGTTCGAGGGGCGAGATTGTTTGTGCGCACGCTCTTTCCAAGAGCTCGAGAACAAGACATAGTTGTTGTCGTGGTCTACGCGCGTGAGCCCCGTCACCAGCCCTTGAAAATATCGGCCGACGCCCGTCGCTCGCGACAACGCGGGGCGAAAATCGAGGCCGATGGTGAGCTTTCGCATATTTTGGGGGATGTTAGCACTCCAAAGCCTGGCGTGCCGATGTGCGGACACGATACAATAGTCGGCTTGGCTGCAGTCCCATCGACCGCACCCCAACGACAAAGCTTATGAAAATTTCCGTTATTGGTACCGGTTACGTCGGCCTCGTCGTCGCGGCGTGTCTCGCGGAAAACGGCAACCATGTGATCGCCGTTGACATCGATGAGGACAAAATCGAGCGGCTTCGCCGGGGGGAGATGCCTATCTACGAGCCCGGCTTGGCCGAGCTCGTTGCGCGCAACGTCGCCGAAGAGAGGCTCAGCTTCACCACCGACTTCGACGACGCGATTCGACGATCGAAGCTCTTGTTCATCGCGGTGGGCACGCCGCCGGGCGAAGACGGCTCCGCCGATATGAGGCATGTCCTTTCCGTGGCCGAAGGGATTGGCCGCGAGATGGACGAGTACAAGATCGTCGTGTTGAAGAGCACGGTCCCGGTAGGGACGAATCGCCGGGTTCACGACACGATCACTGCGTTGACGAGCCAGCCCCTGAGCGTCGTGTCCAATCCTGAGTTTCTCAAAGAAGGCGCCGCCATCGACGATTTCCTCCGTCCTGATCGGGTCGTCATCGGGACAAACGACCCCGCCGTGGCTGAGATCATGAAGGAGCTGTACCGACCGTTCGTCCGCACCCAGAATCCGCTCCTGGTGATGGATCCCGCGAGTGCCGAGCTGACCAAGTACGCCGCCAACGCGATGCTTGCCAGCCGGATCAGTTTCATGAACGAGATGGCTCGCTTATGCGAAAAGGTCGGGGCCGACGTTGGCAACGTGCGCCTAGCTATTGGCGCAGATAGTCGCATTGGGCATCCGTTCCTGTTCCCCGGGATCGGCTACGGTGGCTCCTGCTTTCCCAAGGACATCCGGGCGCTGCTCGGCACCGCGCGCGACGCCGGCATGACCCTCGAGCTCATCGAGGCGACCGAGCGCGTCAATGAGGCCCAGAAGGTATTTCTTCTTTCCAAGATTCGAGACCACTTCAACGGCGAGCTCAAAGGCCGCCGGCTCGCCCTGTGGGGGCTTGCGTTCAAACCGCGCACCGATGACATGCGCGAGGCACCAGCGCTGTCACTCATCCGTGGGTTGGTCGACGCGGGAGCCGCGGTCCGCGTGTACGACCCGGAAGCCATGGACGAGGCGAAAAAGCACTTGGGCGATGTTGAGGCGCATGTCACCTATTGCCGGAAGAGCTACGAAGCGTTGGAAGAGGCTGACGGGTTGGTGCTGGTTACCGAATGGAACGAATTTCGTGAGCCAGACTTCGACAGAATCCGCGATTTGCTTCGAGAGCCAGTTGTTTTCGATGGTCGCAATATCTACAACCCCGGGAAGCTGAAGGACCTCGGATTCACCTATTTCGGCGTGGGGCGCGGCTGACGTGTCTGCGCTCCTCGTAACCGGGGGCGCCGGCTACGTCGGCTCCCACGCGGTCCGAGAGTTGGCGGCGCGCGATCAACGTATCGTCGTCCTCGACGACCTCAGCGAAGGCCACGCGGCCTCGGTCGGCGACGTGGAGATCGTGCGCGCCGATCTCGCGGAGCCGGGAACCGCTGGGACCCTGGACGAGCTGCTGGCGCGCGAGCGATTCGACGCCGTGCTCCACTTCGGAGCGAAGGCGTATGTCGGCGAATCAGTCGCGGACCCGGAGAAGTATTATCGCAACAACGTCGGCGGCGGACTCAACCTGCTTGGCGCGATGGCGCGCCACCGCGTGCCGGCGATCATTTTTTCGTCAACCTGTGCGACGTACGGCGTTCCCGAGCAAGTGCCCATCGATGAAGACCATCCGCAACGCCCCATCAATCCCTATGGGCGGACCAAGCTCGTTTTCGAGTGGGTCTTGAAAGATTTCGAGAACGCCCACGGAATTCGTCATGTGAACCTGCGCTACTTCAACGCCGCGGGCGCTCATGAAGATGGCGATATCGGAGAGGATCATCGCCCCGAAACCCACTTGATCCCACGGGCGTGTGAGGCTGCGATGGGGCGGGGTGAGGGGCTGTCGGTTTTCGGGGACGACTACGACACGCCCGACGGAACGTGCATCCGTGACTACATCCACGTGCAAGACCTCGCTGTCGCCCACGTGCTTGCCCTCGACTATCTCCAGCAGGAGGGCGAGTCGACGAGCTTCAACCTGGGTACCGGCACCGGCAGCTCGGTGCGCGACGTCATCGAGACCGTCCGACGCGTCAGCGGACGCGCGGTGCCGCACGCGATCGCGCCCCGCCGCGAAGGCGATCCTGCGCGTCTCGTCGCGAGCGCCGAGAAGATCCGAAACGCGCTCGGTTGGCAGCCGCGGCTCGGTTCGCTGGAGCAAATCGTCGAAACCGCGTGGGCTTTCAAGCTGCGATTCGTAAATGGCTACCCGCGTGCGTGAGCCCTCGCAACGGATGGCCCTCTTCGCGCCGTCGCGCTCGGTGACCGAGATTCTCAAACTCGCCGAGAGACCCGACGTCATTTCGCTTGCGGGGGGATTGCCCGACCCGACAGTTTTCGATATGGAGCGCGTGCGCGAGTCGATGGACCGGGTCTTGAAAGATGAGGGGCGCGCGGCGCTCAACTACGGCCCGAACCCCGGCTTCTCCAAGCTGCGGGAATGGATTGCGGAGCGCATGGCGACGAAAGAGAACGTGTCGCTCTCACCCGAGAACATTCTCGTCGCCTCGGGTGGGGTCGAAGGCCTGAACCTGACGGCGATGTCCATTCTCGACAAAGGCGACACGGTTCTGGTCGAAGCGCCGACCTACATGATGGCGCTGCACATTTTCCGCGGTTACGAAGCGCGCATCGTGGCGTTGCCCATGGATGAAGAGGGGCTCGAGACCGACGGGCTCGAGGCGTCTCTGTTCGAGCTGAAGAAAAAGGGTGTGACCCCCAAGCTGCTCTATCTCAACCCATCGTTTCAAAATCCATCAGGACGAACGATGAGCCTCACCCGTCGGCGACAATCCGTGGAGCTTTGCCGGCGCTACAACGTCACCATCCTCGAGGATCATGCCTACGCCGAGCTCGTCTACGACGGTGAGCGGTTGCCGTCGCTCAAATCCCTAGACCCGGAAAACGTCGTCTTCGTCCATACCTTTTCGAAGATTTTCGGCCCGGGCGTTCGTCTCGGTTGGGTTGCCGCAGACGCCGAGCTCATCGAACGTCTCGGTCTGTGCAAACTCGGCACCGACCAATGCTCCAACACGCTGGCGCAACGACTCGTCTACGACTACGGACGCCACGGCTTCATCGACGACCAAGTCGCCGCATCGATCGAGCTCTATCGAAACAAGCGCGACGCGATGGAAGCGGCGATGTCGACGCATCTTCCCGAGGGGACGAGCTGGGGCCACGCTGGCGGCGGATTCTTCTTGTGGGTTCATCTGAAAGACGGTGCTGACAGCGATACCCTCCTTCGCCGCACTATTGAAGACTACAAGATGGCGTTCGTCGCCGGCTCGACATTTTTCGCCAATGGAGACGGCGGCAACTTCTTACGTCTTTCCTTCAGCTTCGTCGCCCAGGACCAGATCGACGAAGGCATCCAAAGACTGAGCCGCGCCATTGCGGCGGGTTAGCACCGCATCCCCCCACCTGTCCTCTCCCCAAGAGGGGAGAGGTTAATCGGAATCAATAATCTCTCCCCAGAGGGGGAGAGGTCGATGGGCCAGCGAAGTCGGGTGAGGGGAAGCCCTTTTGCGCGCTGGCTTCGTTGTGAGACATTATTGCAGTTCGGCCTTCGGCCTATCCCTCCGCTCGACAGGCTCGCTGCGGAAGGCGGGAAATACCCAGGTATGCCATCGCATTCACGCCTCGCCAGCGCACAAAATGACCTCGAGCTTTATGCACAGAACTTCTGAGACGAGACACTAGCTCGGCGTCGTCGTGAACAGGCTTTCGGATCACGAGTCCCAGCAGTTACCGATTCACCTTCGGCCTTGATATATTGCTGACGTGAAAGAGTTTCGCCGCCTGTTGGCGCACGCTTGGCCCTACCGGATTCGTTTCGCTCTCGCTTGTCTGGCGATGGCGGGCTTTGGCGTTACTTCGGCCGGACTCGCGTATCTCATAAAGCCTGTTTTCGACGATGTTTTGATCGCGAACGTCAACCTCGGACGCGTCGCGGGTCTCATCATCATTCTCTACCTCGTCAAGGGGTTGTCTTCCTACTTTGCGACCTATCTGATGAGCTGGGTTGGCCAGCGCACGGTGATGGATCTCAGAAACGGCCTTTACGAGAGCGTGATCCGACAATCCGTGGGTTTCTTTAAAAAGAAAGAAACCGGAACTCTCATCAGCCACATCACGAACGACGTCGAGAAAATCCAGCTCGCGGTCTCGAGCGCGTTCGGCGACCTGCTGATGCAATCGTTCGCGCTCATCGGCTACGCCGCGCTTCTTCTTTATTACGACTGGCGGCTGGCACTTTTTTGTTTCGTGACCGCGCCCCTTGCTGTTTACCCGCTGGTGACGCTGGGACGCAAACTGAGACGACGGACGGATACCGGACTCGAGCGCTGGCGCGACATCACCAACATCTTGCACGAGACGATCTCCGGAAGCCGGATCGTCAAGGCGTTCCGCATGGAAGCGTTCGAGACGAAACGGTTCGTCGGTGCAACCGACGAGTTGTTTCGTACGAACATGCGCATCACCCGCGTCATCTCCATGATGCCGCCGATCATGGAGCTCGTCGGTGGCGTCGGGATCGCCGCCGCCATTTGGTACGGTAGCGGGCGGATCGGTTCGGGTTCGATGACCCCGGGTGAGTTCACGTCCTTCATGGCGGCACTGTTCATGATGTATATGCCGGTCAAGAAACTCTCGCGCGTAAACGCAACGCTCCAGCAGGCGCTTTCTGCTGCCGCGCGTATATTTGCGGTGCTGGATACGCCATTCGAGATTCAGGAGGCTCCCGATGCCGTCGAGCTGCCAGCGTTAGAGCGCAAGATCGAGTTCCGCGACGTCGAGTTCATCTATCACGACAGCGACGTTCCCGCGCTTCGGCGCATGAACCTCGAGGTCCGCGCGGGGCAGTTGGTGGCGCTCGTGGGAACGAGCGGGGCGGGCAAGAGCACGCTCGCCAGTCTCGTTCCTCGATTCTACGACCCGAGTGCCGGGGCGATCTTGTTCGACGGGGTCGACATCCGCAGTGGCACGCTGTCGTCCCTGCGAGGCCAGATAGGACTCGTCACTCAGGAGACGATTCTGTTCAACGACAGTGTTCGAAACAATATCGCCTATGGCTTGTCATCGGTCTCTGACGGCGATTTGATCCGCGCTGCCGAGGCCGCTTGTGCTTTGGATTTCATCGAGGCGTTGCCGGAGAGCTTCGATACGGTGATCGGTGAGAAGGGGGAGCGTCTGTCGGGAGGCCAGCGCCAACGGATCGCGATCGCACGCGCAATTTTGAAGAATCCGCCGCTGTTGATTTTGGATGAAGCCACGAGCTCGCTCGATGCCGAATCCGAGGCGTTGGTGCAGCGTGCGCTCGAGAACTTGATGCACAATCGTACGACGCTCGTCATTGCGCACCGGTTGTCGACGATTCGAAAGGCCGACCAGATCATGGTGATCGAAGACGGTTCGGTACAGGAGCTCGGGACCCACGACGAGCTCGTCCAACACCCCGGCGGGGTGTACCGTCGGCTGTACGAGCTCCAGTTTTCTCTCGGAGAGCCGGAACCCGTCCCGAGCGAGTGAGTGAATCAATGTTGAAAAGCATGACTGGATTTTCACGCGCGCAGACCGAAAATGACGCCCATGAGGTGGTCGTTGAAATCCGAAGCGTCAATCATCGCTACTTGGACGTCAAGACGCGGGGCCCTGCGGGAACCGCGTTCCTTGAAAAACAGTTCCGGGATCGCATCAGTTCCGAGCTGGACCGCGGCAAGGTGGATGTCAGCATCCGGCTGAAGGCGATAGGTGAGAGCGCTTCCGAAATCGAGATCGATCGCCCCTTGATGAAGGAATTTGTCCGTGTCGCGACAGAGCTCGGACAGGCTTCTGGCATTGCCACCACGCTGCAGCTTTCTGATTTGTTGTCGTTTTCTCCGGCGTTCCACGTGAGAGAGCGCGATCTCTCGGATGGCACGACACTCTGGGACACCATCGAGCCAGCCCTGACTCAGGCGCTCAACGCGCTCGCCAGCATGCGTGCTGCCGAAGGAGCCGAGACGGAGGCGGATTTTGACGCCCGCATCGCCACGCTCGCGGAGCACGTGGATAATATTGAGAAGCTCTCGGACTCGAAACGTGAGGCCAGGCGGGCGGAGCTCGAATCGAAAGTCGCCGAGCTCGTCGGCTCTGCAGTCGAGCCCGCGACGATCGCCATGGAAACGGCTCGACTCGTGGAACGGGGTGACATTGCGGAGGAGATCACGCGCTTTCGAAGCCATCTCGAGCTTTGGAAAGGGACGGTCGCGACTCCAAGCTCCTGCGGAAAGAAACTCGACTTCATCGTCCAGGAGATGAACCGAGAAGTGAACACCATCGGCTCGAAGTGCCAGGATGCTGAGATAGCGGAGCTGGTCATCGCGATGAAATCCGAGATCGAACGAATTCGCGAACAGGTGCAAAACATCGAATGACGACACGCCGTGGCAATCTATTCGTGATCTCCGCGCCGTCGGGTTCCGGCAAGACGACTCTCGTGAGGCGTCTCCTCGATGCACTCGACGATGTGCGCTTTTCGGTCTCGTTCACGACGCGGCCGGTTCGAGGCAGCGAGCGCGACGGAATCGACTACCACTTCGTTGCAGAGGCGGAGTTTCGCTCGAAGATCGAAGACGGTGAGTTTCTCGAGTGGGCCGAAGTTCATGGAAACTTCTACGGCACCTCCAAAACCGAGACGGAGAAAGTGCGCACCAGTGGGGAAGACATTCTACTGGACGTCGACGTACAAGGCGCCGCGCAAGTGAGGAAGGCTCAGCCCGACGCGGTGACGTTGTTCGTGATGCCGCCGTCTTTCACAGTGTTGGAAGAACGTTTGCGAGGGCGACGCCAGGACTCGGACGAAGTGATCGCCGGTCGATTGAACGAAGCGCGACACGAGATCCATCACTTCAAAGACTACGACTATGTTCTAATCAACGATAGCGTGGAGAGAACTTCGAATCTGTTCAAGGCGATTGTCCTCGCCGAGCGGACCCGCCCGCATCTTCTTCAGGATCGGATCCGCCCCATCATCGAGTCGTTCAAAGAATGAGCGAGCGCGACTGGTTACAAGAGCAGATACGCGAGCGGCTGTCGTTCTACCAATCGATGACCACGCTTGGGTTTCCGCGCAGAAGCGAAACCGCTCGCGAGCAAGCCCAAGCGGCTGACGAGAAGGCAGCGCCGCCGCAGCAGACGACGCCGCAAACAGCCACAAGGACAGGCGAGACCCTGGCGGTCATCCAGGCGGAGCTCGGGGAGTGCACGCGGTGTACGTTGCACGAGAGGCGAACCAACCTCGTTTTCGGAGTGGGCAATCCCAATGCAGAGCTGATGTTCATCGGCGAAGGGCCGGGCTTCGAAGAGGACCGACAGGGGATTCCCTTCGTCGGACCCGCGGGCCAACTTCTGACCAAAATCATCAGCGCCATCGATTTGAGCCGCGACGACGTCTACATCGCGAACGTGGTCAAGTGCCGGCCGCCGAGAAATCGTGATCCCGAGCCCGAAGAAGTGGCGGAGTGCCGGCCGTTTCTGAACCGGCAAGTCGATACGGTCAAGCCCAAAGTGATCTGCGCGCTCGGGCGCATCGCCGCACAGAATCTTCTCGAGACGGAAGAAGGCATTACTCGTATCCGCGGTCGCATCTATTCCTATCGCGGTGCGAAGCTCGTACCAACATTCCATCCCGCCTATCTGCTGCGAAATGCAGAAAAAAAGCGTGAATGCTGGGAGGACATGAAGCTCATCCGGCGCCTACTCAATGATGCCCAATAGTTCTGGATGAGCACTCGTCTCGAGTTTCCTGCGTTCGCCGAGTTGGCGCTTCCGGTACCGCTGCCAAGGACCTTCTCTTATGGGGTGCCGGAGAGCCTTCTTCGGGCTGAGCCCGGAATGCGCGCGCGGGTACGCTTCGGCAAGCAGGTCTTGGTTGGCTGTGTTACCGCTGTCGGAGCGACCGCACCCGAGCTCCCCGACACCGCGAAGCTACAACCGCTGCTGAGTCTGTTGGACGATGAGCCCGTCCTGACGCCGAGTCAGCTCGATCTTGCGCGGTGGATCGCGGACTACTACATCGCATCGCCCGGGCTCGCGTGCCGAGGGATGCTACCGCCGGAAACTCCTCGTGGCGACCGGATCCTCTACGAACGCACCGACCGCGGCGACCTTGAACGCCCGGAGGATGCGAAAGGCTTCGCCAAGACGGTCCTCGACAGGCTCGACAAACCGATGACCGCGCGCACCATCGCGAAGGCGCTCGGCAAAAAGAGCGTCGCCGGCACCCTGAGCGCGCTCGTTCGTGACGGGCATATTCGAAGTCGCCGTGACGGAGCGTCTGGTGGGGGACGAAGAATTCGCGTCGCGAGGATCACCGAGAGCGGGACGAAGGCGTTGCACACGGAAAAACTTCACGCCACGACGGCACGAATTTTGACGCTCCTCAGCGTCGCCACCGACCCCGTACCCATCGGGACGATTCGAAACGAGCTCGACATCGAACGCGGCCCGTTCACGGGATTGTCGCGGAAGGGATACATCGAGCTCACCGAACACGCCGTGGCTCAAACGCCGTGGCATCGCTTGAAGCGTGACGGCGCCGACAAGCGTCTCGAGCCCACGCGCGCGCAAAGGGACGTGTTCGAGGAGATCCGACAGGCGATCCTCAAAGTGGAGTTCCAGCCCTTCGTCCTTCGAGGCGTTACCGGTAGTGGGAAGACAGAAGTCTATTTGAACGCCGCCGAGGCGGTGCTCGAGCAAGGACGCACCGTGCTCATGCTCGTCCCGGAGATCGCCTTGACGCCGTCGCTCGCGGCCTTGCTCTATGCGCGCTTCGGCGACCGCGTGGCGATTCTTCATAGCGCGCTCGGCTCGGGAGAACGACGCGACGAATGGTGGCGCATTCGCCAAGGGGATGCGCGTGTGGTCGTTGGAGCCCGCGCCGCGGTCCTCGCGCCGATCGAGAATCTAGGACTCGTCGTCGTCGACGAAGAGCACGAGGGCTCCTACAAGCAAGAGGAGAGTCCCCGCTACAGCGCTCGAGATGTTGCCATCGTCAGGGCAAAGGCGGCCGGAGCCGTCGTCGTTCTCGGCTCCGCCACCCCGTCGCTCGAGTCCTATACCCACGCCGTCGATGGGCGCTACCGGCTTCTGACGTTAGCGGAGCGGATCGCGAGCCGGCCGCTTGCCGCGGTCGAGCTCATCGACATGAAGCATGTGATCAAAGAAGAGGGGCCCGAGGTCATTTTATCCGAGCCTCTTCGCGACGCCATCCAAGCGCGCTTGCAAGCGGGCGAGCAGGCACTCGTGCTTCTCAACCGTCGAGGCTTCGCGGGACAGCTGATCTGTCGGCAATGTGGCCTTGCGCTCATGTGCACCGATTGCAGCGTGGCAATGACGCTCCACAAAGGCGGCTCGCTCGCGGTTTGCCACTACTGCGGGCTCGGGCGCCCCACGCCCCCGAAGTGCGATACCTGCAGCGGTGAGTACCTCCGCCGCGTTGGGTACGGTACCGAGCGGCTCGAGGGGCTCGTCAAGGAGCTTTACCCCGAAAGTCGCGTCACGCGGATGGATCGGGACACGATGCGAAAAAAGGGCAGCTACGAGTCGCTCCTTTCGAGATTTGCCGCGCGGGAAATCGATATCCTCGTCGGGACCCAAATGCTAGCGAAAGGCCACGATTTCCCGGCGGTCACGCTCGTCGGGGTCCTCGGCGCGGACAACGGGCTCGGAGCACCGGACTTTCGCGCGGCGGAGCGGACTTTTCAACTGCTGACCCAAGTCGCGGGCCGCGCGGGCCGCGGCGACCGCCCCGGAGAGGTACTCATTCAGTCGTTCGCTCCGGATCACTACAGCCTTCAATTCGCGCAAGCACAGGATTTCCTGGGGTTCTACGAGTCTGAGCGGAAATTCCGTCGCGCGCTCGCATACCCCCCGGTCGTGAGCCTTATCAATATTATTATCGATGGCGCGACGATGTCTGAAGCCGCAAGTACTGCCCGGCGCGCTGCGGGGTTCCTGAAAAAAGAGCCCCTCGACGGCGTTCGCGTCCTGGGCCCCGCGTTCGCCGTCCGTTCGAAAGTCGCGGGTCGCCACCGGTCTCAGATTCTCATCAAGCTTCGAAGGGACCAACACGGGCGCGTGCGGCACCTACTTCGCGCCCTCGTGAACGATGAAAGCATGGCCCGAGTCATGCACGTCGACGTCGATCCCATGACGCTTGCGTGACGGACGGGCGAGTGTCCCAGCCCTATCGCCGAGACACCCAGGCCATACGAACAGTTTGTTTCAAGACGAACTTGTAGTCCATGAAGTTCTGAGAAATGTCACGACTTTCGTGAGGCGAGGCCGACGGTCGAGACGCGGGTACCGACAAGGGGTCGCGGCGCTTGGTTCGTCGGCGGCCGAAAACGAACACTGATGGCCAAAACTCCCAGCGAATGCGCGAAAACGCGCGCGCACACGACCTAAGTTACTGATACAGCGCGGGCACGGTGCTTGCAGTCGCAAGAGAAAGGAGGGTTGCATGCTACGACTAGTACTGTCACTCGCCGCTATCGTCCTTGCCGCTCAAACCGGGTTCGAGAACGAAGCTGAGTATCGCGAGGAAATGCACGACATTGACCACGCCTTCACCGCCCTTTCAGAGCATCGTGGAGTGCGCAAGGGACCCGAGCTCGAGCGCGAAGCGACGCGGCTATCGAAGTTGTTCAGCAACGTGGAAGAGTTCTGGACCTCCCGCGGGGAAGACGAAGCCGCTAGCTTTGCGCGGATGGCGAGAAAGGGCGCCGATGAGGCCGGAAAGGCCGCGCGCGATAGAAACGAGAAGGCGATCGATGCGGCGATCGACATTGTCGCTGCGTCTTGCGAGGGTTGTCACAAAGAACCGCTCAAGAAGTATCGGTTCCCTCTACCGGAATAGAGCGAGCAACTCGCCCCATCCGATCTTGAGGGGCTCCGGCGTGAAACAGACCACGAACATCGCGAGTCCGACCAGTCCGAGGACTTTTCGGCTCATCGTGAGGGGAGCGTCGTCGTGCATCGTGGGTGGGTGAGGACGGCGGATCCCGAGCAGATATGTGAACAGCGCGAAAAACAACCACGAGGGCGCTAGTAGCGAGAGGGGTATCAGTGCGTAGAACGCGATCTGGGAGAGTCGGTGAGCCCGCTCTCGGAACAGCGCGTACGTCGCGTGGCCACCATCGAGCTGTCCGATCGGCAGCAAGTTGATCGCGGTTAGCAACAGCCCAAACCATGCGGCGAGCCCGACCGGGCTCAGGGTGAAATCCTGATCCGGCTGGCCAGACCATAGCCAGTGCGCGACTGCCTGGAGCAGCAGGGGTTCACCGAGTCCGAAGCTTCCCTCTGCCGCTAGGTCGGCGGTTGGGCGCGAGGTCGCGATCCCGATGAACAGAGCCGGGATGCAAACAATGAAACCTGCTAGGGGACCCGCGAGTCCGATATCGATGAGCGATCTTCTGTTGGGGAACGGGGACTTGATGAGGATGAACGCCCCGAGGGTTCCGATGATCGAAAACGGGAACGGGATGAACATGGGAAGGGAGGTGCTGACGCGATAGCGCCGTGCGGTGAGGTAGTGCCCCAACTCATGGCTCGCGATGATGCTCATGATAGTGAGGCAGAACGGAAGCCCGAAGACGACACGCTGCCAGAGCGAGAACGAGCTCACGGATGCCCCCAACCCCTGGAAGTAGATCGCGTGGAGCGATCCAATATGAAGAGTTGTGACGACGGTGAGGAGGAAGAAAACGAGCGGCAACGCGCGACTCGTCGAGTACCGAAGGATAAGCCGGATAACGAAACTTTTCACAGACAGCCCGGTGCGTTCGGGTTCTGGCGCTGCGCCGTCTCCCGTGCCCGTTTCAGCGCCGTCGCACTAGGGGATATTCTGGAGGTCTTTCCCCGGCTTGAAGCGGATCGTCCGTCCCGGTGGGATACGGACCTCCTTGCCGGTCCGGGGATTACGACCGATGCCTCGTTTTCTGGGTTTCACTTGGAAGACCCCGAAACCACGAAGCTCGATACGCTCGCCGCGCTTCATGGAGTTTTTCATCGCGTCGAGCACCGCTTCTACCGCTTGTTCCGCTTTCACTTTCGTGATGCTCGCGGTGGAGGACACCTCGTTGATGATGTCCACCTTTATCATATTGACCTCCCAAGGGATACGCCTCAATTATAGGGAACCCTTCCCGAGCGTGTCAAGTATGTTCTCCTCATATCATGCTCTAAACGTTCGAGTTAGCCGGACCTTCGCGGTTACCGTATGAGTGCTATAATCCCGGAGCCGGAAGTCTTGTGATGTCAAGGAGATAAGAGTGAATTCGCTGTCGAGAGTGGCCATCGTCGGCCGCCCCAACGTCGGGAAGTCCACGTTGTTCAACCGGATTAGCGGCTCGCGCAAGGCCATTGTTGACTCGGTCGCGGGTTCGACGCGCGACCGTAATGTCTCGATCGTCGAGTGGAACGGCAAAAGCTTCGAGCTCGTCGACACCGGTGGCATCCTCGAGGACGTCGAGACCCCGCTCGACGAACAGGTCGGGCTCCAAGTCGAGACCGCCATCGAGGAAGCAGAGGTCGTTTGTTGGGTCGTCGACGGGCGCACCGGCCTGCTGCCGGAAGAGCAATACCTGGGGAAGAGGCTTCGAGCGATCTCGGAGCGGGTGCTGCTCGCGGTCAACAAGATCGACACCGCGGCGCATATGCCCGATGCAGGGGAGTTCCATCGCATGGGTTTCTCCTCGCTTTTTGAAGTGTCGGCAGAGCACGGACTCGGAGTTGCCGAGCTCATGGACGCCATCACCGAGCGCATCCCGGCGACTAGCGAATTCACCGCACCGGCCGAGATTCGGATCGCCATCACTGGACGCCCCAACGTGGGGAAGTCGTCGCTTCTCAATCGGCTGGCCGGCGAAGAGCGGGCGGTGGTGAGTGAAGTGGCGGGCACCACCCGCGACGCGGTCGATACGCTTCTCGAGGTCGATGGGCAGAGATACCGCTTCGTCGATACCGCGGGAATCCGCCGCCAAGGGAAGATCCCGAACCAAGCCGATCGTCTCGGGGTGATGTACGCCGAAAGGGCCATCGAAAGGGCGCATCTGTGCCTACTCATCCTGGACGCGACCGAGGGACCCACGACCGAGGATGCCTCCATCGGGGCCAAGATCGACAAGGCCGGGAGGGGAGCGGTGCTTACCTTTAATAAGTGGGACCTCATTGAGGGACGAGAGGCCGTGGCGAAAGAGCTGGCACTCGTTGCGCGGGAGAAGTTGCCGCATCTCGACTTTGCGCCGATCGTGTTTCTGTCCGCGAAGACCGGCCGCGGCGTGGTGAAGGGCATCTTCCCGCGACTTCGAGACGTGCGTGAACAGCAGTTGACGCGCGTTCCCACACCCGAGCTCAACCGGTTTCTCGTGACCGCGACCACACGGCTTGCTCCTCGCGCGAGAGACGGAAAGGAAGTCAGGCTTCTCTACATCACCCAGACTGGGGTTTCGCCGCCGCGATTCGTCGTGTTCGGCAACCGCTCGCGCGCCGAGTTGGACCCGACGTATCCCCGCTACTTGGCTCGACGCCTTCGTGAAGCCTTCGGGTTCGAGGGAACACCTATTCGCGTCGCGATTCGCAAACGCAAAGGCTCGAACACTCAATGATTACGCTTGACTTAACTGTTGGGTCTCATATAATACTTTAGGTAACCAAATTCACTACTAGCTCCTCAAAGTTCCCTAAAGCCAAGACTTAGCAGCAGCGCCGTAACTCCGTGGTCGGAAAGCCGGATCCTTGACCCTCCATGACCAAAGCGGACCTATCAAGAGTCGTCTACGAACGCCATGGCGGCCTCTCGAACAAGGAGGCATCGCGGCTCGTGGATCTCATCCTCGAGTTCATCAAGCAGGGGCTTTGCGACGGAGAACGAGTCCAAATCAGTGGGTTTGGCACTTTCCTCGTGAGAGAGAAGAAAGAGCGCAAGGGACGCAACCCGCAAACCGGCGAAGAAATGACCATTCTTCCGAGAAAGTCCGTCGTCTTTCGCCCCTCCAAGAGTTTCCAGAACGGCTTCTCCTGAGTGAGGCGAGCCGGTAGATGGACAAGAAGATACCGAGCAAGCTTTTCTTCAAGATTGGAGAAGTCTGCGAGCTAACCGAGACTCAGCCTTACGTACTCCGCTACTGGGAGTCAGAGTTTCCCGCTCTGGCACCCGCCAAGAACAATTCCGGCCAGCGTATCTACCGTCGTCGCGATATCGAGACCATTTTGCGAATCAAAACGCTCTTATACGAAGAGGGTTTCACCATCGCGGGCGCTAAAAAGAAGCTGGAGCTGGAAATGAAAGAGCAAACGAAGGGAGCAAGCGTGACGCCTGCTCCGAACACTCCTACCGGGGACGACTTCAAGGACGAAGTCAAAGAAATCAAAGCCGAACTGCATGGCCTACTGGAATTGCTCGACCGGGACGTCTCGGCGGGCGAGAAGTAGGGTAGTCCGGGAATCCTGATCCGTGCTATCGTTTCGAGTCCTACGCGACACTTGGCAACAGCCGTCGCGTGCGAAATGGCATCGGGACGTAGCGCAGCCTGGTAGCGCACTTGCTTGGGGTGCAAGTGGTCGTCGGTTCAAATCCGGCCGTCCCGACCATTTCGGTCCCCTGTTAGACACGCACAGCCCGTAGGAACCCCGAGCTCTCGATTCGAGACGGATAGGTGTCGCCATTCTAGACATTCTGGTTACCAACGACGACGGTGTGCACGCGCCTGGGATCAAGGCGCTGGCCGCCGGACTTCGTGAGATCGGTGACGTCACTGTCGTGGCACCCGCGCGTGAAATGAGCGCGGTGAGTCATGCGCTCACGATTTCCGAGCCCCTGCGCTTCGAACATATCGAGTCGCGGACGTTCAGTGTCGAGGGGACTCCGGCTGATTGTGTGAACCTCGCGGTCGGCAAACTCTTGCCCAAGCCGCCTGACGTCGTGGTCTCGGGCATCAACCGTGGCGCGAACGTAGGAGACGACATCGCCTACTCCGGAACCGTCGCGGGAGCGCGCGAAGCCGCAATGCTCGGCGTGCGATCTTTAGCCGTCTCCCTGGCGACCAAGGGCGAAGACGCCGACTACGGCATTGCCGCTGCGTTCGCGGCTGAGATCACCGATGTGGTCGTCAAGAAAAAAGACTGGGGCCGGCGTACGTTCCTGAACGTCAACGTCCCGAATAATAAAGTGAGGGGCGTCCGGGTCACGAGCCAAGGCCGACGCGACTACTGGGCCAAAGTGGAGGAGCGCGTTGACCCACGATCGCGCGTCTACTACTGGATTAAACAAGGTTTCACCTAACGTTCAACGGCAAGAAACAATCCCTATCCTCTCCTCCCAAGTGAGCATTAAGAAATTCCCCCTCACCCGACGGCACTACCGCGCCGCCGACCGCTCTCGTCATCACCTGCACGGTCGAGCCAACCTCGTTGTGCGATTAGCCGCGATAACGCTTGAGCCCGCGCCGTGCTTCAAAATACAATGCCGCATCCCAGATGTGATCGAAAGCAAGGAGCTGAGAAATGACTGACCCGCCGAAACCGCCGCCACCGACACCCCAGTCAAGCCCGCCGCCACCACCTCCGGCCACCAAGTCATCCGAGACTCAGGTGGGCGGGCTAGATGTCAATGTCGCCGCGGCGCTGTCGTATTTCCTGATCATCGCCATCGTTTGGCTCGTCCTAGAGCCATACAACAAGAACCGATTCATCCGTTTCCACGCCATCCAAGCCATCGGGCTCGCCGTCGTATCGATGGGATTGAGCATCGTTCTCGGAATGATCCCGCTGCTCGGTTGGATCCTCCTGATCTTCCTGCCGTTGGTGATCTTCGTGGCCGCGGTGTTGTGCGCCGTCAAAGCGTTCAAAAACGAGTGGTTCAAACTACCCGTGATCGGAGACTTCGCGGAAAAGCAGGCGGGACCCGCCTAGGGAATCCTAACGAAACCACCTCTTCCGACGGTCAGCGTTCCGGTGTAAACTACTCGTCTTGCCTAGGTCGGGGCGTGGCTCAGCTTGGTAGAGCACCTGGTTCGGGATCAGGGGGTCGCAGGTTCGAATCCTGCCGCCCCGACCAATAAAAACAAAGCGTTCTCGCGCCGAAATCTAAAACGCAACGACGAGTATCTGGTTCGGTGCCTTCTCAGCTGCGGCGTCTGCGGACGCTCCCTCGTCGTACACTCTTATGGCCGTCATACCTATTACCACTGCACCGGCAATGTGGACCCGGTCACCGCAGCTCGTGCCGAACGGTGCCCTTCGCCGCATGTTTACGCTCCCGATCTCGACGCAGCCGTGTGGAGAACAGTCGTTACTGCGATCGCCTGAACTCATGACCAAAGCATGGAGGCGTCAGCAAAACCACGGAAGCCTCATGGCTCCCGATGTCATCGAGGCCGAGCTGCAACGACTCCATGACCAGAGCCGAGATGCCGAACGCCAGATTGGTCGGCTCGTCGACGGGTACCAGAAAGGCGCTCTCCGCTCCGCGGAACTCTCCAAGCGCCGGACTCATCTCGAAGAGAAAATCGCACGCTGGGAAGAGCAACGACTCCGGCTCGAGTCAGAAAGACCCAAGTGGAAGGAATGGAAAGACGTCTCGGAGAATCTTTCGTGCTTCTGTGAGCGTGTCGTCGCCGGGCTATCGAAGCTCAACTTCGAGGAGAAACAAAAGCTCCTTCGCAAGCTCATCGACCGCATCGTTATCACCGCCGGACACGTCACCATCAAACTCGCGATCCCACTGTCAACGAATTTAGATTTGACACCAATGGGTATTTTCCATTCCAAAAATGCTCAGGCCGTATTTCCTCCACCACCGGGAACTCCTCGGCGAGATGGCACGACTCGCCTACGACACCGTGGCCTGGGAAATGGTTATGCCCAACTTCGCGAGTTCGCCGTGCACGCGTGGCGCTCCCCCACAGCGGATTGGCTCGGGAAATGCCCCGGAGCAGCTCGCGCACTTCCGGAGCGACGCGAGGTCGACCCGGCCGGCACCTCCGGCTCTTCCGAGTCCAGTAGCGTCTGAACCCGGCGCGATGCCAACGCACGACGGTGTCGGGCTTGATGAACGAGCACGCTATCCCATTCAGTCCAGACTCGACGCCAGAGAACCCATAAGCCGCGGTCGACATTCGACAGCCGTGGCCGTTTCACCGAACGCTGCACAACGGCGAGTTGCTGCCGGAGAGCGAGATTCTCAAGCGCAAGCGATCGGCGCGTCTTGAACGCCGATAGGAGCGAGCGAAGAAGCGACCAAATCATGCCCGGATCCTGACGCCCGCTAGGAGAATGATCAATAGCAACGCGGCCGGATGAATAAATAGCAGGCACAGGTTGCCAAGTCTCTGAATACGGGCGACGAAGAGGTTTCGTTCGAGTCCTTGAACGTGTCGTTGGCCCTACCGAAGATCTGCAAAGGTCTGGACCTTTCTGCGATTCCACAATCTAGGTAACGAGCGACCACGGTATCGACGAAGCCTCTCCAGAATCCAATTCTTTTTTGACTCCGAGACGAGACACTAGAATGGCGAGATTCTGAAACCGTCGACGCGGACGGCTACGGTGAAATCGTCTCCTTCAATACCGGTGCTCGCTCGCCGGACCCTCATTTCCAGCCGTCGCACGGAGACCGGCCGCGCGGCGCCCGCGCCAATCGCTCCGGGTGCGGTGCCTTCGGCGGTGAGGATGGCGCGATCGTGACGGCCTGACGGCGAGGCGTCGCTGGGAGCGCCGTAATCCTGGGTGCCGACCACCGGCCGCCGCACCCACAACGTAGTGGTACCTTCCAGGTCGGCGGTTCCATCACCATCGAGATCGCCGGCCGGAGCTCCGCCCGGCATGCGGAAATCGTATTGTGCGAGTGTGCCGTCGGTTCGGCGCAGGACGCGCCCGATGTAGACCCGCACACAGTCTGTGCCGTCGGGAGCGCAGCGATCGGCAAAGAACTGGTAGTCTCGGCAACCTGCCGACGTCGGATCGCACGCGCCGGGCTCGGGGTGCGCTGCACCCCAGGCCGCCGTCGCACGGGGGACGGTCACGTCCAAGCGCGGCGGAGGGAGAACGGCGGAGAAGTCGTTGTTCGCCACGAGGTGCGCCGCGAGGACGTTCTTCCCGTACTCGAGGGCCGCGTCCGCATTGAAGAACGCTTGGTCGCCCCGACGGTGGTTGATGGCGATGTCCTTCTCGGTGGTGGTCGTCAGCATGAGCGCCATACCGAGAACCGTCAAGACGAACAGCACCAAAATAGAAATGACGAAGGCCGAGCCTTCATCCTTCGCTTTAGTCTTCGTTCTTGTTGAATGCATTGTTTCTCGAACCTCTACTCCTTACAGACGAAATCCGGTCTCCTGAACCTCCCTGCATCGGCAGAAAAAACAAACGCACTGGTAGAAGCTACCGGGAACGAGCAAGCAACGGGATCGGGGGATGGTGTGGCACGAGGCGCGCGAGATCATCCCTCAGATGCGCAAAATTGCGGCGCGCGGCCACCGAGGGATTTGAAAGGGTCGACGTCGTAGATTTTGTAAATTAACTCTGCCCATCGTTTTCGTAAAGCGCGGGGAGGAGGGGAGGATTGAACCTCTGGCAGGTTTTGTGCGGAGTCGCAAACAGGCGGAGTCGACGAACGAACGCGGTTGGCGTAGGCCCCGTAAAAATGAACCAGATGCTTTTTGGGTTCTGGGATGTGGACGAGCACGCGCGCGATAAACTCAAGCGGGTCGATAGGCTCGCCGTCGTCGACATCGTGGCCAGCTTTGGGCTCATAAATAAGGAGCCCCGATTCGGGATGATAACGAAGTCGAGACAGATTCACTGGCGCGCGATGCAAGTAGCAAGCGAGGCGATGGAGTCCTTCGGTGTCGCCGGGATAAACCGTGGTGTGATTGTGAACGTCACGTACACGCACCGCGTCAAACCTTTTGTCTCTCGCGATGCGTCCGGATGAATTCTAAAAGCCTACCTCGATACCAAAATCTTGCTCAATCTGGCTCCGACGGTTGGCCTTCCCGGATAGAAACGGCTACCTGTCCGCCCACCGCTACGGCCAGGTCTTCGCCCAGCTACGCCGTGCCAGGCACCCCGATTCCGGTCAACGATATTTGGATCGCCGCTGAGCGCTTTCTGCTTCGGTCCAAACATCACTAGTCGACACATACTTTGGGTCGTCCTTGCGTCCGCACCGAAAGGGGGCGTAATTTCAAGGGATGAAACGACTTGCTGCAAGGACAGGAATATCGCGATTACCATAAAATGGTATCCATTGGTATAATGAGCGGCGGAGGCGGCAACAATGTCGAAGAACACGAGTATCACGCTCGGTGAGCACTTCGCGGTGTTCGTCGAAGAACAGGTTGTTGCGGGTCGCTATGGCAACGCGAGCGAAGTCATACGCGCGGGACTCAGACTCCTCGAGGAACGCGAAGCGAAGCTTGAGGCCCTGCGCCACGCCATCGACGAGGGCCTCCAAAGCGGCCCCGCCGAGCCGTTCGATATCGAAGCGTTCATCGCGGAGAAGGCTCGCCAGCCCAAGCGTGCCTGAGATTGCTCTCAGGCCGAAAGCCCGGGCCGACCTCGACGGGATTTGGGACTACACGGTGCAGACCTGGGGCTACGAGCAGGCCGAGCACTATGTACGGACCTTGAGTCGCGCATTCGAATTGCTTGTGGAAAAGCCAGAGCTCGGGCGACTCTACGATGAAGTGTACAAGGGGCTTCGCGTGTATCCTTCGGGCCGGCATCTCATTTTCTACTTTGCCACCGACGACGGAATCGAGGTCGTGCGCGTTCTGCACGAACGGATGGACATTCCATCCCACCTCTAGAGGAGTCTGGGGCACTAGCCCAAGAGGCGGAGTCGACCGAAACAATCCGCGGTTTCCTAGCACCTTCCGTACTTCCCGCCACCCCCGGTACCAACGTGGCGGCAATGATCGTCCTTTTACACTTTCGCAGTTGCGAGGTTGCACCTGGACTGTTTGCTTCAAGCAATTCGCGGGAAACTTGCGATAGGAACGTTTCTTTTCTTTGCCAAGGAACGTCGGTGCGTCTTTGACGATGGCGAACGCTTCCTTTCCGATGAAAGCTCCGAGGAATCGTTTATCACCGAGCACTACTGGGGCTATGCCAGGCAGCGAGATAGCTCGACGCTGGAGTATCGCGTCGAGGATCCACGGGCGAACGTGTGGCACGCGTCGAAGGCGTGCCTCGAAGGGGAGCTTGCAAGTCTCTACGGCGTCGAGCTCGCGGGCTGTTTGAAAGGCGAGCCCAGCTCCGTATTCGTTATCGACGGCTCGAAAGTGAACGTTCGCGAAGGATTAGGGATCGACTCGCACTTGCTCGAATGGAGAACGTGGGCGATCCAAGCTGGTGGTGCGATCTTCAATACTCGGTGACGAGGTGATCGACGATCGCCTCGATCGTTTGCAGTCGGTACGACGGCATCTTGCGATCGTTGATGAAGATCGAGGGCGTCCCGGTGACGCCCAGCGAGCTGCCCTGCTCGATGTCCTCTTGGATATCGCTCATCGCCGACTCGCCGGCGATGCACGCGTCGTAGGCCTCGCCCGCGATACCGATCTCAGCCGGGAGCGCGTCGAGCGCGCTCACGCTCAATTGCGGCACCGCGTAGATCGCATCGTGCATTTCCCAAAAGCGATCCTGAGCTCCGGCGCAGCGACCCATGACGGCCGCCTTGCACGAATGGAGGAAGTTCGGGCGCGTCATGTTCTCGTTGCAGGCCAGATCGAGCGGGTAGTTCTTGAAGATGATCCTCACATGGTCCGGGTAGCGCTGGTGAAGACTCTCCAGCTCGATGTTGGCGGTGCGGCAGTGGTTGCACTCGAAGTCGCTGAAGGTGACGATGGAGACCGCTGCATCCTCGGGGCCGCGTGCATGGTCGCGCTCGGGAGCGTAGCTTGCCTGCTGCACTGGAAGTGCTCGCCACGCGTCCACCGGGTTCATCGCCGGCGGCACCGTCGGACGCGGCGGTGGCTCGGTTCCCAACAAAACCAAACCGAATGCGGCGACGCCCGCGAGCGCGAAGGCAACGAACATCCAGCTCGACGAGCTGCCTTTCGTCTCCGAGTGCGCCGTCTCTTCGGAGGAGGTTGATTCTTGCTTGGATTTCTTCTTCTTTTGTTTCGGGCTCATAGCTGACTCTGTAGAATTCTAACCCAATATTGCTGGCTCCTACCGAGCCGTGGGCCCTTGGGGCATGGGCGCGTTGACGGAGAGACGCCAATCCTCGAGCTTGCCGTGCAGCGCGGTCACGAGCGCAGAATTAGAACCCGCGAGGTTATTCGACTCGGAGATGTCCGACTCGAGATCGTAGAGCTCTAGAGTCTCGGTCTCGAAGAACTCGATGAGCTTGTAGCGTCCCGCGCGCACCGCCGCGGCCGGGGTCGTCCTCACTCGCGCATACACACTCATCGGGTTCGTAGCCCCGCTTGCGTGCCTGTTCGAGAAGCAGTTCCATCATTTCGCGCGTGTATCCCGTCCAAGATCCGACCTTGAGGCCCCTTTCCCGGAACCTGGCAACCGCTTCGAGGGTGCCAGGGACGAGATCGGCATAGTCCGCGAGACACTGAAGCTGGAGCGGCACGAAGTCCTTGAACATCGCCTCGACATCGTCTTCGCTGGGCTTTCGGCCGTGGAACTCCTCCCATCGTGCCGCGACATCTTCCAATTGCAAGATCTCCCGAATGTGGACTTGCTTATGAGTCCCCATCGGTATGCGCGCCTGCTCGATCGAAATCGGAACATCCTTGCGCTTGAAGACCTCGACGAAAACAACGGCAGGGGCGAAACACCCGTAATCCACCGTCGTCCCCGCCCAGTCCAGAATGACGGCCTTGAGAGGGCCTCGATAGGAGCGCCTGAATACGAAGTCCATACCAATCCTCCCGTGTTCGCGCGCGCCGCATTCTACGATAGACACCGCCTCGAGCGTGCGCTGGTGGCTTTTCCGTCGCGCTCGTGTGCTTGTTGATCTTTCTCTGAAATCCCGGTCAGCATTCGCGCATGATGTCGTCGCTTCGTGCTCGCTCATCTCGGCTTTCAAGACGCGCCGCTCATTGCTCGATAATCCCGCGCTTGCCCGCAGCGATGCCCCTTCGCTGGCACATTTCGTCCGTAGCCTCATGGGTTTGGACCGTTCCTCCGAGCATGCTGCGTTGTCTAATTTCTTGGCGGACCGCAGCCTGACTCCGTCGCAGATCCGCGGGGTCGAAGCAGCTTTCATGGCGAGAACGAACCGCTCTCTCTCAACGCTCTCTTGCCATCGCCGGTGCGCGAAGCATGCCCACGCGACTAGCGACGCGCCAACGATTCCGCCGGCAAAGGTGGATCCGGGCAGAGAGGTTCGATGGGGAGGTACAAAGGCCGCCTGGTCCGCGTGCCCCGAGGAGTCCAACACCAAGCGTCTCCATTGCATCGTAGTCGAACTACAGGCAGGCCCCCCGCGCTCGTCAAGTGTTTATATAACTATAGTATTAACAGACATTTACGCCTGGGCGGCTGGTTGGTGACAGTACTTTGGGTTGTAATTGTCGTACGTGGTCGATATATTTGTCGACTACGTATTCGTCAACTCTTGCTATACCTCTCGAAAGGAACGCAAAGCTTTATGACCACGAGCGCGGAGACAGTCTGGAAGGAACGGCTTTCGACGATGGAAACGAGCATCGAGGCGATACAGCTTCCTGGGAAGAGCGATGACGAGCAGCTTTCACAGAACGAGGAGTGGTGCGTCGTAACGGTCGAAGGTAGCCGGAAACGAATCCGCTTTCATGATTACGCCTCCATCTACGAGATTCCGGGATTGTACGAAGGTCTCTTCTATGACCGTCTCAAGTGCATCTCTCCGTTCCGAGTGAGCCGTCTGCTCGCCGATGTCGTGCGAGAACGCGGTCAGAGGCCGGAGGACTTGAGAGCGCTCGATTTGGGTGCTGGCAACGGCATGGTCGGCGATGAGCTGCACAGCCTCGGTGTGAAGACCATCGTGGGTATCGACATCATCCCGCAAGCGCGCTCGGCCGCGATGCGCGACCGAAAAGGAATCTACCAGGAATATCTCGTCGCGGACATGACAGATCTGGCCAGGGACACGGCCCAGCGGTTGGTGGCGAAAGAGCTCAATTGCCTGACCTCGGTCGCGACGCTGGGGTTTGGCGATATTCCTCCCAAGGCGTTCACCACAGCCCTTTCTCTTATCTCCACCCCAGGTTGGCTCGCCTTCAATATTAAGGAGGACTTCCTGTACGAACGGGATGACTCCGGTTTCGCCCGCCTGGTGCGAAAGCTCAGCCGCCTCGGCGTAATTCGAATCGAGGCGTATCGGCGGTACCGGCACCGGCTGGCGATCGACGGCCGGCCCCTCTACTACGTAGCGATGATCGCGAGCAAGCAGAAGCAAATTCCACTTTCTTCAATTGAAGAGGCGGATTCACCGCGCCTTCAGTGATCACCTTTCGGGACATCTCGAAATCCTTCGACGGAGGGCAGAGCTTTGCCGTTCAGAGGCTGAGCCTCGAGGTTCCGGACGGTGAAACGCTCGTGCTGCTAGGGTCTTCCGGGTCCGGAAAAACCACGCTCCTCAAGATGGTGAATGGGCTCGTCCAGCCAACGAGCGGCACCGTCCATGTCGACAGCCAGGAGACCACCCAAGCGGACCCTGTCGCGCTGCGCCGCTCGCTCGGCTACGTTTTCCAAGGCATCGGCCTCTTTCCACACCTGACGGTCGAACAAAATGTCGGCATCGTTCCTAGGCTCCAGGGATTGCCCGCGAGCGAACAGCACCGTCGAGCCCATGAAACGCTGGAGCTCGTAGGTCTTCCGACTTCCGTCTACGGCGAGCGTTTTCCGGACGAGCTCTCGGGGGGGCAACAGCAAAGAGTCGGTGTGGCGCGCGCACTCGCTGCCGAGCCTGCGCACCTCCTGATGGACGAGCCCTTTGGTGCCCTCGATGCCGTGACGCGCGATGAGCTCCAGCACGAGTTGCTGTCTCTGAAGAAGAGGCTTCACAAGACAATCTTGTTCGTAACCCACGACGTCTTCGAGGCGGTGCGGCTTGGAGATCGTATCGCCGTCCTGCACGAAGGACGGCTCGAACAAGTGGGTGCTCCCCAAGACGTTCTTCGGCGACCCGCGACCCCGTACGTCGAACAGCTGGTCGGACGCATCCGGGAGCAGCTGCGCGTGATCGCCGACGTACTCACCTGATGGACGCGGCCCGCTGGAGCGAGCTTTGGCTGAGGACGGGCGAGCACCTGGTGCTCACCGGCGCCTCGAGTTTGTTCGCTATCGTCGTCGGGATCCCCCTGGGTATTCTTGCCGTGCGGCAACGTGCGCTCAAGGGCGTGGTCTTGAGCGTCGTCGGCATTCTGCAGACGATTCCGAGCCTCGCCATGCTGGCGCTTCTTCTTGTCCTATTCGGGCAGATCGGCGCCCTCCCCGCCATTACCGCCCTGTCCCTCTACGCGCTTTTGCCAATCGTGAGGAACACGCTCGCGGGCTTCGAGAGCATCGCACCTTCGATTACCGAAGCTGCCGATGGTGTGGGAATGAGCTCCCGCCAGCGTCTCGTCATCGTGGAGATTCCCCTGGCGGCTCCGATCATTGTGGCTGGGATACGAACGGCAGCGGTGGTCGGTGTTGGTATCGCGACACTCTCGGCCTTCATCGGAGCGGGTGGGCTCGGTCAGTTCATCAACCGCGGCCTGGCACTCGCACGCTACGATCTCATCCTTCTCGGCGCCATCCCGGCAGCCATCCTTGCGCTTGGCGTGGACTTCAGTTTGGGAGCGGCAGCATGGGGACTTCGGGCCCCCCGGCGGCGAGATCGAGCTGGCTGGAAGGCGCGTCTCAAACCCGTGGCTGCATGGGCACCGCTGCTCCTCCTGGTCTTGCTGGGATCGCTTTCGCTTAGACTCGGTCACTCGGCCGCGCCCCAGCAGGGTGTGGTTCGCATCGGAAGCAAGAATTTCACCGAACAGCTCGTATTGGCAGAAGTCGTCGCGCAACTCGTCGAAGCGCGCACCAACCTTCGAGTGGAGCGGTACCTGAACCTCGGCGGCACGATGATCTGCCACGAGGCGCTCGTATCGGGTGAGCTCGATCTCTACGTGGAGTATTCAGGCACGGCGCTCACGGCGGTCTTGAATCTGGAAATGCCGGAATCCCCTGATGAGGTTTGGCCTCTCGTGACCGAGGCGTACCGCGAGCGGTTCGATTTGGAGTGGCTGGAGCCACTGGGATTCGATAACAGCTACACGATTGCGGTCCGCCGCAGCGATGCTCGAGTGCGCGGCTGGGCCACCATTTCCGATCTCGCTCGAGACGCCCCACGCCTCCGTGCAGGATTCACCGCCGAGTTTGCAGAGCGTGCCGATGGCTACCCAGGCTTGAGTCGCAGGTACGGGTTCGAGTTCGTGGAGGTTCACGATCTCGAGCCGGCGTTAATGTACAGCGCTCTCGCTGGAAACGAAGTCGACGCCATCGCAGCCTTCGCCACCGACGGGCGGATCGAGGCGTATGACCTCCAGACTCTGAGAGACGATGCCTCCTACTTTCCACCGTACCAAGCCGCGCCAGTAGCGCGACGGGAGGTCCTCGAACGCTGGCCTGAACTTCGTCAGGAGCTCTCGGCTCTAGCTGATCGGATCGATGACACCACGATGCGTGGACTCAACGCCGCGGTGGACGAAGGAAAGCGTTCTCTCGAGACCGTCGCCAGCGAGTTTCTCCGGCGACAAGGACTCGTGCGGTAATGTGCGGCATCGCCTGCGTATGGGGAGCTCTCGAAACCGAGCTCGTCGATAGCATGATGGCGAGCCTCGCTCACCGGGGCCCGGACGCGGCCGGCAAACTCGAGAGCGAGCACGGCACGTTGGGACACCGTCGCCTCTCCATCATGGATCCCGTGGGAGGTGATCAACCGATCCGATCGGACAATGGGAGAGCTATCGTCGGCAATGGTGAAATCTACAACTTCCCGGAGATTCGTAGTGCGTTGAGCGGGCGCTATAGTTTTCACACCGGAAGCGACACCGAAGCTGCCCTTCATCTCTACGACGCCGCCGGACTGGCGCTACCTACGAGCCTCGATGGGATGTTCGCCTTCGTGATTGCTGACGGCGAGCACTTGTACGCAGCTCGCGATCCTGTGGGTATCAAGCCTCTCTACGTGGCGGAGGACGATGGGCGACTCTTGTTCGCTTCTGAGCTCAAGGCTTTTCCTGCGAATGTTTCGCGGGCACGGGAATTTCCGCCGGGCACCTGGTTTCACTCCCAGGTCGGCTTCCAGCCGTACTTCGATCTGCCTGATTCCGATTCCGAATCGAACATGCACGGGCCGACCGATCCGCACACCTGTGCGTTGGCGGTCAGAGCCGCGATCGAAGACGCCGTCCACAAACGTCTGATGAGTGATGTTCCCGTCGGCACCTTCCTTTCCGGAGGTCTCGACAGCGCTATCGTCACCGCCATCGCGCGCCAGCACGTCTCCGAGCTCCACACGTTCACTGTCGGCTTCGAAGGAAGCGAGGATCTCGAAGCAGCACGATACCTGTCGCGCATCCTGGACACGACCCACCACGAGTACCTCCTGAACGAGAACGAGATCGTCGGCAAGCTTCCCGAGATCCTCTATCACCTGGAATCATTCGATCTCGACCTGGTACGCTCTGCCATTCCCTGCTACTTCGCCGCGCGCCTTGCTTCAGATCAAGTGAAGGTCATCCTCACCGGCGAGGGCGCGGACGAGCTCTTCGGGGGTTATGCATACTACAAGGACTACGCCAATCGGACGAAGACTCTACAAAACGAGTTGCGTCGTTCCGTCGGCGCCATGCACGACGTCAATCTGCAGCGGGTGGATCGGATGACCATGGCGCATTCGGTCGAGGGCCGTGTCCCATTTCTCGATCTTTCGATGATCGACCTGGCCTTCCGCATCCCCGCGGAGCTCAAGCTCTATTCGACGCCCGGCGGCTTTTCTCAAAGCTCTGGGGTGACAGAAAAGTGGATTCTCAGAAAAGCGTGTGAGGATCTCCTGCCCGCGGAGATACTTTGGCGACCGAAGGCCCAGTTCGACGAGGGAAGCGGCGTCGCAGAAAGGATGCGAGCTATCTTGCACGAGCTCGTCGTGGATGTGGAGCCGGCCGCTCCGGCCCGCAACAGGGAGGAGCAGGTCTACCTCGACATCTTCTTGCGCCAGTTCTCGAACCCAGATTTACTCGCCAGCCTCGTGCGGCGATGGGCCGATAACAGTAGCCGATTGTAACCCCGGAAAGTACCATAGGCTGAGGAGTCGGAGGGCAGTCGATCGTGACGAAGGACTTCGATACACAGGGCGAGATCGTCTCTGCGTTGCGACGTATCATCCGGGCTGTGGATCGACATTCGAAATACCTGGCGCAACGCTACGGTTTGACCGGGCCCCAGCTTGTGGTTCTACAATTCTTGGAGCTGCATGGGCCGCAAACGACGGGTCAGCTTGCCGAGGGCGTCTCGCTGGGACAGGCGACTCTGTCTGACATCCTGGAGCGACTCGGCAGGAAGCAGTTCATCGAGCGGCGGCGCGCCACCGAGGACAAGCGTCGGGTCATCAACGAGCTGACCGCTGACGGTCGAAACGCTATCAAACAAGCCCCTCCGCTACTTCAAGAGCGATTCACCAAGGCGCTCCAGGGGCTCTCGGACTGGGAGCAGACGCTCATCCTTTCCACGCTTCAGAGGGTTGCGGAGATGATGCAGGCCCAGGAGATCGATGCCTCTCCCATCCTGGTGACGGGGCCCGTGGGCGTCTCGGCGGAGGAAACCGCTGAGTTTCTCACGGAGCAGGACGCTGGCGCTGCAGAACCCTTGCCCAAGGTATGAGATCGCTATTGCCCCGAGTCGTTGGTACGAGCGTCAATTCTTGCGTCGAACGGCGACGAAGCATACCCAGGGATAAGGCCGGTTCGGGATCAGGGGGTTGTGGCTTCTACTTATTCATCCGGGCCCAACCCTATTGATCTTTCTCGCACGCGGGCGTCAGTATCCCGTCATGATCTGGTCGTCTTTGGTCACTCATCTCGGCGTTCAAGACGCGTCGCTCCCTGGCACTTGAGAATCTCGCTCTGCGCCAACAGCTCGCCGTCGTCCAGCGTTCAGTGAAACGGCCTCGGCTCTCGAATCTCGACCGCGGCTTCTGGGTCCTCTTGCACAGAGTCTGGACCGACTGGGGCAGCGTCCTCGTCATCGTGAAGCCCGAGACCGTTGTCCGGTGGCACCGCGCCGGGTTCAGACGCTATTGGACTTGGAAGAGTCGCAAACGTCGGCGCGGTCGACCAGGCGTATCTCGGGAAGTACGCGAGCTGATCCGGGATATGTGTCGAGCTAACGTCACCTGGGGAGCACCCCGCGTACACGGCGAACTCAT
>CAMYKY010000037.1 GCA_947259165.1 uncultured Acidobacteriota bacterium | reverse complement strand
CCCTGGCGCTGATTAGCAACTAGACACCTCGCCTAACTAGATACGAGTGTGCCCAATTCGACGATTCCCGAGCGTTCGTCACAAATAAAAGCATGGAACGTCTTGAGGCCTTGGGAGCGGGAACGTCTTGCGGAGCGGAGGAGGCGGAACGTCTTGAGGAGGCGAAGCGAGGAAGAGAATGTCTCGGAGGGAGCGTTACTGCCCGAGCCCTCTCAGGCGCCGCTGCGCTAGAGGCGCGACCTTCGGGCCGTCGTTCGACTGAAGTGTTGCCTCGGGAAAAGCGAGCGCTTGCTGGAACAGCCGTGCGGCCTCGGCCCGTTCCCCCAGCTTCAGGTATGCGAGGGCCGTATAGTAAAGAACGGTCCCCTGTGAAATCCCTGGAGTATCCGGGAGCACAACCCGCGGTAAGTATTCCTTCAGCGCGGTCTCGTAATCGCCGAGCTGCATATGACACAACCCCGCGTTCAAACGCGCGAGGTGCTCGTTCTCCGGCTCCGTGACCATGCGATGTCGCAGGTCAACGATCGCCTTGTTGTAGAGAAAGCTCGGATCCCCCAACGGCACCTCGAGCGGCGTCGTCCCAACCGCGAGAGAAACCTCAGAGCTCGACCCCCTGCGAGCGACTCGCAGGTTGAGGCTCGAGCCTGGCTCGGTCGCACGGACCGCTTCGAGCAGGTCGAGGACGCGCGATACCGGATTACCCGCAGTCTCCAAGACCACGTCCCCTGCCTGGATACCGGCAGCGGCCGCCGGACCTCCGTCGCCGACCGCGAGGACGACAGGACCTTCGTTGATCCGGGTATCGATAGCCAGTAGCCCGGCCCAGCTTCCGTGGAGCTTCGTGGGTGTTGACAACTCCTCCAAGAAAACCGGCAGCGCTTGTGGGTCGAGATAGTTGAGAGGGTAGGCATCCGGCGCCGTAGAGCCGACCGCGATGAAGTGAAGAACGATATCCTTGATCAAGCGCTGCGCGGGCACGTAGGCAATGAGAAGCGCTTCCACCTCCAGCGCCGTCCCCAGTTTCTCCGACAGATCGCGGATCTCGGCGGCGGCGTTGTCATCGCCCCCCCGCGCCGAGACAAACACGGACAAATCCTTGCCGCCCATCTGGCTTCGTACGGTGTTTTCGTCGGCGAAGACGAGGTTCATCCTCGCGAGATTCGGTAGCTCTTCTCGCAATTTTTGTCGGATATCCGAGAGATCCCGTTCCGGCACGTCCTCATCAGCGACAACGCCGAGTACGGCCAGCGTCGGGCGGATCGGACATTCGAACGACAACGACTCATCCGGCCCAACGTCGATATCCTCCACGTACTTCCCGGTAACGTGTTTCACCTCGAGGTGGTGAGGCCCCGAGCACACACGCCTTAGATCGACGGGTGTCGTGCCCCGAAGCTCTCCGTCGAGATAGACGCTCGCTTCCGATGGGTTGCTGGTAATCGTTAGACTGCCGATGGACTCTTCGAGTTTGACGATCTGAGCCGTGTAGTCTCGCGGCTCGGCCGCGCTGAAGGGAAAGCTCACCGACTGGTAGCAATCCAGACGCAATTCGATCTGATGCTGTCCGAGGGGAAGCGCGCCTAGCTCGAACGGCGCCGAAAGCCGGTTCGGGTCCATGTCCGCGGGCATGAAGCTACGCAGATCGGGAGGAAGGGTACCGGACGTCGCCCCCACCACTTCTCCATCGACGACAATTTCTACGCCCGGCGGGTCGGTGATAATCGGAAGGCGTGCGCTCGTTCTCGTCAGAGCAAGATCCAGGGTCGTGATTTCGCCGGGACCAATGCGCATTTCTTCATCGATGTAGGTCTCGTGTCCTTCCAGGTTGACCTCAACGCGTGCAATTCCGGTGTGCACCTCGATCGGGAAGAAATTCGTAATCCCGATAAAATTACCGTTCACGATGACACGAGCGCCGGCGGGCTCGGTCGTCACCGCTATGTAGCCGATGAGCTGCTTTTTTTGGTCCTCGAAGAAGTCGACCAACCTGGACGAAAGCGCCTCGGTATCGAGTCCGTAGCGGGGGTTGTCCAGCAAGAGTTGGCGAAAATCGTCCGAGGCGCCCTGAAGCTGACCCGCGGTGAAAAACGCCCGCGCCCGGTGCTCGAGAGCGCGTTGCTGCAAGGAGACAATCTCGTCGGGCACATCTTCACGGGTGCGACGCTCGTCGTCCACCGTTGCGATGATTTGAGCAAAAAAGTCAATCGACTGCGACTGGCGCTGCGGGTCGTTGAACAACTGGAGAGCCTCATCGAATTGCTGGGAGAGCCGAAAGACCAGCTCCTGATCGGCGAGGGTGAGCTCCGACGACTCGATGCGAGACTGGGGCTCCTGTCGAATCGTCGACCCGGGGTCTTGTGCGTGAGCAGCCGCGGCGAGGAGACTGCAAACGACGACCGACGGAAGCTTAATGAAGCCGGACAATCGCCTTTGCCTTGTCATCATAAACATAAAGATCTCCGGAAGCGTCGACGTCTAGGGTGAGGGGTTTCTGGAGAGCGCCAGAGCCGAGGCTCTGCGTCGTCAAAGTCGTGAGGTACTGATAGGCTCCATCAAAAACAGCGATCTGCGCCTGGTCTTCGTCGAGGATGTATAGGTACCCGGCTGGATCGAGTGCGATGTCGGCAGCTTTCTTGAAATTGAGCTGACCCCGCTTCGTCGGGATTCTCGCGAGCGCGCGTCCGTCAGGCGTGTAGACCATGACCTCGCGATCCTTCTTCTCGAGCAGTACGATGTTACCGCGTTGATCGACGTCCATGGCCAAGACCTCGCGTGGTGTGGCATCCGGAAACGAGCCCAGCGCTCCGCCGTTCTCGTCAAACCTCAAGATTCTTTTCCGTTTGTCGTCGTAGATGTAGATTTCGCCCAACCGGTCGCGCACCGCCCAACGAATCTTGTCGAGCGGCTCCGGCCCGTCTTTGCCCTGCACCGTGAAACTCTTTGCCACCCCATCGAGGACCAAACCTTTTTCGTTTGCAATGACGACCTGACCTCGCGGGTCGACAGCCAGCCCGTGCGCGTTGGCCGCTCCTCGGGTTCCTGCCAGCTGGCCCGCGCGATCGAACGTCACCACGCGTTTTCTACCACGTTCGAGAACATGGATACCACTATCGGAGATTCGAAGGGCCTTCACGTCCTTGAACCCATCGGACATGGCAACCTTGAAGCTATCATCACGTCGGAACAAAACCGGCTGTCCAAGAAGCGGCGCGCCGTAGAATCGATACAACAAAGTGAGCCAGTCGAGCGAGGCTTCGGCCTCCCCGGACTCGGGATAGACGTTCCTCACTTCTTGGAATTGCGTCATCGCTTCGATCGGCTCACCCTGCCGTACCGAGCTGCGCCCCACCCCCAGCAGCGCTCCGGCCGACCAATCGGAACGAGGGTGATCCACTATGACTTGAAAATAAGCATCGACCGCTTCCTGAAACTTGCCTTGCCGTTCCAGGGCGCGCCCAGTTGAATACAGCGCCGCTGGGATCCAGGGGTTGTCCGCGTAGATAAACACGCGTTGATAGTTTGCAAGCGCGTCGTCGATCGATCTGCCGGTGCGATCGGAACGAAAAACCACCTCGCCGAGATAGTAATACGCACCGGGGGCCGCATTGCCCGTCGGATACCCTTGCAGCAACGCATCCAAGTTTTCCTTCGCTTGCGCGAAGTCTTCTTCAATATCGAGGTAATAGCGCCCGATCCGAAGTAACGCATCGTCCGCATACTCGGTGTCGGCCATCGAGCTAACGATAATCTGGAAGTCATTCAACGCCTGGTTGTACCGACCCTGCTCGTAGAATTGCGTGCCGCTTTCGAGGTGTTGACGCGCCAACTCCGTCGACGCTCCCTGCCCCAAAACAACCGACGCCACCAGAAGCAACGAACCCACCGAAGCTCCTCGAAGTCGAAGGCGATGACGATGACTCATAAGAAGTCCTCCTCGTTGGGCGACCTGAATGCCAGATGCTGAATGCTCAATGCTGTTCTCACGGCTTCTGCCCAATGACATAAGTCGGCTGTCCTAACTCCACGGTGACTCGTTGCACATCCGTCACCCCACCGGGCCAAGTGAACACGAACTCGTGCGCTCCCGTCACGACCTCGCGGTTCATGAACGGCGGAGAGCCCGCCGGCATACCGTCGATGGCGACCGTGCAATTGCCGGGGTTCGCACGCACGTTGACGCGACCCACGGATGGCGCCTGCAGCGTCGTGACGTCGGCTTCGCGTATTGTGACCTGGATGGACCGATTGAGGAACTTGTCGGGCGCCGAAAGCCGAAGCTGATAGCTTCCCGGACGCAGTTGGACGCTTGGGCCTGTCGATGCCGGCGCCATCTCACGCTCGCCGCGATAGATTGCTACTGAGTAGGTGGTTTGCACCCGCAAGGTTCCCGGACGCCCCAGGGGCGTCAACGCGATCGGGCGCGTGGGAAGAGGTTCCCCACCCGCGATCTGGACACTCGTCGGGCTGTGCTCGGCGAGCGAGAAAGCGATTTCGTGATCTGCCTCAGATAGCTCGAGCGTCATCGGAGTGACCCCGTTCACCATTTCTCCATCGAGTTTGACGGAGGCCCCGGGTGGAGTCGTCACCACTTCGAACATCCGGGTCGAGGCCGTCAACACGAATTCGAGCGGGCCGGGAGAATCGATCGCTAACGTGACGTCGTTTGAAGCAGTTTCGTATCCGTCGAGTCGAACCTCGACCGTATAGGACTCTTCGGTCATGCCGGTAACGCGAAGCTCGACACCGTCGTCGTCCGTCAGGAGCCCGGTAGCAGCTCCGTTCAGATAGACCGCGGCGCCCAACGGCTCAGAGAGAATTTGAACGGTGTGCGCGACCGGTTGGGGTCCCGGCGGCTCACGCATCAGCAACCAGTACAACACCCCCGCCAGACCCAAGAGAACGACGATGACAAGAGCCCAAATGGGCGCCGCCAAGGCACGTACCGCCGCCGTGGATTCGTCGTCCGCGGTGGGGCTATCGCCAACCTTGGCACCGGTCGGCGCCGTCTCCGACAAACCGCGCGTGGGGGTCGCCGTCGCAAGCTCGGTCTCGTCGTCCGTCCCACGTAGGGTGGCGGAGTGGGGACCGTAGAGATCGGTGATCTCGTGGTGGATCTCTTGGAGATGTCGCGTTCGCTCGCCGGCCGTCAACTGCTGTTCAATCTCATTTTGTCGCAACTCGCGAAGGGCACGGCGGAGGTGCCGTCTTGCCTCGTCGAGCTGAGGATGCCTCTCGACCAGTGCCCGGGCCTTGGGGACGAGCTCTGGCCATTTTTGCGCGCGGCTCAAGGAAGTAAGCTCGTCCAGACTTTCCTGCAGCGCTTGAGTCGTGCGGGGCAGCGTCTTGCGGAACACGGTGACGATCTTCTCGAGCTCGCGCGCCATTTCCCCGGCGGTGGCGAACCGATCTTCGGGCCGCTTTGCCATGGCCCGATCGAGAACGTCCTGGAGCTCCTGGGGAAGATCCACATTCTCCTTGACGATCGGCGCAGGCGTCTCGTTCACGATGTTGTACAAAATCGAAGTGGCAGACTCACCCACGAACGGGCGCCCACCACTGAGCAGTTCGTAGAGGATGCAGCCTGCCGCAAAGATGTCGGTGCGGCCGTCGAGCGCCTGCCCACGGATCTGTTCCGGCGCCATGTAGTGCACGGTGCCGATCATCATCCCCTCTTTGGTGATTTGATGGCCCCCTTCGACGTGAGCGATGCCGAAGTCCATGATCTTTACCTGACCGCTGTCCAAGTACCGGAGGTTCGCGGGTTTCACATCGCGGTGGACCACGCCGTTTTGGTGTGCGAAATCGAGCGCGCGGCAGAGTTGGATGGTGATGTCGAGGGCTTCGGCGATGGGCATTCCATCTTTGCCAATGAGCGTGGCAACGTCGGTTCCCCGGAGATACTCCATCACGATGTAAGGCTTTTCCTTGCCTCCGAAGTTCCCCAACTCGTAGATGGTCACGATGTTCGCGTGCTGGAGCTTGGCAGCCGCTTTGGCCTCGCGCTCGAAGCGACTCCGCGAGTCCTTGTCGGCAATCACCTCCGCGGTCAACGTTTTGATCGCGACGCGTCGATCGAGGGCAGGATCGTACCCTTCGTACACCGCGCCCATCCCCCCGCGACCGAGACGGCGAATGATCGTAAACTTGCCGATGCGAACGTCTGTGTCTTTATCCGTCATCAATCATCATTCATCATTCATCATCAATCTGAGACCGGGTTGCGAATCCGAGCGCCTGTTCTCATCCACCATCGCCAAAATCATCGGTTGGGGCGGGCCCGGCGAGTCAATGAAAAACGCGGGTCCCCAAGAGCTCAGGGAACCCGGAGCAAAATTATCGTCGTATTGTCCTCCCCACCATTACGATTGGCGGCCTCGACCAACCGGTCCGCTTGCTCGACGCTTCCACCCGCGTCCAAGGCGATATTGAGTATCTCCCCGTCATCGAGCATCGTCGTCAGCCCGTCTGAACACAGCAGGATGCGATCATCGGTCTCGAGCTCGAGCGTCTGCACATCGACTTCGAGGTCTGGTTTTCCACCTAGGGCCCGGGTGACAACGTTTCTCAAAGGGTGGGTCCGGGCTTGATCGCTGTCGATGACTCCGGACATCACCTGCTCGTTCACCCAAGAATGATCGCTGGTGATGCAACGGAGCTCTCCGCCTCGAACCAGATAGACACGGCTATCCCCCACGTGCGCGATGTCAGCCACCCGTCCATCGACGAGCACAGCCACTACCGTCGTCGCCATCCCCTCGCAGTCTGCTTCTTGCTGGGTGTGCTCGAGCAGTTTGTGATTAGCGAAGCGAATCGAGGTCTTGAGCCGGTTGGAGTTGAGCGTCAGGCCTTCATCGATTCCGTAGGGCCAGGTGATTTCCTGATCCCCGGACGTGAGCTGGATGAAGTTCTCGATGGTCTCGACCGCGATACGCGACGCGACCTCGCCGTGGGCGTGGCCACCCATCCCGTCAGCCACGACGTACAACCCCTCGTCGTCATTAGAACAGTAACTGTCTTCGTTGATGGGGCGCTTGAGGCCCACATCCGAGACCGAACGGGACTCGATCGTCATCGCTTCTACTTGTCCTTGACTTGCGCGAATCTGCGTTTGAGCTCGGGATGATTCGGCATCTGTTTCAACGCGCTCTCATAAACGCGCCGCGCACGGACGAGCATCCCCGTCCGCGAGTACAACGCACCGAGCTCGAGATGAGGTTCGGGGGAGGTCGGGTCGATCGCCATCGCTCGATTAAATAGATCCACCGCCTGGCGCTGCTTGCTTTTGTCTTTAGCCATGAGACGCCCGGCGGCAAGAATGTATTCCACATTACTCGGCTGCATGCGCATCGCTTCAAAGTAGAGCTTCAGTGCACTGTCATACTCTTCGGACTGCTCCCGGAGCTCCGCATTCTTGAAATAAAGACGAGCTTCCGCTTCGGGCGACTTGACCTCTTTCGTAAGGCTTCTATCATACTCCTGACGGCTTTTCTCATCACGCAGTTGATTGAAGGCTTCCGTAATCAGCTGAAATCGGCGATCTGCCTCTTTCCGCTCGGCAGGGTCCTTGAACCGATCGGGGTGATTATCTCGGGCCATCTGCAAGTACGCCTTCTTGATCTCGCCGACAGAGGCCGTCTTGTGAGTTCCAAGAATTTTGTAATAGTCGTCAACCATGGTTTCTACTTGCCCATACGGGTGCGTTTTTGTGCGAGACGCCGCACTTGCTCGGAAACATTACGGTCTTTGACCAAGCGCTTCAGGTCGCGATCCTTCAGCCTTGCCAGAAGCTTGGAGGACACCTCGTGCGGAGTCTTGGGATTCTTGACCAGCTCGTGCGCCACAGAGTAACGCTTCGCCCACTGACGATTCTTGGCGATCTCTCGCAAGACATCGGGCGCCACGTTGCGCATCTTGACGATCTGCTCGGCGTCAGCGTCGTTCATCTTGGGAGACGATAACACCGCACTCCAAACCGTTCGGTTACGATCACGGATCAGCATCATGCGCGCCTCGCGCTCACCTTTGAGCGCTTTCATCATCTTTTGTGCCGCCGTCATCGTCACGAGCTCCGCCAACAAGCTCTTCTTCTCCGCCACTTCTTCTTCGCTGCCCTCGAGCTCTTCGTCGGTGACGCCATATAACTGTGCGGCTTCCTCGGTCGACGTGGGCGGGGGCTTTTCATCTTCCGCAGGCCCTGTCGCCAGATCCAATTTTTCAGATTCCTCGATCACCGGCACGCGCGGGACTGTCGCCTTGTGTTGGCTAGACCCGTCGAGCCTGAAATCGACCTTCATCTCCATGATCCTGCGTGACTGATCAGAGTTCAGATTCTCGTTGGCCTCGAGCACTACGATGATGGGCGGGTGCCGCAGCAGTCGAGTCTGATTGACGACGACGAACTCCAAATTGATTTCGCTGAGCCTCGGGACGAGGGCAACGATCGTCTCATCAGGGGTGCTGGCGTTACGAACGAGGGCTTGTTGGACTTCCTCGGAGCTCACCCGGAGCCCGAAAAAGGCGAGCACGTCCACGGAAGTGCTCTCCTCCTTCACCACACTCACGAGCGATGAATCGTCCAGCGACTGCAAACTCGATTCGGCCTGGCGGCTGACATCCTCGTCGCGATCGCGCGTGAGCAAGAACAAAAGCTCGACCTGGTCGGCCGGCGAGAGCGGAAGAGCGCCAGAGGCCGCGGTCAGACGCACGTCGCGCGACACGCCGCCTCGGCGAAATTGGGTTACCAGTGGGGAGCTCATGACGACCCGGGCTCGCTTCTCACGTAGTCCATGAAGTTGTCCCGGGTGATCGACAAATCCTTGCGGACCTGCCCGGCACGGCCCAGCGACCTGAGCGGACGGTCGTTGATCCAAAAAGACACGCCGCCGGCGTTTCCGAGCCACAGCCGCACTTCGTCATCCGCAGTGAATTCCTGGCGAAACCCCTCTTCTTTGAGTCCCGTGGTGACCACTGTGCCGTCCGCTTCGATCTCGAGCCAGCAGGACTCCCCAACGGCCACCACGAGGCGCAGCGCGGCTCCTGCCGACCCGGCTACGGGAGCGTCCGCGCGCGGCGGCGTGAGTACCGGGACCATCGGAGATGTAAGTACGGGCGATGCCGGAGGAGGCGATGCTGGCGCGGATGTCGACGCTGTCGATGGCACTCGCGCGACCGATTCCGTCCTCGCCTCGACGACATTGGTTCCAGCGGACTCCGTGCGGGCAACGGGCGCAGAGGGCGCGTTCGAGCTCACCGCCTGGCTAGGCTCCGGCATGGAGCCCGACTGCGAGCGGGAGAGCAAGATCGCGACCACGGCAAGCACGGCGACAGCGACGGCCCAGGGCAGCCACGTCGGTATCGTTGCGAGATTCGATTCTCCTTCGTTTGCGTCGTCGGGTCGTTGCTCCTGATTCGAAAACGCGTAGGCGTTGACCGCCCGCTCCTCGTCCAAACCGAGGTACCGTGCGTAGGCACGAAGGTAGGAGCGCCGATAGAACTCTCCCGGGATGAGCTCCAGCTTGTCCTCTTCCAGAGCTTGGAGAAAACGGACTCCGATCTTCGTATCCTCGGAGATCTGCTTCAAACTGATGCCGCGAAGCTCACGCTCGCGCCTCAGCTTCTCGCTAAGGGATGCCATGGGATTTCAGCCGAGTCTTTGAGGATGGAAGACCCCTATCCTCCTCAGACTAAGGCATTTTTGCTGCTACGCTCCTATCAGAGTCATTGTGTCAGACGCGGTATTTCCTGTCAACGCGGGGACGTTGTCCCGTCTCCGAAAAGCAGCTGACGGGCACGAATGGCCACGACCGGAGGCAACTCGTTGCTGTTGACGAGCGAGCGGAGCGAACGACGGGGCATTCGACCCAGCAGGGTCAGCGCGACATGAACTGGCGTGTTGGGATGGGCGACAACTGCGGTCTTGACGAGAGGCCGTACGATCCATCGTTCGCTATGCGCGACCGTTCGCAGTACGTCTCCCGACGTGGTTTTGCGCTTCGCTAGAGTCACCACGACCTGTTCTCGCAAGCGTGGGTTGCGCAGGAGCGATTGAATGACGCGGGCGTGGTTCTCCGCGGCAAGGGCCGGAATCAGCCCGGCAGGGGCGGCCTGCGCCACCGAAATTTTCTCACCTAACTCGAGCTCCGGCAGTCGCTCCTTGAGGCGGCTCTCCGCCGCGACGCGCAAAGGCATCGGGAGGCGAATGTTCGTGGCCACACGCAGCTGCTCCCGCCAGAACAATAGTGTCAGCAGACGCAGGGACAGCGTTCTCGGCGTTTTCAAATGGTTTACGATGGCTGCGCGAACTGTGTGTCGTTTGTTCCAACGATCGTGGCGCGCGACTGCCTCGATTACGGGTGTCGCCAGTTCACGTTTCCTCAAAAGCACCAGGATGTGGGCTTCGTCAGCTTCACCGTGGTCGAGAAGAGAGTCCGCATCACTCCCGTCGCTGTGCGGTCCCAAGGAATCGAGGAGCTTTCGGAGATCTACCGAAGACACGCGTTGAGCTCCTGAGACGAGCGCTCGCGCTCAAGCGCCGAGCCCGCCGTGTTGAGGGGTTGGGCAACACGATACCGCGCAATGTGAGGCGAACCGCGACGAAGCGACCGCATGCCAACTCTCGTGTGGTCTTCGTGTCTTCGTATCGAAGAAACAGCTCTACCGCTCTTTGGGAGCCGCGAGTGCCTTCGCCGGCACATCGCGGTTGGCGTTACCCGGGCGACTTGTCGGCTCAGATTGTAAAGCCTGCTCAACAGCTCGAGCACCGCTCGCGCGCAAACGGTTCAGTATCTCGGTAACGCCGAGATAGACGTTCGCAAGACCTAGCCCACACACCGCACCGCGCAACGTGGGCGACAACAGCACCGGCCGCAAGTTGGGGAACGCTTCGAGAAAATAATTCCGCTCCCAAATCGCCGACCAGGGCACGAGTATCAAAAAGAAACCCACTTCCAGGCAAACAAGAACGTAGAGGACGAACCATTGTCTGTCTTCCATGGTCACGGTTCGTGGGAAAGCTGTCGAAAAGAGCTCAGTGCGTTCTCACTTTCGCGTGGCTTGGAGCGCGCTCACCCGATCCTTCACATCGCGGAAACGGGCGTTTTCGTTGAAGATTTCCTTGTAGAGCTCGAGAGCGCGTTCCGGTTTGCTGGCTGCTTCGTGTGCCTGAGCGAGGTCATAGCGTAGGCCGTGATACTCCTCATCGCGGCGTCCCGGAAGGGCAAGGCCCTTGGAAAACCACTTGATGGCAATATCCGGCATCCCTTTTTCCATGAAGCACAGACCGAGCATACTGCAGCATTCGAGACCTCGAACCTCGTCCTTGGCCGCGAGCTGAAACTCCGCGATCGCTTCATCGAGAAGGCCCATTTCTTTGTAGGCGATACCCAAGTTGTAACGGGTGTCGTAGTCCTCCGTTCCGAGCTGCTTCTCGACGCCTTTGCGAAACTCTTTGAAGATTTGGTCGAGACCGGGATCGGTTAGCGGCCCTTCCTCTTCGTCCTCTTCATCATCAAGGACGCTCTGGGTACCGAAGATCTCGTCAGAGAGCTCGGAGGCGAGGTCGATGAACTGACTATCCGACGCTCGAGCAGCGACGGGCTCCGAAGCCGCCGTAGGCGCATCCACGAGCGACGCGATGCCCAGCTCTTCGTCCTCCAGCTGGGCATCCGACAACGCCTCCGCGAGTGGGTCGATCTCGTCGGCGGCGGAAACGGCCTGCAACGGCGTCGCAACCGGCACTGGCTCTTCGTCGACAGACCCAAAAGGCTCGAGCGCCTCAACGGGCGCTGCAGCGGGCGGAACGGAGTCGACCGGTGCCACGAGAGTGGGTGCTTTGCCCGCATCACTCGCGCCTTGTTGAACTTGTTCCACCGAAAAGCCGAGCTCTTCGATCTTGGCGATCACATCCGCGTCTGCGGGATGTAGCTTCAGTAGCTCCCCGAGGGTGTCCTGAGCATCTTCGTAGAGACCCAAAGCGATGTACTCGTCCACTTCACCCAGCTCGGCTACAAGAGAACTCGTCGGCGCGGGTGGCGCTGCCACAACGACAGGCTCGGGCTCCGGTGCGACCGACGCAGGCGCAGGCGCAGGTGGCTCAGGTTCAGGTTCAGGTTGGGGCGGCGGGGGCACCACGGCGACCGGCTCAGGCTCAGGCTCAGGCTCGTCAAAGGAGACGGCGGCGATATCGTCGACCGACGGGATATCTATCTCGATGTCATCGATGAGCGCGTCCACTTCACCGAGATTTGGCGCGACCAGCTCAGGCTCCGGTTCTTCCGGGAGCGCAACGGCAGACGCCATCGAAGGCTCGGCCGGAACCTCCACCGAGAACTCTTCCTCGTCGTCGATCGCGACCGAGAACTCCTCCTCAGGGTCGTCGGTCTCTATCGAAATATCGAGCTCTTCACCGAGCGCTGCACCGAGCCCTTCCGTCTCGACGGGCACCACTTCGTCTTCGACGCCTTCGGCCGCACCGAGATCGAACGCGACATCCTCCGACGACGCGTCCAGGTCAATCTCGATCCCGTCACCGGCATCTTCCAGATCGAACCTGGGAGCTTCGACCTGCGCCGGCTCGGGTTCAAGGGAAATGTCGAGAGGAAGATCGTCATCGAGTGAGACCGGGATCTCCTCGACAGCCGCCTCCTCGGCAACCGCCGGGGGCAAAGGCTCTTCCACGTTGGTCAGCCCCCCGAGGTCAATCTCCAGGCCGGAATCCTCCGCCCCTGCACCCAGGTCGACTTCCACCGCGATCTCGTCTTCGATATCGACCGGAATGTCGACAGCGCTGTCCGCGAGCGAGATATCGATCTCGGGCTCCGCCCCGAGAGGTTCTTCGATAGCGAACGCATCGTCATCGACAACAACGTTGATTTCCTCTTCGATAGACGGCAAGGCGTCCGCGACCGGCAACGCCATGTCCCCTCCGAGGGAGAGTGGATCCAAGTCGATCCCGACATCGCCGAGATCGGAGTCCGTCTCCGGCGATAGGGTGAGTTCGAGCTCTTCCTGCGCGGCCAGCTCGACACTCGCCGCCTGAGCCGCCAATGACGGATTCAGTTGCGTCGCCTCCTCGCGGGCCTTGGCGCCGTCATCGCGTCGACCGAGCTTGTCGTAGACCTGAGACAGCTGCATCAACTGCTCGGATGCCTCGTTGTTCATCCCCTGATCTTGGTAGATCTCGACGAGCTTCTCGCGCGACTCCGTATGGAATCGAAAACTTTCCAAAACGTCGATGAGTTGGGCAATAGCCTTGTCCACCAAGCCGTAGCGAACGAACACTTCGGCCTCGGTCAACTTCTCCTTGATGCTCTCTTCGTCTTCCTGCGTGAGCTCGATGACGTTGCCGAGATCGGGCGCAGGCACAGCTGGCGAGCTCGCTGGTGCGTCATCGACATCGAGCGTCAGCTCAGCGTCGAAACTGTCCGAAACCGCCGCGCTGAGATCCACTTCCTCGACGATATTGAGCTCATCGAGCGCAGGCAGGTCCTGATCTAACTGCACCTGGGGTGGCCCCGAATCGACCGGAGCCTGAGCTGCCGGAGTCGCGACAGGTGCCGGCGGTGTCGGCCCGGCGAGTTTCGATTTGAGGAAATTCAGCCTGTCCTTGTGTTGGGAGTTCTCAGGATCGAGCTCGACGAGCTGCTCGGCCACTTGGACCGCTTTTTCCATCTCTCCGGAGCGGTTGTAGGCTTCGCACAAGCTGTCGTAGGCCGCTATCCGCGCACTGTCTTGCTTGAGGATGGTCTGGACCTCGGCGAGCTTGAGAAGTGTTTTGACGTGGTACGGCTCCTTGGACAACACCTTTTTAAGAAAGGCGGTCGCGTTGCCACCCTCGTTATCCGCAACCTGCTTGTCAACGAGCGGTGTCAGCTGCTCTAACGCCGCATCGAACTTCGACTGCGCGATCCGCAGGTCGGCAAGCCTCACGATATTGTCCGGTTTGCCGGGCTCCGCGTCGTTGAGTTGTTGAAACGCAGTCTCGGCCTCGTCCATGTTTCCGGCCGCGAGGTAAGCTTCGCCGAGACGGCCAAGCACATTGGGGTCGACGGGATGCGCCTGACGGACCTCTTCGAGCATTCGCACCGCCTGAGCATGGCTACCTTGGAGCGTGTGCGCCTGGGCGAGCTTGATCTTCAGCGACGGGTCTCCGGTGTCGAGCACGCGCCCCTGCTCCAGAATTTTGACCGCTTCGTCGACGAGACCTTGGCCGATGAATTGGTCCGCGATGCCGATGTACTCTCGCGAGGCCTCGTCGGGCTTGCCCTGCTTGCTGAGAAATTCCGCGTACTTGTAGCGGATCTTCACGTCTTGCGGGTCGATTTCCGCAAGCTTCTTGAAGACTTCCGAGGCTCGCCGCTTGTGCCCCTGCTTGTTGTAGAGCTCGACCAACGTCTGATAGTGCGACTTGGCCTCCATGAGAAGGCCCTCGTCCGCCTGTAACTCGGCGAGGTTTCTCATCGCACTTTCGTTCTGCGAATCGAGGCGCAGAATCATCTTGTGGGTCGCGATCGCGCGCACGTTGAACCCGTCGCGCTTGTAGGCGTCCGCAACCAACGCGTAGCTTTTGATCGCTTCGTCATTTCGGCCGATACGGTGGTAGAGATCGCCGACGACCCGAACAGTGTTCCAGTCCTTGGGATTCTGCTTGAGCCAGGTCTCGTACTCGTTGATGGCTTTCTCGATCTTGTTGGCGCGGATGTACTTGTCCGCTGCCTTGAAGATCTTATCTTTGTTCAGAGCCATCTTTCTGGTCGCTCAAACGCTCAACGCCGCAACTTCATTTACAGGCGCTCGAAAACAACTCCTGACTGACAATTCAAAGACTGAATGCTGAATGCTGAACTAGGACGTTCGCTTCTCCCGAAGCCGTGCCGCCTTGCCTTTACGCTGCCGCATGAAATAGAGCTTGGCTCGCCTCACGTGGTGCGAACGCAAGACCTCCACTTTATCGATAGTCCGGGCATGAAGCGGAAAGATCCGCTCGACGCCGGTTCCAAACGACGTCTTGCGCACCGTCATCGTGGCACGAGGTCCGCTGCCTTTGAGGGCAATGACCATGCCCTCGAATATCTGAACACGCTCTTTGTCTCCCTCAATAACGCGGACGTGGACTTTCACGGTGTCGCCGGGACGAATCTCAGGGAGATCGCTCTTGAGCTCGCGGGCTTCCAATTTATCGATAACGTTCATTAAGAATTCCTTCTCACTAAGTTGCTATTTTTTGAGTCGTCAAGAGCTCTGGTCGACGCGCTCGAGTGTCGGACAGAGCTCGTTGGTGTCGCCATTCATCAATGGCAGCATGATTTCCGGATAGCAAGACTTCCGGAACGCGCAAGCCGCGAAACTCCTCCGGTCGCGTGTAGTGCGGAAAATCGAGCATTCCGTGACTGAACGAGTCCTGCTCGGCGGACTCCGGGTCGGCAAGGGCACGCGGCAGGAGGCGCACGAGCGCATCCACTACGACCATCGCAGGGATTTCTCCACCCGAGAGCACATAGTCGCCAATCGAAAGTTCTTCCGCGTTCGCGGCATACGCAAAACGTTCGTCGACCCCTTCATAGCGACCCGCCACCAGAACGAGGTGCTCGACTTCAGCGAGCTCTCTTAGCTTGCTCTGGCGCAGCGGCGCGCCCCGCGGGGCTAGTAGCACGACGCGAGTGCGCTCGTCGGCGATCGCCTCGACCGCGCTGACCAGAGGCTCCACTTTCATGACCATCCCGGGACCCCCACCGTACGGCGAATCGTCCGTCGTGCGATGCTTGTCGGTTGTCCAATCACGGAGATCGTGCACCCGAACATCCACGAGGGTCCGCTCGCGAGCGCGGCGTACAATGCCGAAATTGAACACCTCCCGAAACATGTCCGGGAAGATGGTGATGATGTCAATCTGCATTCAACTCAATCAACCCCTCGGGGAGCTCGACCTCGATGGAACCGCCATCGATGTCGATTCGACGACAAATTTCTTCACAAAATGGCAGCAAGAGCTCCCCGCCTCCGGGGGACCTCACGACGAGAACGTCGGTACCACCCGTCGTCAGAACCTTCTCGGCAGTGCCCAACGAGCCACGATCTCGGTCGACTACGTTCAACCCTGCGATCTCAAAGTGATAGAAGCTCCCGTCTGGTAACGGTTTTACGTCAGCGCTCGAAATCCTCAGCTCTTTCCCGGCGAGCGCCTGGGCCTCACTGATGTTCGAGATACCCACGAACTTCACCACCGGCCGGCCCTTGTGCAACCGGGCCTGTTCCATCACCAAAGCCGCTGGCTCGCCACCGTCACCCTCGACGAAAACACGAGGAAGGTCGAGGAAACGCTCTGGAAAATCGGTCAGCGGGTTCACAGCCACTTCACCCTTGCGTCCTTGCGACTTCGCGACTCGACCGATCGTGACTAGATCGGCCCATTCGTGAAGCTCCTCTTCCGTTTCCATCGTGCATGGTCTCACTCGATGATTTCCAGGTGAAAGCGTTTGCCTAGTTTTGTGCCGGCTGCGGATAACAACGTGCGGATCGACCTTGCGGTCCTCCCCTGCTTACCGATGACTTTCCCCAAATCATCCTGAGCTACGCGTAGCTCGAGGATGATCGTCTGTTCTCCTTCTACCTCTGAAACTGAAACCTCGTCTGGTTCATCGACTAGTGCTTTCGCAATGAGCTCCAACAGTTCCTTCATAATCAGTTCCTCCTGCTAGCGCACCTGCGAGTCGTCGAACCTCCGGCGCTTCAAGCAGAATGGTTCTTGATGAGACTCTTGACGGTATCCGTCGCCGACGCCCCTTTCGAGAGCCAGTAGTCAATGCGCTCCCGCTTCAGCTCGACTTTCGCTTCTGCGGGCTTCGGCTCATAGGTGCCGACGTTTTCCACGATGTTGCCGCCGCGGCCCATCTGAGAGTCCGAAACAACGATGCGGTACTGGGGGCGTTTTTTACTTCCCCTCCGTGCTAAACGTATCCTCAACATGAAGTGCTCACTCACCTCCCTCCGTTCTGATTTTTATGTTCATCTTCCGAAACCACCGAGCATCCGGGCAATTTTTCTCGAGGCGCCCTTGCCTTGCCCCCCCTGTTGGATGCGAGAAAGTTTTTTCATCATTTTGCGGGCCTCGGCGAACCGTTTGAGTAGCCGGTTAACGTCGGAGACCGCCGTGCCGCTGCCGCGAGCGATTCGCCGGCGGCGCGATCCGTTGACGACCTGAGGATGGTCCCGCTCATGTCGTGTCATCGAGTCCAGAATTGCTTCAAACCGCTTGAGCTCGCTCTCGTCGACTTCCGCGGGAAGCTGTGACGCGCCGGGCAGAAAGCTCATCAGCTCCTGCATCGAACCCATCCGCTTCATCTGACGGAGCTGCTGGCGGAAGTCCTCGAGGGTGAGCTCGTTTCGCTGCACCTTCCGGGACAGCGCGACGGCTTCTTCCTCGTCGAAAGTCTTCTCCGCGCGCTCGATGAGACTGAGCACGTCGCCCATTCCCAGGATGCGCGACGCCATGCGATCGGGATGAAACGACTCGAGCTCGTTGAGTTTTTCTCCAACACCGACGAACTTGATCGGCACGCCGGTGACGGCTACCATCGACAGCGCGGCGCCGCCGCGGGCATCGCCGTCTAGCTTCGTCAAGACGTGGCCCGTGATGCGTACCGATTCCCCGAAGCTAGAAGCGCTTTTCACCGCATCTTGGCCCGTCATCGAGTCGGCGACGAAGAGAGTCTCTGACGGCTCGGTGGCCGCCTCGATCGCCCGAAGCTCCTCCATGAGCTCGTCATCCACATGGACGCGGCCCGCGGTGTCGACGATCAGTACGTCGCGACCGAGATCCTTGGCGGAGCGCATAGCGCGGCTCGCGCGCTCGACCGGCTCGAGTGTCTCGGGCTCGAAAACCGGCAGCTCGATCGAGTCGCCCAGAATCTTCAGCTGTTCGAGTGCGGCGGGTCGCTGCACGTCCACCGACACGAGAGCCGGATGCTTTCCCGCTTCGTGCAGATGACGGGCGAGCTTGGCCGATGTCGTGGTCTTGCCGGATCCTTGTAGGCCAGCCATCAGGATCACCGCCGGCCAGCGATCTTTGAGCTCGAGCTTCGCTTCCTCGCCCCCGAGCAGCTGAGTCATTTCGTCGCGGGTGAACTTGACGACCTGCTGGGCCGCGGTCAGCGAGCCCAAGATTTCCTCGCCGACTGCGCGCTCACGAACACGCTTCACGAAGTCGCGAGCAACGCCGAACTGCACATCCGCCTCGAGCAGAGCCAGACGGATCTCTTTTAGAGCTTCGTCGACGTGCTCCTCTTTGAGTCGCGGCTGCCCTCGAAGTTTCTTGAAGGCACCCTGGAGCTTGCTTGAAATCTGCTCGAACATGGCTAAAGTGTGGTTGAGGAGATGGATCTCCCCTTTAAATGGTGCAACAGTTAATGTTAGAAGACCCCATGGGCAAAGTCAAGGAGGATTCCGGCCGTTGTTTTTGTGCCACTAGACCCCTTGAGCTAAGGAGTTACTTGAAGAAAATCGACAGGAAAGCCTAGAAAACGCGGGAAATCGCGAACAGCGCGGAGAACTTTTCGTTGGTGTCTCGGACCCGCTGGGACAACGTTCGCGCAAAAGCCCAAAGAAACTTGAGCGCAACTTCGGGACGACGCTCGAGGTGATCCTTGAGCGCTTGGTTTCGGACTTCGAGAAGCTTTGCCGGGTCGTGCGCAACCGCGCGGGCGGAGCGGGGCTCGTCGTCAAAAAATGACATCTCGCCGAGAAAATCGCCGGCCCCCAAAACGGTGAGCGCTTCCTCACCCATGTTCTCGAACACCTTGCTGATCCGAACCGACCCATCGTAGATCACGTAGAAACAATCGCCGGGAGCGTCGTCCTCAAAAATGACGTCGTCCTTCGCGTACTCCTTGACGGCTCCGAGCATAAGAATCTCGGCAAGCTCGGGATCGGACAGAGCTTCGAAGAGTTGGACCCGCTTGAGGAACTCGGGGTTCATCACGGCCCGTTTACCTTACTACACCTTCTCGAGCAGGTGTCCCATACGGTCCTTCTTCGTTTTCAAGTACGAAGCTGAAACCTCGTTGGCAGCCACTTCGATGGGCAACCGCTCTGAGATGTGCAGCCCATACGCCTCGAGCGCGACGAATTTCCTCGGGTTGTTCGTCAGCAAGCGGATGTTGCGCACCCCGATCTCGATAAGGATTTGCGCACCGATACCGTACTCTCGTTGATCGGCCTTGAACCCCAGCCGCTCATTGGCATCTACCGTGTCCATACCCTCGTCCTGAAGGGCGTAGGCCCGGATCTTGTTCACGAGACCGATGCCTCGGCCTTCCTGGTGCAAGTAGAGCAAGACGCCACGGCCTGCTTGCCCGATGTGAGCCAGAGCGCGATCGAGCTGCGGCCCGCAGTCACAGCGTTTCGAGTGGAAGACCTCGCCGGTGAGGCACTGAGAATGAACCCGCACGAGAATATCATCGTCGGGGTTGATATCGCCTAGGATGAGCGCCATGTGCGTCGTGCCGTCACTGAGGCTCTCGAACGCGGCGATTCGGAAATCGCCATACTCCGTCGGCAGGAGGGCCTCAGACACGCGTTTGACCAACCGTTCCGTTTGCAATCGATAGCGGATTAGATTCGCCACGGTAATAAGCCGGATCCCATGCTGCTTCGCGAAAATCTCGAGATCCGGGACGCGCGCCATCGAGCCGTCTTTGTTCATAACCTCGCAGATGACTCCCGCCGGGGTCAGCCCCGCGATACGAGCCAAATCCACGGCAGCTTCGGTCTGCCCGGCCCGCTGCAGCACGCCCCCGGGTCTCGCGCGCAGTGGGAACATGTGTCCAGGCCGGACCAAATCAGACGGCACTGTCTTGGAATCAACGGCGGCGAGCACCGTTCGCGCGCGGTCCGCCGCGGAGATCCCCGTGCTCACCCCCGCCTTTGCTTCGATGGAAACGCAAAAAGCAGTGCCGTAGTTAGAGGTGTTGTCCGTGACCATCAGCGGAATCCGGAGCTCGTCGAGCCGCTCCCCAGTCATCGGCAGGCAGATGAGCCCCCGGCCATGAACCGCCATAAAGTTGATAATGTCAGGGGTTATTTTCTCGGCCGCAACTGTGAGATCTCCCTCGTTCTCGCGATCCTCATCATCGGCAACGATGACCATCTTGCCGGCGCGGAAATCTTCGAGGGCGTCTTCGATCGAATCGAACTCTTTCGATCTTCCTTCCGTCGTATCTGCCATGAAAGCAACCCCCACCTGAGAAAACGTCAATCGGGGCGCGGCCCCAGATAGGGCTCCGCGGCCCGAAGCATGTATTTGGCCAGTATATCGTACTCGAGATTGACCTCATCGCCCGGAGCAAGCGCGCCAAACGTCGTCGCCTGGAGAGTGTGGGGGATGAGCATGACTTCGAGCCACGCGGGCCCGCACGCGGTGATGGTCAAGCTCACACCGTCAATCGCGATCGAGCCTTTTTCGACCACGAGCCGGCTCGATTCATGCTCGTGCTCGATCCGAAGAACGTGGTTTCCATCTTTCTCCCCGGCGTGAGCCACCCGTCCGACACCGTCGACATGGCCTTGGACGAAGTGGCCCCCGAGGCGTGCATCGGCTCGAAGGGGAAGCTCCAGGTTCACCCGGTCGCCGGGCTCCACTCGCCCGAGCGTCGTCCGCCGAAGTGTCTCCTGGGAAACGTCGGTCCGAAAGCGCAGGCTGTCGATACCCGTCACCGTAAGACACACTCCGGAAACCGCGACGCTATCCCCCACCCCGAGAGCGCTCGCAAGCACGGGCTCTTCGATAGTGAGCTCGACGAGCTCCGCTTTTTCGCTGCACCCGGCAATCGTGCCGACAGCCTCAACCAATCCCGTGAACATTAGACCTCAACTCCGTTCCAAGAAGGGAACACGGAGTAGCGGCGATTTCTTTCCTCATGTGAATGCCTCCATGGGCTCCGTGACGCCTCAGTGAAAAGCGATTTTAGGACAGCGCCCCCTCGATCATCCAGCCGTCGCCGATTCGGCTGCACCTCGTCGATCGGAGCACCGGCGCTCGTTTCATTTCAGCGATCCCCTCCCCGCCGAACAATGGGCGGGCGTCGGTACCGCCGATCAGGCGGGGGGCGACGTAGAGGACCAGACGATCGGCAAGTTGACGTTCGAGGAAGCTCGCGTGGAGCTCACCCCCGCCTTCGACCAAAACCCGCATCAGGCCGCGCTCGGCAAGATGGCGCAGCACTGCTTTGAGATCGAGACGGCCTCCAAGGACAGGCACGTTGATGATCTCGACACCGGCTGCGACCAGGCGCCGTCGCTTCGCCGGAGTCGCATCGGGACCACAAAACACCAAGACCGGTCCCTCACGGGGTGTCGATACCAGCCGGCTCCGGACCGACAGGCGCAAGTTGCGATCGAGCACGACCCGCACCAACGGCCCGGCTCCCGCAGTGCGGGGCCTTCGATTCAGCCTGGGGTCATCGGCGAGCGCGGTCCCGATACCGACGACGATCGCGTCGTGCTCGACTCTCAGAAGCCGAGCGTGCCGTCGCGCGAAGGTCGAGGTAATCCATTTCGAATCGCCGGTGCGCGTCGCAATCCGGCCGTCGAGGCTCGAAGCGCCCTTGAGAGTCACGAAGGGAAGGCCGGTGCTCGCTCTTTTGACGAAAGCTTCATTCAATCGCGCAGCCTCGTCCCGCAGAAGCCCAACTTCAACCTCCACGCCGTGGCGTCGGAGGGCGCGAAAACCGCGACCGTTGACTCGGGGATTTGGATCCCGCATCGCAGCGACGACGCGGCCCACCTGCGCGCGAACGATCGCCCCCACGCATGGCGGCGTCCGGCCCGTGTGGCAACACGGCTCGAGGTTCGTGTAGAGGGTCGCCCCTGTCGTCGTCCGGACTTGCGCGAGAGCCAGCGACTCGGCGTGGGGTTCACCGGGACGGCGATGGAACCCCTGCCCCAAAACCCGCGCCCCGCGGGCGAGCACGGCACCTACGAGAGGGTTCGGGCTCGTCGTCCCCCGCCCTAACGTGGCAAGCGCGAGCGCCCGCCGCATATGTTTCTCGTCGATGTCGCCGCCGCTCATGATGCCAGGGATAGTACTCCAGCTGCTGGTCTCGGGTAAGCGTGACGAGCGAGCCGGGCACGGGCACGAGGTCAATTCTTGCAGCGTTCCAGCAGGACGGCGGCCGTTAGTCAGCTATCAGCGCGTCCACGAATTCTTCGGGCGAGAATTCGAGTAGATCCTCGACGCTTTCGCCGACCCCAACGTAGCGAACCGGAAGCCGGAGCTCCTTGGCGATCGCGAGGACGACCCCGCCTTTCGCAGTGCCATCCATTTTCGTGAGGATGATGCCGGTTACGTTCAACGCATCCGCGAATTGCTTCGCCTGGGTCAGACCGTTACTGCCAACGGTCGCATCCATTACCAGAAACGTATCGTGGGGCGCCCCGGGAACAACGCGAGCCGCAACCCGCTCGATCTTGCTGAGCTCATCCATGAGCGGCTTTTTCGTGTGCAGCCTGCCCGCAGTATCGACGAAGACTTCGTTCACCCGGCGAGCAACGGCCGCTTGAATACCATCATGCACCACCGAAGCGGGGTCCCGGCCTGACGAGCCTTCGACGATCTCGACGCCAACTCTCCGCGCCCAGGTCCGCAGCTGTTCCTGCGCGGCGGCACGGAAGGTATCCGCAGCAACCACGAGCGCGCTCTCGCCATGCGCGAGCGTCAGCCCCGCGAGTTTCGCCACCGTCGTCGTTTTCCCGACGCCGTTGATACCGACGATCATCGTCACCCGAGGAGATTCCGTCTCGACGGGATCGAAGGAGAGCCCCCTCAAAACAGAGAGCAGTTCTTGCCGAAGCCCATCAGCGCTACCGCTTGCGCGCAACCGCTCGAGAATTTCGGTGGTCGCGGGCACGCCGACGTCCGCCAGGATGAGCGATTCTTCGAGCGCGTCCCAATCAGGAGTCTCGGAAACGCCGAGCGAGAGAACTTCGCGTGTCCGAAAAAGGCCGGCTCTGAGCCGATCGCGAAAAGATCCGGAAGCTACCAACTGGCGCGTGCTGAGCGGACGGCCGACTAACTGCCGTTCTTCAACGAGTCGAGGTTTCGCAGCGCGAGCTCACCGATGGGTGAGAACCGGTCGATCTCGACGACACGACGGTACAGCTCACTGGCCTCTGCGGATTCACCTCGCTCTTGATGAAGTCGCGCCAGCTGAAACAGGCTCTCGGTATCGGAGTCGGTGAGCTCGACAGCCTTTTGGAACTCCCTCATGGCAAGCTCGAGCTCACCCATCATGATATAGACCTTGCCCATTCCCCGGTAGGCCAGACTGAAGTCTGCTTTCTTCTCGATAGCGCGTTTGAAGTGCATCATCGCAAGCTCGGCGTTGCTGTCCTCGAGATACAGATTTCCGATGTTGTAGAGTGCCTTTTCAGGCGTTAGATAGCTCGAGTTTCTAACCGCACGCCCGAAGGCCTCGAACGCCTTCTCGCGATCTCCCGACTCCGCATACACCATTCCAATGTTGTTATAGACATCGGTCAAGTCTGGATTGAGCTCGAGCGCACGGTGAAGCGACTTCAGCGCTCCCTTGAAATCACCCAGCGCCGCCAGTGCTAGCCCCATGGCGTTGTGCACGAAAGGGCTTTCGGGGTCGAGCTTGATCGAGGCGCGGTATTCTTGAATCGCTTGCTCGTACCGCTTTTCCTGATGAAGGCTCTTGCCTCGATTGAAGATCGTGATTGCTTCTTCGATGTCCGCATCGGTTTGGGCCGGGGCAGTTACCGCTGCTAGAATTCCCAGCACCAGGAGGACGCAAATCTTCCTGCTAGCCATCGATGACCTCCTTTTTACTCAAGAAGGCCGTATTGTAGCGCAAACAATGAGTTAGGGTCCACGCTAGAATAGGTTCGCTTTCTTGGAGGTCTTCCGAGGTCCGTTTTTGGGGAAACAGAGGCCTCGCTCGGTGCTCCCTCCGTGGACACCCGTGGCAAAGAATCAATCGGATCGAGGCTACAAACGGTTGAGTCAACCCTACGGTGGAGTCAACCTCGCGAGAGAGCCTTGGAGCCTACTGCCGCATTCGGTTCACGACGGGCTCGCGTGAGGAGGTCTCGGTTTGACCGCTCGACCCGGCCTGAAACGAAGGGGCTGGGAGCTCCGTGGGCGCCGGCGCAGGAGTCTTGGCGACGGTCGGTGAGGTCTTGATGACACTTTTGACCTTCATGTTGGGCCTCACGAGCCCCTCTTCGTACGCGGTGATCAGCGCCTCGACAATCTTCTTCTCGAACTTCTTGCCGATGAAACTCCGCATCCGGGCGAAGACGTAGGTGATTTCCATGGCCTTTTGGTACGGACGGTTCGTCGTCATCGCGTCGAACGTGTCGGCGACGCTGACGATTTTCGCTTGGAGCGGGATTTGATCGCCTTTGAGGCCATCAGGGTAGCCGGTGCCGTCGACGTTTTCGTGGTGACACTTGATACCCGCCATCATGGACTCGAGCTGAGGCACGTGGTCCATGATCGCGGCGCCTACCGAAGGGTGCGTTTTCATGATCGCGAATTCTTCATCCGTCAACGGGCCCGCTTTGCCGAGAATACTATCTTGAATTCCAATCTTGCCAACGTCGTGCATCAGAGCCGAAACGCGCACATCCTCGACTTCTTCCTCAGGAAGCTCGAGAATCGTCGCAATCGTCGCCGAGTAGTGAGCGACCCGCTCGGAATGGCCCGCAGTGTAGGGATCCTTCGCGTCAATCGCAGCAGCGAGCGAGCTCACCGCGCCAAGAAACATCTGCTTGTTTTCTTCCGCCGCTTTGCGCAGCCGCTCGATGAAACGGCGGATCTCGAGCATCATGAAGTTAAAGGTCTCGGCGAACTCTCCGATCTCGTTACCGCTTTTGACATCGATGTTGGTCGCGAAATCACCGGATGCCAGACGGCGCGCCCCTTCTGCAAGCTCGGCGATAGGCTGTGAGAGGCGGCCCGCTGACAACACGGCGAGGAAAACAGCGAGAACGGCGGCAATGACCGCGATGACGATACTGTCCGTCATGATCTCGCGCACCGAAAAGAACACCGCTTCTTCCTCGGCCTGAACGATGGCTCCCCATCCCAACGTGGTCAAAAACGCTACCGAAGAGCTTCGGTCCCCAATCGGCGTGTAGGTACCGAGGAGTCGCTGGATTCGACTGTTCTCGGTGAGCTCAAAATTGACGGAACCACTGGCTTGGCCGCGCGAATCCTGAAACGCTTGAACGATCGCGGTATTCGAAACATCGACACGCCGGTACAAGGTTTCCGGATCTGAATGGGTGACGAGTTGTCCCTGCTCGTCGACGACGTACACTTTGCGGCGGTCGTTGCCTTTCTGGCGAACGATCTCCTCGATCGGTTTCAAACTGACCATCGCGGATACCACGCCGGCGACGAACGGCGCACCCTCACCGCCGTACGAAGCACGCACCGGCGCAGACATGATTACCACGGTGTCGAGAAGCGGCTCGGAAACATGAGGCGCTGATACCCACGAATTACCTTGGAGCGCCTCGACCAACGATTGATGGATTGAGGCCTCGATTGCCTGGTCGTCGAGCGTGTAGCCGGCGTTCACGAAACGGCCTTCGCGATCGAACACCGTAATCGAACGAACTCGGTCTTCCTCGACGAAATCGAGCAATGCTTGCGGAGTCACCGTCGCGATGCGCGCCTGTACTGCTCCCGGGTCGGAAGCGATCTCGAACGTCTCTGCAATCGCTGAGATCTGGTCGTGCATCGACTGCAAGTACAAGCGTGCCTGCTGAGCGATCGAGCGCGTTTGGTCGATTTGCAGAAGCCGCTCCGAAGCTTCGAGCGCCTCGCGGTTCCGACCAAAGAGCCAGATGGTCATGAGAACGAGCGGTACGAGACCCGCCGCGAGCATCACCGCAATCAGCGAGTAGAGAATCTTGCCCCGTCGTTTCACGCGCACCGGAGAAGCAAACCCTTTCGATTTCAAGGCGTCACCTCGATATTCCGTGGGGCACCATACAAAAAGGTGGGGCGAGGGTTACTCAATGCGCCGTCTCCGGCACCGCTGACACGGACACGACTTCGTAGACCCGCACGCTCTTGCTTTTGCCCTTCAGCGCAACCGCACCGAGGTCGTGGAACTCGTAGTCGCCCTTGAGGAGCTCGAAAGTTCTCTCCCCGATCACGACTTGTCCTTCTTTCGCGACCATCGACTCGATACGCGACGCGATGTTGACGGTATCGCCGAGTACGGTGAACTCCCTCCGCTTTTCGGAGCCAATCGGGCCGGACACGGCGCGACCGCTATGGATCCCCATCCGCATCTGAATGGGCGCTTGGCCAGCGCGCTCGTTGTTGAGCTCATTGAGCCGCTCCCGCATCTCGAGCGCGACCTGGACCGCACGCTCCGCGTGATCCTCTTGCGCGTAGGGCGCGCCGAACACGGCCATGATGCAATCACCGATGAACTTGTCGACCGTTCCCTCGTGCTCGAAGATAGGCTCTTCCATCCGCGAGAAGAATTCGTTTAGGAGCTTCGCCACGGAAGGCGGGCTCATCTTCTCCGCCATGGGGGTAAAACCGACGATATCGGCGAACAACACCGACACTTCGAGCTCCTGGACGTCCATTTCGCCTTCGGAAAGAATTCGAGTGGCCACGTTGGGCGAGAAATACTTTTCGAGCCGCTCGCGGGCGATCTTCTCTTCTTGTACTTTCTTGTTCAATGCGGCCTGTTGGATCGCGATCGCCGCGTAGTTCGACAGCGCGGAGAGAAGCTCGAGGTCATCTGGGGTAAACGTCTTCGTTTGCATTGGAGAGTCGACGTGAATGATGCCGATGACCGCGTCTCCCTTCCACAGCGGCGCACACATCGCCGAACGAATGCCGTGGAAGCGAATGCTGTCGCCAGTGGCAAATCGAGGGTCAACCTGGGCGTCGGATGTCAGTATGGACACCCGGTCCTGAACGACGCGGTCGGCAATCGTCTTGCTGATCGTGATCTTCTCGTCGTCGCCGTGGCGATGGTGCACGACACGCGGCTTCAAGTTGCCTTCGTCGTCGTACAACATGAGGAAGCCACGGTCCGCCGGGATGTGCTCGAACACTGCGTCCATGACCCGACGCGGGACTTCCTCGGGCTGCGCCGAAATCAGCGCTTTGGCCAACTCCGACAAGCTTCTCAAAACGCGGTTGATCTTGCCCAGCTCGTCGGCTTCGCCGCTTGGTGACGGCAGCGCCGCCCGTGGCTTGGTCTTGTCCTCGGGAGGCTTCTCGTCGAGAAAGAACTTCGAGAGCTCCCCGACGCTACGGATGATTGTCCCCGCCTCCTCGAGCATCGGTTTTTCTTCATCGAGGACGACTTTCTCGTCGAGTGTTTTTCGAAAATAGAGCTCGAATTTCCCCAGAAGAATCTGGTCGCCATCCGAAAGCAGAGCCTCGGGAACGCGTGCGCCGTTCACCTGGGTGCCGTTTTTGCTCTTGAGATCGATGAGGCGGCAGTGGTCACCATCAACGACCACTTCAGCATGACGCCGCGACACCCCGAAATCTTTGATCACGACATCGCAATCCGGCGATCGTCCCATGACGATACCGGCGGGACGGATGGGCACCACTTGCTCACTCCCGTCCTCGTGAAACGCTAGCTCATACATATGGCGAGGTGGTCCAAAATAAGACAGGTTCCCGTAACTTGGTATTATACCAGCTGTTCTCGCGCGGTCCCACCCAAGCCCAACTTCTTGAGCACACGATAGCTGGCGCCCCGGGGAGACAACCGACTCTCGAACAGCACGAGCTCTGAGACGGTGAGTCGTCCGAAGCTTCGCCCTGACGACGCAGAAATGATCCCTGCCAGTGCTGGATCCGGTCTTTTCAGCCTCGCGATAGTGAGATGCGGCTCGAAGGGGCGCATCTCGGGCTCGACTCCCAGTTGCCGAACCGAGCTCTCAGCAACCGACTGCAGGCGACGTAGCTCAGCCGGCACTGGGTTGACGCCGACCCAAATGACACGCGCTCGCTTCGGAGTGGGGAAACACCCGAACCCCTGCAACTCGAAGGCAAAAGGCCCGAAGCCGACCAATGGCTGCGAAAGCAACTCGGTGAGCGCTTGCACCTTACTCGGGTCCGCTTCACCCACGAAACGCAGCGTCAGGTGGAGATTCTCCGGCCTCACCCAGCGCACCCAGCTCACCTGGGGCTTCAGCTCTTCCTGAAACGCCGCAATCGACTCTCGCACCTCCGAAGAAAGCTCAATCGCCACAAACAGACGCATCAAACGACCACAATATTATTACCGGCATCGAACCGACTCACCTCATCACGGAGTCACAGAGGAAAGACTGTCACGCTCTCGCTGATCCTCCGTACTACTAATGTCGAAAAGCTTGCTATGAAAAGAAGAAGAACTCAACGCAAAGGCGCAAAGTGAGCGCCTCCGGCGCGGACGTCTCTTTGGTAGGTGTCAAATCCACGTCTGCGGCAGCAATGACCGCCACTCATTCGACGACCTTTGCGTCTCTGCGCCTTTGCGCTTTTGTGTTGAGAGTTTTGGTTGCAGCTCTGCTGCGCTGTGTCTGCGTGCCTGCGTGGCGAACAAAATCAACCCAGGAGCTCGAGGCGGACCATGTTGAGTGCCGCCTGGGAGCTCCAGCGCTTGACTTGGCGGCGGGCGCCCGGGAATTGAAACCGCTCGACGCGCGTCTCACTCGCGGCTGCGAGGCCGATGTACACGAGCCCTACAGGTTTGTCTTCGCTCCCACCCGTCGGTCCAGCAATTCCGGTTACGGCGACAGCGACGTCGCTTCGGGCTCGCTTGCGCGCGCCTACGGCCATCGCACGCGCTACTTCCTCGCTCACGGCACCGACCTTCTCCAAGAGATCCGCCGGTACGCCTAACAGCTCAGTTTTGGCCTCGTTGCTGTAGGTGACAAAGCTCGCATCGAAATACCGGCTCGAGCCGGACACGTCTGTAATACGGTTGGCGATGAGCCCACCGGTGAGAGATTCCGCCACGCTGATGCGCTGACCACGAGCCACTAGCAGAGCGCCCACAACTTCCTCCAGCGTTTCTTCCTCCATGCTGAAGATCGCGACGTCGAGCAACTCTCTCAATCGCGACGCCAAAACCTCGTTCTTTGCCGCCGCGGCCTCCGCGGTTTCGCCGGTGGCAGTCAAACGGATTTCAACCTGACCGGCGGATGCGAGAATCGTCGTCGACGGGTTCTCGACACTTCGATACGTCGAGACGATCTTCTGTTCCACCGCCGATTCAGGCAGCCCGGCGATCCAGAGCTTCTTGACATCGTAGACGACACCCGAAGCGTAGTCGGCGAGCCGTGTCGCCACTTGTTCATGAAACATGGGCCTGAGCTCCGCGGGCGGCCCCGGGAGGAGAACGACGACCTTGTGTTCCCCGAATTCTTGCACCTCAGGCGGGATCCAGAGCCCGGGAGCGGTGCCGCGTCGGTTCGACAGGACGGTCGCACCCCTCGGCACCATGGCTTGCCGACGGTTCACTTCGGGCATAGTCGGAGTATCGATTCGTCGTGCGACATCTCGAGCTCGAGCGCTTTCGACACCGCGTCGCGGGTCCGGTCATCCAAGGTCGGTCCGAGCCCACCGGTGAGAAAGACGAGATCGTTCCGAACGAGCGCGCTGAGTGTCGCGTCCGCGATGGCTTCCTCATCATCGCCCACAACCGCGCGATAGCTCACTCGAATTCCCGAGCGAGCAAGCTCGTCGGTCAAGAAAACCGAATTCGTCTCAACTCGCCCCGGAACAAGCAGCTCGTCCCCAATCGCAAGAATCGCCGCGGTCACAATGGAACATCTTATACCGCCGCCGCCGAGACCCCGAACTCAATGTGAGCTGACTCGTTCTCGAAAAGACGATGGCACGCGGTCTCACGCAGAAGCCGGGCAGGGGCACGATCTCGACCTTGACGGCGGTTATAGGAATCACTACCTCGGTAACATCGACGTCTTTCTGACTACGGTCGGTGGCGAGATCGGTCATCGCGCCGCTGAAACTGACGAAAGCAAAGTCGCTAGTTTCTTCGTGCCCGTGCCCGATTTTTTCAGTTCCTCCCCTAGTCCGACTCAGGCGGCGTGGGGCGAACGCGAACGGTTCGCGCTCGCTCGACTCTGACCAGGCCCGGCGGAGCCCCTTTGATCTTACTCACGTTGCGGCGCTCGGTGACCATGACGTCGACGTGCAAGTCGTGACGGGCCTTGCTGAAATGGGCTGCGTAACCAGCGGCCTCGGCGATCTCTTGCTCGTCCACTTCAACCGCCCCCGACAACTTCAACACGACATGCGATCCGGGGATCCCCGAGGCGTGAAGCCAAAGGTCACCCGGTTTCGCCAAACGAAACGTGAGATCGGCGTTCGAACGCGCCGAGCGCCCGACGAGGATGACGTTACCTCGATGTGTGCGGAAGCTCCGCGGGGGTAGTCGCGTCGCGAGACCCGCGCGCCTCGTCGGCCGTTTCGGGTCCTCCCGCGAGCCCTTCCGCGCACGCTTGTCCCGAACAGCCGCGAGCCCTTGCTCTTCCATCTCACGCTCAATCGCCTCGAGCTCGTCGAGTCCGACGGCGTCGTCGAGACTCACACCCACCCCCTCCGCGTAAAGAGTCTGTTGTTGCAACTCGTCGAGTCGTCGACGAAGCTCGATCTCGGTTCGCTCCGCTTTGCGCGAGCGGCGAAACAGCCGTTCGGCATTGTCGGCGATGCTCATCCGCGGGTCTATCTCTATCTCGATCGGACGCCCCTCAGGATGAAACGGGTCGGGCACGCGCACGCTTGCACCCCCGACCCGCTTCGCTTGCCCAATTCCTGCAAGCAGCGTTTCGCCCTTTCGCCTCAGCGCGCCCGGCTCGGGGAGCTTTCGTCGTTGCTCCTCGAGTTTTCGAGTCAACGTGCGCAGGCTCTTGAGTCGCCGTGAAACACCGGCGCCGAGCCGCTGTCGGGCGCCGCTCGATCGCTCCGCGTTCACCGTAATCCGCACGGCCTCGGCCATCGCCGCGTTGAAACTCTCCACCGGAAGCGGTTCTAGCCGGCTCTTGCTCGCAAGCGTTACCGGCGACAACAACACCTTGTGACGCTGATCGCGATCGACGTAAAGTCCCGGTCGTTTTGCTTGTAAACCGCTTTGCACTGTATCGAACGCTATGGACAAGGACACCCCGTTATCGCTCTCCATCAAAAAAAGCAGCTCCGTCACGAGAAGCGGAGTCCAGCCGGTAGCCGACAGCAACGAGCGGTGGTCGATCGTGCTCCCGGACACGCCGATTCGATGCTCGAGCTCCTCGGAGTCGCGCGCGGGGACCGACGCATGGGGAGGAGGATCGAGCGGACGGTACCGATCGCCGACGGCGAGACGAGACGAGCCTGTCGTCACGACATCGACGACGCGCGACGAATCCGCGTCGACCACGAACAGACTGTTGCGCGCGGCGACGAGCTCGAACACCAAGGCGCGCCGGCGTTTCTTGCCGCTAAGACGCGTCTGTTCGAGCTCGATCGTGACGACGCGGTCGAGCTCTGACGTTTCCGCCGATACGATCTCCGAAGACACCAGCAACTTTCCCAAGTTCGCCTCGCGGGGAGACAACGATCCAGGGACACGCGGGAGCTCGCGCGTGAACAAACCCGCCGTGCCCGGACGCACATGCAACACGAGCTCTTGACGCGCTCGAGACCCACTCAACGCCAGATACAGCGCGCCGCCATCGGGATCGATCCGGACGGATCGAACGCGGCACCCACACACCGCTGGGGCGATCTCGCGCACGAGCCCCGAAAGAAAGAGTCGATCCACAGTGACCGGCCTTAACGTCCTGCGTCAGAAGCAAGGTCGCACAGGAACACACCACGGAGACACTGAGACACGAAGGTGACACGGAGGGGAAGCCTGGTCTTCACTGAGTATGACCTCCGTGGCCCCGTGGTGGGCTCTTGCGAGCGCTCAGCCGCGAATGACTTTGGTGCCGGCCATGCGATCGTGCCAACCGCGGCGCTCGGTATCCGTCCACAGGCCCACAAACCCGGCTCCTAATGGGACGGCCGAAAGACACACGCCGACGAGCCGCACCGCCGCACGAGAGAAGCCGAGCGCGCCCTCCCCTCCAGCGTAGACGACGCGACCTCCGGTAAGAAGCTTCCCTAGCGTTTGACCCGAAAGGCTCCAGAAAAACAAGAAGTAGCCAGCCGCAAGCACGGCGCCGACGAGCCCCATCGCCACGACGGCCGACGTCGGCAAGGCGCCGAGACGCTGCGCGACGAGGTGTGTCGTCAGATAAAACAGCGTGAGTTGGATGAGCGACACGAACGCGAGATCGATGAAGCCTGACAAGAGTCGCTCACCCGGCGATGCCAGACCGAAACCGATGAAGGGCTCGCGTCCTGTTTCTGGCCCCGTTTCACGCCATCCTGCGGACGGGGTTTCAGGCGAATCCGAGATCAGTGCATCCACCGCTATCTCGAGATCGGCACCGGGGTCGAAGTCGCCTTCACGAAACTCGGCGGTCGTGGGGTCAAACGCGCGATCGGTCAGCTCCTCGGGTGCGGGAGCGGAGCGCGAGAGTGCGGCAGCGGCACCGCCTCCGGCACCGAGCGGAACGTCGCCCACATCGGCCACCCCACCCCGATGCCTCACACGGGAAGGAGCGTCGTCTCTACGCGCGAGCGGATCCGTCGTCGGGCGCTTGGAGAGTCTATCTTCGACACGGGCGCGGATCTCCGCCCGACGGGCTCGCACGGCACGGTCTTGCTCATCTTCTTCGGAAGATTCTGGAAAAATGGAGAGTTGGCGAGCGTCATCGTCGTGCCGGGATTGCTCACGACGCCGCTTCGCTTTGTGCCGCTCGACTGTGTCCCGGACCTGCTGCCTCCAATGCACATCCTCGCGCCCATGCTGAATACGAACCCCACACGCAGGGCAGATGACCATGACCGGCTCGATCTCGGACTGACAGCTTTCGCACAACACGATATCGCTACCTCGTCGACTCCACCGCGTCGTCCAGAAGCACCGGCGACTCCGTGGCCCCCCGCAGAAGCCGTTCCTCGATCCGAAGGATGAGGCCGCGCGCTTGTTCGGCTACGGGGTCATCGCCCGCAACGAGCGCCAGCTCCGCCAAAGCTTCGCGATAGCGTCCTTTCGCAAAAAGGCGCGCTCCGTTGTAATAGCGAAGCTCCGACGATCCCGGAACATAAGCTTCGTCTGGCTCCGCGGCACCAGCGGCCATGAGACCCCCGGCAACGAAGGCGCCATCACTTACGAGGGACTCCCAATTGAGACGCAGGTAAAGCGCGCCTGAGGCAAACACCAGGACTGCGCCGAGCGCAAAGCCCGCCATCTTGAGACGAGATCCGCTGGCCCCCCTCTGATAGTGCGGTGCCGCCGTACGGGAGACACGCAGCAGGAGACCGCGCTTCGCGGCCGGAAGCTCCTCGTTCACGACCTGCTTCGAGACCGCGACCGGTGGCGCAGAATCCGGGCGGCGTTTCTTCGCCGCGATCCGTTCAGCGAGCTGATACCCTTCGGAGTTGCGTGGGTCGACCGAAAGCACCTGATACACCCTGGCAGTTGCCGCGACGAGATCGCCCCGTTCGATCAAGCTCGTAGCAACCGCGAGCTCCTCGTCGAGCACGCGCTGACGCTCGGAGAGCGCACGCTTTGCACGCTCGATCGCCGGCTTCGCACGGGCGTCGCTCTTTTCGAGAAAAAGGATGCGGGTCCAGACGTGAATCGCGCGCTCGTACATCCCCATCGAATAGAGCTCTTCACCTTGGTGGAGCAGCTCGTCGGTTTTGGAGAGGGTGGGGGCGGTTGAGAAGGGTTCCGCCGAGCGCCGAGAGCCGACCTCGGAAACGAGTTCGGACGTCGACTGACCGTCCTTCCGGAGCTCGCTGTCTTTTCGATCCAAATCGCTAATGTGGCCCAGGCTTCGAGCCCGCCTCCTATGACGTCACAAAGAAATATACTTCCATTTCCCGCTCAATGGTAGCGTGTCACGCGTCGGGACCGCGTCCGCGTTCTTCACTTTTCGATGTTACTTCCTCCGTGTTCTCAGTGCCTCCGTGGTAAAAAGCCGAACGCTGAACAGGACCCCCCTCTACTTTATCCCCAGCGCCTTCATCTTCCGGTACAAATGCGAACGCTCAATCCCCAGCGCTTCGGCAGTTTTGGTCACGTTACCTTTCGTGTCCCGGAGTTTACGAGCGATGAACTGCGTTTCGAAGGCCTCGCGCGCGCTGGACAGACTCGGATAGTCCTTGAAAGGCTCGAGCGACGCCTCATCAATCCTGGTGGTCAAAGCGACCGGAAGATCGTCGGTCTCGATCGAATCTCTAGATACCATAATCACCAGCCGCTCGATCACGTTCTTGAGCTCGCGCACATTGCCCGGCCACTGATAAGCAATCAGAAGCTCGAGCGCCGAGGGACTGACTTCCTTCGGCTTCTTGCCGTACTCACCACAAAAGCCCTCGATGAAATGCTTCACTAACTCTTCGATAAAATTGCAAGCGCGGATCTCTTCGATGAGCTCTTTGTTCGTAGCGGTGATAACCAGGCAATCGACTCCAATCTACTGGGTACTTCCAACCGGTTCGAATTTTTGCTCCTGGAGCACTCGCAAGACCTTGGCCTGCGTCTTTAGGCTCATATCGCCCACCTCGACGAGGAAGAGCGACCCTCCGTCGGCGGCCAAGAACTTGCCCTTCTTGTCGGAGACCGCGCCGGTAAAAGCTCCTTTCGCGTGGCCAAACAGCTCGCTTTCGATGAGCTCTTCGGGAATCGCCGCGCAATTGACTTCCACGAACGCGCCTTTGCTGCGCAACGATTGCGTGTGCACCAATCTCGCCACGAGCTCTTTGCCGGTGCCGTTCTCGCCGAAGATGAGCACGCGCCCGTTGGATGGGGCCGCCACGCGAATTTGCTTTCTCAGCTCGAGCATCGCAGGGCTTTCTCCGATGAGAATCTGACGCGATTCCACCCGTTCGCGAAGATCGCGGTTTTCCTGCTCGAGCTTCCGTTGTCGCAAAGCGTTGTGAACCGCGATCAGCGTCTTTTCGAGCGAAAGCGGTTTCTCCACGAAATTGTAAGCGCCGAGCTGGATCGCCTTCACCGCGCTTTCGATCGTTCCGTGGCCCGAGATGACGATGACGGGCGTGTCGAGCTCCTCGTCGCGCATCCTCTCCAGAGCTTCCATCCCGTCCATCTTCGGTAGCCACACATCGAGAAGAACGAGGTCGTATTGTTCGGCTGCCAGACGCGTAAGGGCCGCCTCGGCCGTCGAATCTGTGTCGACCCGATAGCCTTCGTCCTCCAAGATGCCCCTTAGCGACGAGCGAACCCCGGCCTCGTCATCAACGACAAGAATGCGCTCTCGACTCATACGCTCTCGCCCAGCGCCGAAGCTGGACTCTGACGTCGAGCCTGGATGCGAGGTTCCGAAAAGCAAGGAGATATGGGGATAGGAGGGGATATGGAGACAGAACATACTCTCTGGCCCGCCACCATCTCCAAACATCGAATCGCGTCCATTCCCATATCCCCTTGCTTTAGACAGCCTGCTGGTGAACTGCTACTAGGTATCCGTTGGCATTGGGAAGTTGGGAGCAAAAAGGCGAGTAGCGCAACCAACTACGACCTGCTCGTCACTTGTTTGTCGGCGGGGTCACCGGTCGCGGTGTCGCCGGTCACGACGGGAAGCTCGATGACGAATCGAGCCCCGTGCGGATGATTCTTCTCGACGCGCACCCGTCCTCGATGTTCGGCGACGATGCGCTTCACGATCGCGAGCCCCAGGCCGCTGCCCCGGCGCTTGGTCGAGTAGTACGGCCTGAAGAGCTTATCCTGCTCTTCAGGCGCCACTCCGGGTCCATCGTCGGCCACAACAACGCGGGCCATACCCGAATCTCGGTCGTAGCCCGTCTCGACGACGATTTCGCCTTTCCCCCCGTTCGCTTCGATCGCGTTATCGATAATATTGATGAAGACCCTACGAATGAGCTCTGGATCGACGAGGACACGTGGGAGGCCCTGTGCAAACCGCTTGTCAATGACCAGTCCGTCGAACAACCCGTCGTAGAGCTCGAGAGCACCTTGAACCAAGGGAGCCAGCGCTTGTCGCTCAGGAGACGCTCACGGAAATGCTTCTTGATGCGTTGAGCGGACAACTGGATCGGCGTCAACGGGTTTTTGATCTCGTGCGCCAGTCGTCGTGCGACCTCACGCCATGCGGCAACCTTTTGCGCACGCAACAACTGTGTCAAATCGTCTAGAACCACTAGAAGCCCTGATGGAATACCGTCGGCACCGCTCAACGCCGTAATGTAGACGGACAAATGCAGCTCGCGTCCCTGAACCGAAACGTCGAGCTCTTCTTCGATGGGCGCACGGCCTTCGATTCCAGCCATATCGTCCAACAAGAACCGAAGGGCGGCGAGATCCCCGTCGCGGAACACTTCACGGTAGTGATGCCCGGTCAGGCTGGCGTCGAATTGCAGCATCTTCAGGGCCGCCTGGTTGATACGGGTGACAAAACCTTCGCGGCCAAGCGAGATGACCCCGGTGGTGATGTTCTCGAGCACCGTTTCCATATAGCTGCGGCGCCTGTCCAACTCGAGATTCTTGATCTCGAGATCGTGTCGAGACGACTCGAGGCGGTCCTGGCTCGCCTTGACCTCGGTGGTCATGCGATTGAACGATTCCATTAGAAGGCTCAGGTCATCGACCGCTGCCCCGGTTACCGGGTGGTCTAGATCCCCGGCGATGATACGCTCGGTCGCCTCGACGAGCTGACCGATGGGGCCGGTAATGCGCTTGGCTAGATAGAGTCCCATCCACGTAGACGACAGCAGCAACAACAACGAAACCATCACGAAAAAGGACAGATAGAGGTCTTGAATGGGCTCCTTCTGGGCTTCGGCTTGCTGGTAGGCGTTGGCCTGCCGGTTCACGTCATCGAGAATCGTTGCCAGGTCCTTGGGCACGAAATACGAAACGACGACCGCTCCTTCGACGTCAAGCGTCCCCGGCGAGTAGACGGGAGAAACGTACTGAACGAGAGCGCCTTCGCCGAGCGAATCTTGATGCAGCGTTTCCTCGCCCCGCAGACCGGTCTCGGCGAGACGGATGGTGGAGTCGGGGTTGTATTGAGGCAGCCCCGGTCGCGCAGAAGTCCATAGCGGTCCGTCCGCAGAAAGAACGGTCACCATATCCAATCGATACCGGGTGAGCCGATCGTTCATCGTTCGGCTCAAACGGGAGAGCCGCTCGGGAGTCAGAAGCCGCGACTCCCCGATCTCGCGCGACAAGCTGCGCGCGTAATAGGTTGCGCTATCGTGTTTTTCCTGAAAGTAGTGCTCGACCACACCCTGGGAGCCGACGAGGACTTCTTCCACCGGGTGCGAGAACCAGCGGTCCACCGAGGTCGAAATGAGTCGGCTCCCCACGAGAACGATCAAGGCCGACGGCACGAGTGCAAAGCCCATAAAGATGATAACGAGTTTGGTTTTGAAATTGGCTCCGCGCGCGGAGCGTTTTCTCTCGAGAAAAAGTTTGATGAGATTCCGGCCGAGGACGAAAGCGAGCACGAGCAGCAGCGCCCAAATCACCAGAGTGAAGCCGAAGAGAAAAGCTCGCGCGATGTAGTCGGGCTTGAACGACTCTGCCTTGCCGATGAGATAGGTGCTCACCAGGGTGACACCCAGCAGGAGCAGAACCGTTACCGCGACGAGGCGGAGATTGTCTCGGATCTCCCTTTTCGAGGACACGGTCCCTTTATCGCTCATGAAGAAAAACTCACGGCATGTACGTAAAATGAGCCTCGCGCCAATCGGCGGCGACATTCCAGGGGATGAGCAGGAGCAGGTTGCGATCCTCCATCACTCCATTCACCCTCAAATAGTACTCCTCGTTGGGCCTCATGAGCGACACATCGAACAGCAACAGCGATTCGAACTCCGTCATGAAGCGCCTCATCCCGTCCGCGTTGGCCACAATCTCGGTCGAATCGATCTCTCCATCGATCTCTCGGGTGAGAGAGTAGCGCCGCGTCAAATTGTCGTAGGTGACCGCAGTGCGAATCTGTCGGGCCGCAGCCCTCTCATCGAGCCAGCCCGATCGGGCCCGCTTCAACTCTACATTGTAGCGAAAGCTCACTTCGAGCCCGGTATCGATCGCCCGGACGATGTCCTCGCTAAACGCGTCTTCGACCCGAAAACTGACGCTTATCCCTTCGTCCCGAATCACGGGAACGAGGTCGACGATTTCCGCCGCTGGGCTCTCCGCCGAAACCGCGAAGTCGCACACCCCCATGACGAGCACCGCCAGCATCCGAGACAACAGACGTGTCATTCGGCCGCGTCGTGTCGTCCCAACAAAGAGCGAATCGTCTCGACGAACTCGTTAGCGTCCTTGAATTCACGGTATACGGACGCAAAGCGTACGTACGCCACCTGGTCCATCGCTTTGAGCTCAGACATCACCTGCTCGCCAACCTCCGTCGTCGAGACCTCTTTGTCCGATGTGTCGTGGAGCCGTTGTTCGATCTTATCGACGATGGTCTCGAGCCTCGTCAAGGGTACCGCTCGTTTTTCGCACGCTTTGAGAAGGCCGTTCATCAACTTCTCGCGGTCGAAACGCTCGCGCGAACCGTCCTTTTTGACGACGCGGTAGTCGATACGGTCGATGCGCTCGTAGCTCGTAAAGCGACGCCCGCACTTCAAACACTGTCGGCGGCGGCGAATCGCCTCCCCCTCCTTGCTCTCTCTCGAGTCTACGACCTTGTCTGCCGAATGACCACAAAAGGGACACTTCACGCTCGCTTCTCCTCATCGTCTTCTCTGGAAATGTTTTTCAGCTGGCGAAAGCTTCCACCAAAACTCGGAAACACGAAAATCCCCACCGCGGTGACCGGTAGATACGCAATCGCGTGGTTAACGAGCGCCACCGCGCCAGCCACCCCCGGATCCACACCGAACAGTTTCGTCAACGCCAGGGCGCACATATAGTGGTATCCGCCCACGGCGCCTGGCGTCGGCACGGCTACGCCCACGGTGAGAAACCCGATCACGAGAAACGTGTCCCCGAACGGAAACTCGACGCCCAGAGCGCGGGCACCGATCCAAAACGCCGCCGCGATACTGAGCCAAACACCGAACGACATCATCAAGGCTTTCAAGAAGCTCGTCGCGTCGACAAGCACCGCGAGGCCGGCGGTGAAGGTCTCCGCGAACCGCGTCAACTTCGCCTCGAGCTTCGCGGGCAGTATACGAAAGATCCGCCCCGACCAGTATTTCGCCTTTTCCGGGTCCCGCGCGAAGACGAACATCACCGACAGCGCCGCCGCGGCGCCGACGAACCCGACGACCCCGCCCGTTCTCAATCCCAGCATCACATCTGCGCTCGAAGACGGCGGCTCGGCAACCAAGAGCCAAGCGCCAATCAGCATCACGACCGAGACCAAATCGAGGATCCGTTCGAGAAAGATGGTCGCGAACGCACTCGACGCGGCGAAACCCTCTCTCCGAGCCAGCAAGTACGGGCGCGCGATCTCACCCAATCGGCCAGGAGGTACGAGAAAGTTAACCATGAACCCGATGATCGTGGTCGCGAAGCAATTCCAGAGCCCAGCATGGCCAAGCGGCGTCAGCAACACCTGCCACCGCAGCGCTCGCCAAAAGTTGGTCACCAGCGTCATCACCGCCGCAGCAAGAAGGAGGGAGGGACTCGCGCTGGCCACACTTTGCCAGATCGAATCCAGATCGGCGCCCCGGAAGAACAACCACAAGAGCACCGCCGCGATGGCGACACCCAGGACGGTCTGCGTCCTCGCAGAGGAGAGCTTCGGTCGGTTGGACACTCTTTTTTGTATGGAAGCTTGGACTTACGGGGACATCCGGCAAAATACTAACTAGAATAGTCGCCGAAAGTCAAGTTGTCGCAAGAATTTAGAAGAGATCGCCTAATGTGCATCGCAGGCTCAAGAAACGACCGTAACATCCGTGGAACATTCCAGGACTCAAGCTCGTTTCGGGGTGTGAGTTCGACAAACAGCGGAGACCAGGCGATTTGCTAACGGATGGCGAGCTCGCGCGCCGCTGCCGGAGCGGTGATGAGAGTGCTTGGGTGACGCTCGTGGAGCGATACCAGCGGAGGATTTGGCATGTTGCCTACCAGTTCACCGGACGATCGGACGAGGCAGAGGAGCTCACGCAGGAGATTTTTCTGCACTTACTCTCCGCACTCGGGAATTTCGATAGTTCGGGAAGCCTTCAGGCATGGATCCAACGCGTTGCGCGAAACTACGCCATCGATCACTACCGTCGACGTCGACGTGAGCGCTCACTCGTTGTGGACGGTGAGGAGTTTGACCATGCTGTCTTATTCACCTGGGATCCTGCTGAAACCACGGACCCGCACCGTTCTCTACAGCAAAAAGACCTTTCCACCTGGCTCCGTAAGGCCATCGACAGGCTCCCCGTCGAGCTGGGGCAGGCAGTGATCTTGCGAGATCTTCAAGAAATGACCTACGACGAGATGGCGGACGCGCTCAAAGTCCCCCTCGGAACGGTCAAATCTCGAATCAATCGCGGACGGATAGAGCTCGCGCGCCGACTCAAACGGAACAAGACGGCGTGGAGCAACGGGCAGGCCAAGGGCGCCAGGGGGGACGTCTCATGAACTGTCGGCGCGCGGAAGAGCTGTTTTCGGACCACGCCGATGGCTCTCTCGCGCCACCGCTCGACCGCGAGCTCGCAGCGCATCTCGATGCCTGCGACGAATGTACGAGCCTCTATGCAGCGTTTGAGGAGGTCGTGGACACGCTCCACGCTCTGACGATTCCAGCCCCCGCGGAGACTCTGTTGCACCGGCTCTGCGGCGCCGCCGCAGAGTCACTTCGGATCGAGCCGCCACGGCCGTCGGGAACATATCGCGAGAAACCACGGCCGGTCGTGAGTCGTCCACGCCGCGTTGCGAGCTCGAGCTGGCTCGCGGTAGCCGCCGTCATCGCCTTGTTGCTCATTTGGCGCCCTCCCGAACTCGCCTCGGAACTATCTCGCAAGACGTCGCGCACTGCGCATCAGGCCTATAGCTTTGGCGTGCGCACCTACCACCAAACGCAGCGGTGGATCGACGATTTGAACGTGCTCCGCATCACCGTAGGAGTCGCGTTCGAGGACCGTCTCGACCGGATCAACGAGCAGCTGCGCTACCTCGAGCTGTCGGGTCGCGAGTCAAACGATGACGGCGAACAGTCGCGAGAGCTCCAACCGGAGCGAGCGTCTCCCCCACGCCAACGAGCCAGCATCGTCGCTTCGGAACATTTTCCAAGGAGTCCCCTATGAAACGCTCCCCAGCCGCCGCTTTCTGGCTCTCGCTGATCCCAGGCATCGGGCACGTGTACATCGGTCAACCCGCCAAGGGCCTGTTGCTGATCGTGTCTGTTGCAAGTGCCATATACCTCGCCGCCGAGGGCCCCGGTGCCTTCATGGGGATCCTCATCCCGTTTCTCTGGATCTTTTCGATGATTGACGCACATCGAAGCGCGGTCGAGCTCAACCATCTGATAGAGACCGGCCAGCAACTGCCTGACCCGTCTGAGGGTTTTGCCTTCGAAAGCTGGTGGGGATGGGCGCTCGTTGCCATCGGTGTTGTTTTGATGGTCGACAACTACGGGCTGTTCGATATCGATTGGATCGAGGATCTGTGGCCGATCGCGATCATCGCGTTGGGCATTTACATTCTGAAGAAGCCCAGAGGGCTCAGCGTCGCCTCGACGGCCGAGCAGTCTTCGTCGACGCCGAGCGATCCAGGGATCGATTCCAACAGCAATGACTGACGCTCCGGCTCCTTCCAGAAGCGCCCGAAGCGGATGTGCCGTAATTTCGGGCGTCTTGCTCATCTCGATTGGCTCGCTCTTTTTGACCAACAATATTCTGAGCTTCATGGGCATTTCCTCGTTCCGAGTCGGGATGCAGGCCCTGGTGTTGTATGGAGCGTATTGGCCGCTGCTGTTCATCGCTTGGGGCGCCTTCAAAATCTTGGAACGCTTCCGGCATCCCGAGCGCTCCTACGTCACCGCCGCGGAGATCGTCATCCTCGCTTGGATCCTCGTCTTGGGCCTCGTCATTCGCGGCGCCGGGCGCGTCGCGGAAGAGATCGCGGAGGATGTCTCGTTGGAC